>JBAZRV010000010.1:0-13264 GCA_041662745.1 Patescibacteria group bacterium | reverse complement strand
CCAACTCATTCGCCGGCTCATCGACAGCCGGCCTTCTTTTTGTTTTAGGCATAGGATCTTGGGTTAGGCAGGACGCCAATCGTCCTACATCCCAAGATACCATTTACACATAATATTTTACAGTCTCTCGTCTGGGAATGCGCCAACTGCCACAGACTGTTTATTCGACCGAAAATGTACCGAGATTATCCAAATCTAAAGAAGCCAGATAAATTCTTTTGCTCTGGCTGTTTGGCTTTTAATAGAATCAGGCAATGTCAAGCGGCGATCTAATAAAATAAGGGCTAACTTGGCTTATTTTGGCTGAGTTAGCCCTTAGATTTTGGTTATTCAGTTATTTCTGCTATAATAAAATTAGTAATTCTACTTAGTTTCTAAAATAATTAATAATTATGTCTACTGGAGAAATACTTTTTTTGATTGCATTTTCATTAGTCTGGCTTGCAGTTGCGGCAATAATTATTCGCCAATTTATTTGGATGGGCAAGGTTGGTCGCACCTTAAAGAAATCGACAAACAGCATTATCCCAAGAGTAGATAGTATTATTTCTGGAAAAACAAATTTATTGAAAGGTAATATTCTCGACAAAACTGGACTACTTGATATCGCTCAAATAACAAAAGCAAGTAGATTATTATTAGATGTCAATATTGATGCTATATGCTGTTATTATGACGGTCAAAATATCGCTGGCTTGAGTCATCTTAAGTTAAAATATCGTTTTCTTGATAATAGCGGTAAATCATTGAATGGTTCATTTTTATTGAAAGACGGATCAAATAACAGCATTCAGGCAAATATAAGTAATGGCATAGTTGAATTTATAAAAAATAATACAAAGATGGCGACTGTGGATATTCCTAAACACTTAGTGCTTAATGGCAGTATGGAATTAATCGGAAAAATCACTGGCAATTTCTTCTTGCCCGCAATCATTGGAAACGCATTTTGGAGCATCACGGATAACGCTAATAATATTAATCAGGCTTATTCTTATCACCCAGCGTGGTCATATGCTATAAATGGCTTAGATATTAAATTATTTGAGAATATCAATGAAAACCAAGACGACAATACTTTAATTGATTTTTTCAAAAATTTAACATCAGAAAAGAAAGTAAGGTGGCCGATTTTTCCTGAAAATAATCCAGCTTTTACATCAGAAGAATTGAAATTGGCATTAGTATTTTTATCTACTTTATCGTTTGTTTTATATATGTCGGCTTATAAGCCAAATTAATTTAACAACTATGAAAAAAATTATTATTGCCAGTATAAGTATTTTTTTGCTGTGCTCCAGTGCTCTGGCCGCCACTTGTGAGATGAAAATGGTTTGTATTGACAATAACCATGTCGGCTTTCAGGATACGGATTGCACAATAAAATCCGCGGCTGAAATCGGTAGCGGATTTGGCGCAGCCGAAAGTTCATACTCTTGTTATGTCGGTTGTAAGGATGGAGCCTGTATTGAGGATAGTACTCCCTATACATGCACGGACACGGATGGCGGAACGGATTATTTTGTCAAAGGCACAGTTTCTGCTAAAGGCAATGGCGAACAGGCGACTGGCGCCGATGCCTGCACAGACAAGAGCACTGTCAGTGAAACGAGCTGTGGTAAAAATTCATCAGGCAATTATACAATTAAAATAACCCCATATAAGTGTCCGAATGGCTGTCTTAATGGCGCTTGTATCAAGACGGCTAGTGGTGGAAGTGGTAGTACTTGTACTGATTCCGACGGAGGCAAGGATATTTTTAAAGCTGGAATCATCACAATTAACGGCAAAATAGAAAATATATCAGATACTTGCGGACTTGAACCACAGACGATAACAGAAAGATATTGCCTACCAAATGGCACTGTCGCAAGTGAGGATATTAAGTGTCCAGGTTTATGCGAGATTTTACCCGACACGTATGGCCATGCTTATTGCACTAAGAGTTGTGAGAAAAGCGACGGATATTATTGCCACAAAACTCCCGAGGGAAAAACTGGCATTGCATTTTTAACTAAAGATTGCAAATGGGAAAAGATTACGCCATGTCAAAGCAACAGTTGCGCATCTATTTGCATGTCAGTCGGCAACCTAATTGACACTGATGGTGATGGTTTACTTGATGTTAATGAAGCCAAATGGGGCACTGATCCGAATAAATTTGACACTGATGGCGATGGTTATGGCGATATGACTGAGATTTATGGCGGCTTTAATCCAGTTGGCGATGGAAAATTTACACCAACGCAAGTAGTATTGGCAGGTCAGATGGCATCGGCTGGAAATACTCCAATTTCCAGCACCGATGATATTAATAATTTAGTGGCTACGCCTACGGCTGATATCATAAATTCAACGGCTACCGACATTATAGTGCCAGCAGTAGTTGAACCAATAAATACTACCAGCTCATTTAACGCCTTAGCTAATACGATTATATCTGATTTTGGTGGATATTTCGTTGTCATAATTATTATTCTTTTTCTTCTGCTATATGTTTATTGTGCCCTATGCCTGCAATTTATCGCTAAAAAATTAGTAATTAATGGTCTTTGGATGGCTTGGGTGCCAATCGCTAATCTTTTCTTAATATTGAAATGCGCAGGCAGACCGTATTGGTGGTTCCTACTAATGTTTGTTCCTATAGCTAACATTATAGTCGCCCTTGTTCCATGGATGGATATAACTGAAAAACTAGGTAAATCCAAATGGCTTGGACTTCTAATGATAGTTGCTCCGTTAAATTTAATATTAATGGGTTATCTGGCATTTTCCCAATCCTATTCATCTAATAGCCAAAATAATTATACTCAGCCAGTAAGTTAGGGGCAATCTAAACCATTAAGAGGTCATCTTGTTCATCTAGTGTCTTTTAATCGCCTTAAACTGGTCATGTCTGGTAAGAATCACATAAGTATACTCTTGGCTAAAAAAGCAGTAATTCTTTATTAGATTGTGGCGTAGAATCTGTCAAAATCAAAGTCAGTAAAAAACCAATTAACATTACGGATTAAACGGATAAACGGGTTCCATTCTAATCCAGCAATTCGTGCTAGTAAATATTAAAACCAATTATCAAGTTGGTTTTAAATATTTAATATCGGGGCGAGAATCGAACAGGTCAGAAGCGAGACAAGCTTTGAGCCGGAAGGCGAAAAGAGCAGTCGAGCGTCGCCAATCATTGATAATGATTGGCGCTGACCCTGGACAAGTGAACGAGGCGCTTTTTGGCGCCGAGTGAGCGCGTAATTCCTTCACCCCGTGCTAGTAAATATTAAAACCAATTTAGTTTCAAGTCCAGTTCCGCTATTTGTTTAGTTTTTATGCCTTTTGGCGTTTAATCTATAATCATATGATTAGGAACAAAAATCAGGAATCTAAACCGTTCACCAGCCAAGAAGTAGATGAGCCGATAATAGATCAGGAATTCGGCGGTGAGTCCTTTTTAGACGATGAGGCCTATGAGGAGAAGTTGTCTCAATATGAAAATAGTAAAAAATTAGAGAAATTAAAAAAGGCAATTGACGAAGCGAAATCGTTAGAGGATTTACGCCAGGCCGTTTCTAAAACCAAGGGCATTCAGGGTTCTAAGGATTTTTTTCCGCCGGAATATATTGTCGGGAAAATTGCTGAAGCGGAAAAATACCTGAAGGATAATTTGGATAAGATAGTTTTGGGCTCAATCAGCGGGGCCTACGAAACGGAAAGGAAAGTTTTGGGCGAAAAAACCGATTTAATCACCCGCGGCCGTGATTTGCAGCTAAGGCAAAAAGTCAGAGAGATTGTCAAGGGGCTGTTGGCCGAGAGATACAACCGGCATCGGGAAAAATTTGAGGAATATAAATTGCAATACCTAACGCAGGCGGTGGAGCATAGTTTCAATATAAGCCAGCTGGAAAAAGTTGTTAAGAAAGTTCAACCGATTAGGGAGGGAAAGGATCTGTACGAAGGATCGGACATGGAGCAAGCCTTGGATTTAATGATGGAGCATGTTAAAGCCCCGACACTAAAAGGGGATGGGGAACATCCTGATTTCTTATCTTTGCGAGGTAAGGATTTGGAACAAAAATCCGAGGCCGCTTTTAAGGCCAATGCCGCCTCTTTGCCCGAGTATGCCGGTATCAGGCAGAGGGCGCATGATGTTTTAAAGTCCTCAATCAAAGAGAATCAGGTGGGAGAATACATTTCTTCAACGGCTTCATCCGAGACGGGTGAAGGGATTATCCGGCGCGGTTGGCAGAAGGTTAAAAGCTGGTTTAAATCAAAATAATAATTAAAATGTTAGAAAAATCGTCGCTTATTGCGACGATTTTTAGTTGTGGATAATTGTCTTGACAAAATATCACTGATATGATATAATTATATATTGGCATAAACTATGTTGTTTGAATGCCTTTAGTACATAAGATCATCCCCTTGGGGATAAAAATGAGGAGAACTGAGATGAAGAAAAGCGTTATTATCGCGGTTGTCTTTGCTATTTTTTTGTGTCTTGATCAGTCGGCGTTTGCTGGCGGCTTGAGTCGCGTGGCGGCGACCGGCACGACCGATATCGGACTGGGATCCGATCCGTCGGGAATGTGGTTTCCCCATAATCTGGGGAGTAAGTTGCAATTGAATGGCAAGCGCTTGGTTGAGGTGGGGACCGAAGTCATGGTCCCCAAATTCACTTATGAGGATAAGCGCGGCAAAAAGTTTACTTCCAAGAATATGGCTCATGTCCTGCCGGCGGTTTCTTATGCCGAGAGGATTGACGAGTCAACCGTCTGGGGCGTGGACATCCACACCAACTACGGCCTGGGCGCCAGCTTCAAGAATATTTGGTACGGCATGGATTCTCAGACGCTTGTGTCCGGAACCTATATCAAGCCATTTATTTCCAAGCAGCTGACTGATCGCTTGTCAATCGGCGCTGGCCCGGTTATTGCCATGGGCATGATGACTTGGGTCGGACCGTTTGATGTAAGTCGCATACCTTTGCCGGTTCGGGTTAACCTGAAGGCTTTGGGTTTTGGTTATGGCTGGCAAGCAGGCGCTATGTATCAAGCGACGGATAAACTGGCGTTCGGCGTCAATTATCTTTCGCCGGTTACGGTAAGACTTGAAGGCCGTTGCACCGCCGGTTTATTGGGGCTAAAAATACGCGATGGCATTGACTTGAAATTCAAGTTCCCCGAAAAAGTTGATTTTTCCGTCGGTTATCAGCCACGGGAAGATTGGCTATTGGTCGGTCAAGTAACTTATTTCGGATATAGTCGGAATAGTTTGAACCGAGCCATGGTGAATTTTGATAAATTGCCGATTACCAAAGCGGTCAACATGAATTGGCAGGACAATATCGCCATTCATTTGGGCGCCAGCCATAAGTTCAGCGACAAGTTAACGGCCGGCGGCGGGGTGACTTACATGAGCAAGGCCATTACCAAGACGGCTGACTATATGACGCCTGACGTTGATGGCTGGGCTCTCGGTGGACGGATCAAGTATTCGCCGACTAAGCATTTCAGCTTGATTGCTTCCACTAGTTACGGCTGGGGAAGCAATGAGGTTTCCGGAAGAAAAATGTCAACCGAGATCTTGACTTTCGGCCTTTCCGGAAGCTGGAGGTTCTAATCCGAGTCCTTTGCATCTTTGCGCCGGCGTTCATAAATGGACGCCGGCTTTTAAAATAAATTAAAAAGATCGGCAAGCTGAATGCTCGCCGATCTTCGGTGCATGTTTATCCGCCGACGGTTTAGTCGCCGTTGACTACGTGTTCCACAGCCATAACGGGGTAGTAGCCGATGGCGGCGATAATGAAAACCGCCCAGCCAGCCAAGCCCTTGGCCGTGTCTTTCCATCCCAGCCAGCAATTCCGGTAGTCCGCCAGGGCGGAAATAAAGAAATAGGCCAGGACCACCAACCCGAAAACCGCGCCACCAACTGCTCCCAGCAAACGCATCGTGATCTCTTGCAAAGTTTTCATTTTTCTCATCCTTCTTGGTTTGCGTATTGCTACGCTATTAGATTGAATGTTCCAACATGTTTACATTATACCATATGTAAAAAATTTGTCAAGTAGTAGCCTGTGGATAATTCTATTGACAAAATAACGCTAATATGATATTATATTACTAATCGGTAAGTTGCCGGTTTTAACACTTGAACGTTACAACAAACGTTACAACATAGGAGTTATAAGCCATGGAAACGAATGAACGGAAAATGGCGTTTTTGGCTCACTGGGTGGAAAGCTGGAACTGGCTGCTTTGGCCATTCTCTTGCCTCCACCGGCATCCGGAATGGCGTTATTGGTTTTTTTGGCTCTACCCGATGTGCTGGGTGATGTCGGTGAAGTATCTTGTCGGAAAAAAGCCGTTTGATACGGTTGACAGATTTGTGTTTAAGACGCCGGCCGGAGAAGAAATTGACTGCCGGACCGTTCTGTTGCGCAATTTCGGTTGGCACTTTTTTTTGCCGACGCGCCGAAACGGCATCAAGAAACGAATCCTGGACGCCGTTCTTGAACTTCAGAGAAAGGGAGTCAAGGTCATCGGCTTAGGTGCTCTGATCAAAGACATTAGGATAACTGACGGAGGATCTTGGATCGTCAAGGAGTTATCCGACCGTTTATGGGCTTGGATAGTCCATGGCGATACCTTGACCGCGGCAACGGTTATTCGGCAGGCCCTGGCCCTGATTGAGAAGTATCAAATCAAGGGACCGGTTTTCCTGACCGGATCAACTTCAAAGATCGGTCGAGCCGTGGCCATTGATTTGGCTCGGCGCGGAGTCAGGGTGTTGATGTACACTCAAGATTTGGAACGGTTTCAAAGCATCGCTAAGGAAGCGGGCGACTGTTCCGATAAATTGGAGTGGACAAACTCCTTGAGCTGGGGGTCGTCATGCCAGTTGTGGATCACGGGTAAGGCCATTCCTTCCCGCAGAGATTTATACAAACACATTCCGGATGATGCCGTGGTGCTGAATTTCGCCGTGCCCAATCCTCTCAAAAAGCGTGATTTTCGGGCGCGCCCGGATATCAAGCATTTTGAAGGCGGATTGTTGGCCTACGATCCTCAGAAAGTTGATATCCACTTTACGATGAGGCTGAAGCCGGGCATCACTTATGCCTGTCACGCCGGCACCTTCATCCACTCCTTCAAGGAGTGGCAATTCCATGAAGTCGGTCCGGTTGACTTGCAAAGACTGGATGAAACTTGGCGGGCGGCGGAGGAAATTGGTTTTTTCTTGCCACCAGTCAACTGACAAGCACGTTCTATGAGCCGTCTCTTTCGGGAGACGGCTCTTTTTCATCTGATTTTGTTTAGAGTTTATAAATGTGTTATAATATTTAGAGTGGTAAATATTATTTTTTCAAAAAAATGATGAGCTTGCCGACATTATATCCGCTAATCAGCGCCATCTTCGTTTTTATTCTTGGCGGGTTAGTATTATTAAGAAATCCCAAGAACCGCTTGAATTTCACTTTTGCTTTGCATGCCCTGGTTATCTCTCTCTGGCTGTTTGGCACTTTTATGATGTTTTTAAATCGCGACGATATCACGTCAGCGATTTATTGGGATCGTTTCATTTATGGATCGGTAGTGTTTATTCCGGCATTCATGTATCATTTCTGCTTAGCTCTGACTAATCGCAAGGCTAATTTTTGGTTGTTTTTTGCTTATTTTTTATCAATATTTTTCTTAATCGTCAGCCGTACCGATTATTTTGTGGCTGACGCTTTTTATTATAAGTGGGGAGTCCACACCAAAGCCAGATTATTCCATCATTTTTTCTTGGTTTATTTCAGCTCTTACGTAGTCTTTTGGTTTTTTGAGGTTTACAGATACTACAAGAAAGTTGATTCCGCCTTGCTTAAATATCAGATCAAGTATTTTTTTATCGCCTTTTTGGTTTTGTTCACTATCGGTCCAACCGCCTATCTTCCGGCTTACGGCATCAGCATCTATCCTTTCTCTTATTTGTCAGGATTGATTTTCACTATCATTATTTCTTATGCTATTTTAAAATATCGGTTAATGGATATGCGAGTGATAGCCAGATGGTTTGTCGTCTACGGCGCCGATTCTATTTTTGTTTATCTTTTCTATTCAGTCATCATCATCGTTTATCCCTATCTGTGGGGCAGCCTATATAGCAATTATACGATTTTGGCCGGTATCGTGGTGGCGCCGTTATTTGTCTTGCTAATGTTCAGTTTTCATAGGTTGTTTTCTGATTTTGTCAATAAATATTTTTTCTATTCCCTTTATGATTATCAGAAGACCATATCCGGATTGACTCGCGAACTTAATTACTATAATGATCTTGATAAGATAATAAACCTAATAGTTGGCACCATTAAAAAAACCATGGGGCTGGATAGGGCGGGCGTGCTTTTGGCGGAGAATGACGGCTCCGCAGTCAATTATAGAATCGCCAAAGTAACCGGCTTCAATATTACTAACGGCATATCTTTGGTGCAAGACAGTTTTTTTACCAAATATTTGAAGCAAATAGCCAAACCGTTGGTGCGAGAGGAATTATTCCTTTTGGCTCGGGATGCTAAAACCGATAAGGAAAAAAAATCCTTGCTGGCCCTGGAAAAGGAAATGCATCATATTGAGGCTTCCTTGTGCCTGCCTCTGCTGAAATCGGGGAAATTAATGGGTATAATCGTTTTGGGCGCTAAGGGTTCCGGCGATCCCTATACCGAAGAGGATCTTAATTTGCTTTTCACGCTTTCATTGCAAGCGGCTGTCGCCATTGATAATGCCCGGCTTTACCAAGAAACCAAAAATTTTAATAGAGTATTACAGAAAAAAGTTGATGAACAGACGCAAGAACTGTTGCATCGTGCCGAACACTTGCAGAAATTATTGGAAATGCGTTCCGAGTTCTTGGATATTGCCAGCCATCAGCTTAAAACGCCGGTCTCAGTCATTAAGGGCACGATTTCCATGTTCCGTGACGGTTCCATGGATAAATTGCCGGAGGCGGAAAAGAAAAAGTTTTTTGATAATATTTATCATAAAGCGGAAAAGCTTAATGTCATTATCGGCGATATTTTACGCGCTTCCGAAGTGGATACCGAAGAGTTTAAAATTGATCCTTTGACGGCCAAACCAATGCAACTGGAAGACATTTTGAAATCAATTCACGGCGATCTTGATGAGTTGGCGGTCAGTAAAGGATTGAAACTTAATCTGGTTTTACCGCCAAAAAAACTGTCTCCGGTCATGACCAGCGCCGATTTTCTGGAACAGGCGCTGTATAATCTGGTGGATAATGCCATTAAATATACGGCCAAGGGATCGGTAACCCTATCCCTAAAACAGGACGGCGATTACTTGGCGGTGGAGGTGGCAGATACGGGCATCGGCATACCGCAGGCGGATAAGGATAAAATGTTTGATAAGTTTTCCCGTGCCAAAAACGCCGTAGACATGTATGCCGACGGATCCGGTTTGGGATTGTTCATAGTTAAACGCATTATTGAGGCTCATGACGGCAGTTCTGTGACTTTTGACAGCCAGGAAGGCCGGGGAACGACTTTTACGGTCAGAATGAAAGCGGCCGATAAGCCGGCCGGCCGGGTTAGCCGGAAGGCTTAAACGCGTTTATTCCAGCCTTGATTTATTTCCGCTTCGGTGGTAATATTTTTGTATCTAAATTTATGAAATTAACCATAGAACAAGTAGAGCATATCGCCAAGTTGGCGCGCCTTAATCTGACGGCCCAAGAAAAGGCCCGATACGCCGAACAGTTGTCCGGAATTCTTGAATATGTTGATGCTTTGCAGGCCGTAGACACCTCGACGGTGGAGCCGACTTCTCAGGTAACCGGATTGGTCAATATCAGTCGCGAAGACCGCATTATTGAATCGGGCATCAGCGAGGAATTGGTGGCTTGCGCACCGGTTAGCCGCGATGGCTATATCGTGATCCCCAAGGTATTTGAGAATAAGTAATTTTGCGTTTTTATACGTTAATGCTTTGTTTGCCAATATTATGCCTGATTTAAATAAACTAACACTGCTTGAAGCCTTTGCCGGCCTGAGAGAAAAGAAATTCACCAGCCGGGAATTGACCGCGGCTTGTTTTGAGCGAATCAAAAACCAAGACGAAAAAATTAAAGCTTTTTTGACTTTAAATGAAGAGGAGGCGTTGGCGCAGGCCGAGGCCGCTGATAAATTATTGCAGACGGAGGACAGTATTTCTCCCTTAGCCGGCATACCCGTAGCTATCAAGGATATATTTTGCACTAAGGGATTGCGCAGTACGGCCGCTTCAAAAATTTTAGAGAATTATATTCCGCCGTTTGATGCCACTGCCGTCAAAAAGTTGCGCGATGAGGGCGCGGTGATCTTGGGCAAAACCAATTTGGATGAGTTCGCCATGGGCGGATCAACCGAAAATTCCGGTTTTTTTCCGACCCATAATCCCTGGGATTTGAATCGCGTACCCGGCGGTTCATCGGGCGGTTCGGCTGCGGCTGTTTCTGCCGATATGTGTTTTTATGCGCTCGGCTCGGATACCGGCGGCTCTATCCGCGAACCCGCTTCGTTTTGTGGCGTGTCCGGCTTGAAGGTGACTTACGGCCGTGTTTCCCGCTATGGCGCGATGGCCATGACTTCATCTTTGGATACTATTGGCCCGTTTGGTAAAAACGTTGAAGATATCGCGCTGATCATGAAATACTTGGCCGGACGCGATGAAAAAGATTCTACCACGCCCAATATCAGCGTGGATAATTATCCGGAAGAAATCAAAAAGAATATCAAGGGATTGAAAATCGGGTTGCCCAAAGAGTATTTTGTTGAGGGTATGGATGTGGGCGTACGCGATCGCGTTCTTGAAGCCGCAAAAAAATTGGAGGAGTTGGGCGCTGAAGTTATTGATATTTCCTTGCCCCATACGGATTTGGCCGTGGCCGCCTATTACATTATCTGCCCGTCGGAGGTATCTTCCAATATGGCGCGCTACGACGGCATTCGTTATGGCCTGTCCAAGCAATCCGGAGATCTGTTGGATATCTACATTAACACTCGCGCCGAGGGTTTCGGTTCCGAAGTCAAGCGTCGCATTATGATCGGCACCTATGCTTTATCGGCCGGCTATTATGATGCTTACTACAAGAAGGCCATGCAAATCCGCACTTTAGTGTGTGAGGATTTTGATCAGGCGTTTGAGCAGGTTGATGTTATTTTGACCCCGGTTGCGCCGACCCCCGCTTTCAAGTTGGGGGAGAATATCAATGATCCGCTGAAGATGTATTTAGCCGACGTTTTTACTATTCCCGCCTCGTTGGCCGGCATTTGCGGTTTGACTATCCCCGCCGGTCTGGCTGACAATCTGCCCGTGGGCATCCAGTTATTAGGCAAGCGCTTTGCTGAGAAGACTGTTTTGCGCGTCGGCCATCAATACCAATTGGCCACGGATTGGCATAAACAGAAACCAGGGATAAAATAGTTGCTTTATGTTTAATAAAAAGCTATAATATCATTACCTAAAAATAATTTTTAATTTTATGGAAGGCGAAAACAAAGGTTTATTAAAAGATCAGCAATTTTTATTAGGGCTTTTTGCCGGCATTGCCGTTATTGCCGTTATTGGCATGATTATCATGGCAATAGTCATGGTTAAAGGACAAAACGTTAATTCGGCTAAAACAGATGTTTTGACTGATCAAACGGCTCAGACGACTCAGCCCGTCGGAAGCGCCCCGGAATCAATCAAGCCGACCGCTGCCGGCATTTCAACTTTCCTAGAAAAGAAAGACGCTGTTGTTTGTAAAGAAGGCGGTAAGCCGGTGGTTTATTTATTCTCTACCACTTGGTGCCCGCATTGCGAATGGGTTAAGCCGACCTTTGACAAGGTAGTTGCTGACGCGGTTAAGGCCGGAAAGATCAAGGCCTACCATTGGGAAGTTGACACCGGAGACAATACTTTAACCACGGCCGTAGAAACTGAAGTGCCGGCTGAGGCCTTAGCTGTTTATCAGGAATTTAATCCCGAGGGATCAATTCCCACGTTTGTCATGGGTTGCAAGTATTTTCGTGTCGGCAACGGTTATGAAGCGCAGAATGATTTAACCAAAGAAGCCGCCGAGCTTAATGCCGCCATTGATGCCTTAAAATAATTCTATCAGGGTAAACCGCTCCGCTAACCGGGGCGGTTTTTTATGCTGGACATTTTCAGTTTTTTACTGTATAATACATTTACGCTTTTTGCACTTTTTTTAAATCGCAACGTCTTTTGAGACAGGGAGAAAAATCATGGGTAAAGTTGCGAAAAAGAACAGTCACGATTCCAGGCTGGATGCTTATTGCTGGCTTTGCGATATGCGTTTCAAGGTTGCTGTCCGCCTCGGCGCGGTCTGTCCTTATTGCCGCAGAAAAGGTGATGTTATAGTCAGGCGGGGGAAACAACGCCAATTCAAACATCCGCAAAGTCTGCGGCGACGGAGGTAATTCCATGATTTATGCGCTAACGATTTTTGTTTGCTTATTAGTCTTGGCCGGTTCGCTTTTGTCTATCGGCGTGAGCAGGGGATTTTTAAAAAGGAAACAGTTTTCTTGCCATGGTTGCGGCAGTTTTTTTAAGTCCCTCGGTCTTTTTGCTAATAGGTGCCCGTATTGCCATAGCCGTAAGGTCCAACAATGGAAGCAGGGCAATGTGGCTCAGCCCGATTACCCCCTCACCGTAGGATTTAGTTCTGTCGGAGCGTGGTTTATTTCACTCAAGAGGTGGCTTAAACGGCGTTAGTAAAACAGGATGCCCCATGAAGAGCATCCTTTTATCTGGAGAGATCGCATAGTGGTCGAGTGCGCTCGCTTGGAAAGCGAGTAGGGTGTCAAAGCCCTCGGGGGTTCGAATCCCCCTCTCTCCGAAAATATTTTTTTAAGACGGTTTTTTACCGTCATAAAAAAATACCGTTTGAAAATGGCGGATTCGAACAGGTAGCGAGCGAGATATGAGGCGAGGCAGAAGCCGAGCCGAATAATTGAGCGACGACAAACGCGACCATCAAGAGCGTTTGGCGGCTACCTTGGACAAGTGAATGAGGCGCTTTTTGGCGCCGAGTGAGCGAGTAAATCCCCCTCTCTCCGCAAAATAATAAAAATAACAGTCCCGTGGCTGTTATTTTTATTTGCAAATAAGTTTCCGTCCGTTTCGGGCTAATTGCTCAGCTGTTTGGTCCAGCCGAAGACGTCCTCGAAGTTCTTCATGATGACTTGGAAGACCGATTCTTTCTGTTTGGGCGCGAGAATGGTGTAGAC
>JBAZRV010000009.1:0-13335 GCA_041662745.1 Patescibacteria group bacterium | reverse complement strand
TGAAGATGCGGGCAGAGTGGTAGTGGGTCTGCCTATTAATACTCGAGCCGAGTCGTCCAATCAAACGGAAAATGTCAGGCGTTTTAGCGAAGAGTTGGCCGACCACACCCAGGCGGAGATAATTTTGCATGATGAACGTTTTTCCTCCCAGGAGGCGCAAAAATTGCGTCCCGGCGCTAAGGATGACGATTTGGCGGCTATGATCATGCTTCAATCATATTTGGACAGCAACCGATGACTTTTTTAACCGATGCCTACATCTTGCGCCAAGCGCCTCGCGGCGATTATGACCTGGCGGTTACGGCCTATACCAGGGACGCCGGCAAAATCATTGTCGTGGCCAAGGGCGCTAAGAAAATTACCTCCAAACTCCGGTCGCATCTGGAGTTTTTTTGCTTGACCAGATTGACGGCCGCGCCCGGCAGCGGGGTTTTCCGTTTGGCCGGCGCCAGTATTGCCCGGGTTTTTAAAGCGGTTTATCGGGAGCCGAGTCGGGCCGTTTATGCTTTGGCCTACCTGGAAACAGTTGATCTTTTGACTCCCGGCCAGTCGCCGGATCAGGAATTATTTTATTTATTGAACAATTTTTTTGTTCAGCTTAATGAAGCTTTAGACGGCAAACAGCAACGTTTGATATTTAATCGGGCCGCGTATGATTTGCTGTCGCATTTGGGTTGGCGGCCGCAGCTGAAATCACGCTCTCAAAAACAACTGACTTCAGAGCTGGGCCGGCTGATAACCGAAGCGGGGGATAAAGAATTAAAATCTTTTTATTCTTTATTACAACAAGAATGAGCGGCGATGGGCGAGGATCAAAAGCGGAGAATAAAATCTCCACTTTTATTTTGGCTTATGGTATAATAAAAATATATGGAAGAAGCAAACATCCCGTCTATTCCCTCAAGCGAATTGACCAGCAAGCAACTCAAGTGGAGTTATTGGTATGTTACCAATAAATTATTTTTGCGCCGGTCGTTGATTATATTTTTGATCGCCGTGGCTGTTTTGTTTTGGCTTTACGCTTTATACGGCTTAATCACTTACCTGTTGGATTTTAACCGTTTGAATACTGAAGCGGCCAATATGCTGCATTCGCCTTCAGCCGCTCAGGTAATTCTGGATCAAAGCCGGCCCCAACCCTTGAAATTTTCCGAAGTGATAGTGTTGCCCGCCGCTTCCGGCCATTATGATCTAGCCGTAGAAGCCAGAAATCCCAATACTGATTGGCTGGGATTGTTTGATTATCGTTTAAACGCCAATGGCTCAACTTCCCCGGCTCGCTCCGGCTTCATTTTGCCCGGCGCCGATAAGTATCTTATCGGCATCGGTTCGGATAGCGCGCAAGCGAATTTTACCGCTGAAAATTTTCGTTGGCAGAAAATAGCGAATTTTTCCGCTCTAAAAAACGCCCGTGATCGTTTTGTTATTGAAAATGAACAATATTCGCCCCCGGCCAAGCTCGGCGAACCGTCGCGAATAAGCTTTGATATCACCAATGACTCTTCCTACGGTTATTGGCAGGTTAACGCCATCGCCCTGCTTTATAGCCGGGGGTCAATCGTTGCCGTCAACTATGCCGCCATCACCCGTTTGGAATCATTGGAAACCAGGACGATTGAGATGAATTGGGCCCAGGATTTGCCGACGATTGACAGCATTCAAATCATACCCGAAGTTAATTATCTTGACGCCGGCAGCATTATACCGCCCGGCTATTAGGCGGTTGACATCAGATTTATTTGTGTTAAAATGACGCCAGATCTTTGGCGTCATTTTTGGCAAGAGGAGGATTAATCATGCAGCTTAAACCGCCTTGGCAAACGTTGGCTAATAAGCTTTTGTGGCTGATGTTTTTCCCCGCAGTTTGGTTGACTTTGATTTTTTACGGTTATTTGCCGGAAAATCATTTATTGCTTGATGGGTTGACGGCCCTGTTTGTTCTTTGGGTTTTAGACGGAATTATCAAACAATCTTTTTGCCAGCTGGGATTATATCCTGATCATTTGACTGTTTCCGGCGTCTGGAATGATACGGGAGTCTATAGGTGGCGAGAGCTGCATACGGTTCATATCGAAGTTTCCTCTTCCCGGGTTCCCTTTAAGATTCACTCGTCTTGGCTGCCTTGGTTTTTAGCCGAATCCAGCACCTTGACTTTTTTTGATCGGTACGACAAAGGCCATGAATATGTCTTGTCTAATCTAAGCCCCCGCGACAGGAAATTGGCAGAGGATTTTATCGTGGCTAAAATTCCCGAAACCACCGATTCCCGTTATCCGCCGCCGGAAGATATAGAATGGAACTTTTAAACCCCCGTTAAGGTGGGGTTTTTTAATTCAGTAAAGACTAAATTTGCCCGGCTGAGGCGATTGTGTTAAAATAGGATTGTCAGATATGAAAAAAATCATCTCATATATTTTATTTTTCACCTTGTCCACGGCAATGATCATGCCGTCAGGTGTTTTTGCCGCCGCCAAAAAGCCGGTGGTAGCATATAAGAGCTATACCGCAGCGCAATTATCCGGCCGCTTAGCCATACAAGCCAAGACCAATAATCGTTTTTGGTATATCGCTCCCGATGGCAAGTCGCGCTATATTGTAGAAAATGACGTGGAACTGTATGAAGTGATCGCCCGAGTCGGAATAGATATCGCCAAGGCCGACGTCGCCAAGTTCACCGCCAAAAGAAAACTTTCCGCCTCCTTCCTTAATAAATATTCCGGCAGATTCGTCTTTTTAGACAGTCAGAGATCGGAAATATATTATATTAATCCAAGCAACGGCTATGCCTACCGCGTCGCCACCTTTAATAAGGTTTTTGACGCTTCCAAAACCATCGGCCTGAGAGCCACCGATGCCAGTTTGCGCCAGGTGCCGATGAATGATTCGCAATTCACCTATGATCCGCTTTATAATGACATCGCTTATGTCAGTTACGATGGCAAGAAATATGAAAACAGTTATCATAGCCAAGCCATTTTGCCTTTAGCGTCGCTGTCAAAGGTTATGACCGCCCTAGTCTTAAAAGACCGGAGCATTGATTGGAATAAAATTATTGAGATCACGCCGGAAGAGATACATTATCCCTGCACCTTGCAACCCTGCGGTTCCACCAGCGAAGTTAATTTGAAGGCCGGCGATAAGGTTAGAATGATGGATTTATGGATTTCCATGCTGACCGCTTCCTCCAATCAATCGGCGGTGATTCTGGCCGATAACAGCGGTTTAACCCGGGCAGAGTTCGTTAAGAAGATGAACGATAAGGCCAAAGAATTGGGCTTGGTTAAGACTCATTTTGAAGAGATGTCCGGTTTGTCGGCCGATAATATTTCTACCGCTGAAGAGTTTGCGGTTATCGCCAAGGTTGCTTTTGATACTGAGCTCATAGCTTCAGCCACTCGATTTACTGATTATACCTTTGCCGTGGAACAGGCTGACGGATCATTGCGTAATGTCGGAGTGTCAAATCGCAATTATTCCCTGTTGGCGTTTGATCCGGTTGCTTCCAAAACCGGTTACTTGGTGGAGGCGCAACGCAATGCCGCCATTGCCAAAGACGGTCGGATAATCGTAGTATTGCATGCCGCGTCCTTGCCACAGAGAAACAGCATCGTGGCCAAAATATTATCCGCCGGTTGGTTGGCCATCGCTCAATAATTTTTCTGTCGTTTTAGATCGCTTATTAATTATTAACTTTTCATTTATTTAATTATGTCCAACTTGCAGGAAGTGTTCAGCCGTATCAGGGAAACCAAGAAAGAACAAAAGAAACTCAAAGATGTTTATCGCGATGCCTTGGTTAATCTGCTGGAGTATAAGAAAATCACGGATGAACTTAAAGAATTAAGAGATCGGAAAAAGAAAATTGAAAACGACGTTAAAGCGCAATTATCCTCCGAGTTGACCAAGATAGATGATTTAAAAATAGATTTGGAATCGGATTACACCGTTTTGTCGGACATCGCCTTGAATCAATTGGTCAAGGGCGAAACCGTCAAAGTCAAGGATGAATACGAGATTGAATATGAACCGATTTTTACGGTTAAATTCAAAAAGATGGCTTAATCGGCAATTTTCCGCCGGCGTAAGGTCAGACCATTGACATGGCGCCGGTTTTTTGGTAAGCTTGAATGAAGCTTTTGCTTGTTATTTAAGCGAAACAGCTCGTTACAATTTGCGTTTGAACCGGAAAACTTAGCCAATGTGAGGTTAGGCATTTCCGGTTAATTCGGCGGATCGGTTGGCGCAAGGCCAACTCATCGCGCTGCCCACTCCGATTTTGTTTTGAATCGGGGTCGGTAACAATAGGAGGATCAGAACATGGTCCAAAAGAAGATAGCGGAAACCCAGGTCCCCAATTACGCCCCCATACCGCACGGAGGACGCAGATTTTTTCTTTCTGTTATTTTTATTAGTTTTGGGTTTGTCATGATGTTTGTGGCGCTTGGACAGGCATATCTCGCCGCCGGCATTGGTTGGAAGTTGCTTACCGGCGTCTGTGTGATCGGTATCAGTTATATATTGTTCGGTCCACCGCTTAGTTTTTGGAAAGAATATTATCGGCGCAATATCCGCGGGTATATTTTAATTATTAGACGAAACCAAGACTTGTCGGATGAGAGTTTTTATTTGACTACTTATCGGTGCCTTGAACAGACGATCAGGGAAATAAAACCCGAAAAGCATTTTTATATCGTATTAATTTTGGGCGGCTGGTTCGCTGATCAACGGTTTAACTCTTGCCGACAACGACTCAGCCGGTTATTTAGAAGTTTGCTTGTTCAAACGAATAATATTAAGTTGTCTTTCCGCTACGTGGACAAAGTCAAATCATCCATAAGCGCGCCGGAGGGTTGGTTGATAGAAATACGCGACCAGGAAGGCAATCGGATTGTCTGTGATTGGCGCAAGGCCTTTGTCTTGCTTAAAGAGATAGGATTTTTGCCAAAGGAATTAAACAGTGGAAGCAGCGGCCATATTATTTTTGATGTTTTGATTAGTTTTATCAAGCGCAGTATTTGGTTGGCCTCAGCCAAATTAGAAAAAAAAGAATTAGTTGAGAAAGTTGAATTGCGGCAAAAAGATCTTCTGACGTTGCTTCTTGATTGCCTTGACGGCATTAAGGAGAGCAAGCGTTTCATTCAGTCCCAAGAAGCGCAGAGACTAAGGCTGTCATTAGCGGAAAAATGGTTGCCACGGATGACCTGGTTGCCTGATTGGGATCCGCGCCGTCAGGAATTAGAGAAAATGCTCAAACACCACGGTAAGACCGGTCGATCGCAGCCAGAAAATAAACCGGATAAAAAGGATGATCCGGCTGAAGCGGAAGAACCTTGCTCCGGCTGCACCTTGTGCGGGACTTCCTCCCTGCCGGCAGTGTCAACTCCGGCATTGAAATAATAGCTCATTTTACGGCATTGCCCTCTTGGCGATGCCTTTTATTTTGGCAAAATCCTTGACTTTTGTTAAATTTTACTGTATAATAAAGCAACTATGGAAATTAGAAATATCGCAATTATCGCTCACGTTGATCATGGCAAAACCGCTTTGACCGACAAATTACTCAAACAGACCGGCATGGTAGCCGAAGATTTTTCTATGGATCAAAACGCCCTGGAAAAAGAACGCGGTATCACGATTTACTCCAAAAACGGTTCGTTGTTTTACAAAGACACTAAGATTAATATCGTGGATACTCCGGGCCACGCCGATTTCGGTTCCGAAGTTGAGCGTGTCTTGCGTTCCATTGATTCGGTTATTTTGGTGGTGGACGCGCAGGAAGGCCCCATGCCTCAGACCAGATTCGTCTTGAAAAAATCATTGGAATTGGGCATTAAGCCGATCGTAGTTATCAATAAGATTGATAAGCCGGCGGCTCGGCCGGATATGGTGCAAGAAGAAGTTTTTGAATTATTTTTGGATTTGGGCGCTACTGATGAACAATTGGAGTTTCCGGTGGTTTATGCCATCGCCCGCGAGGGTTTTGCCAAGATTAATTTGGATGATCTTAACCACGATCTGACTCCGCTTTTGGAGACCATTATAGCTAAGGTGCCACCGGCTAAAAATGACACGGCCAGCCCGTTGCGCGCTCAGCCGTTTAATCTGGCTTACGATGATTATCTGGGCCGTCTGGCCATCTCTCGCGTTTATGAGGGGACGATAAAAAATGGCGATAATGTGGTGATTAAGAAGCCTGATGGCACAGTAATGGACGGGAAAATCACCAAACTGTTCACTTTTCGCGGTTTGAATCGCGAGGAAGTGGCGGAAGCGGAAGCGGGCGACATTGTTATGGTTGCCGGCTTGCCTGATATTTATATCGGCGATACGATTTGCCGTGACGCCGGCCAAGAAAGTTTGCCGGCCATCTCTATTGACGAACCGACGATCGCCTTGAATTTTTTGGTCAACAGTTCGCCGTTTGCCGGCCGTGAAGGCAAATATGTCACCAATAAGCAGATTAAAGAAAGATTGCAGAAGGAATTGGAAGTCAATGTCGGCTTGAAAATAGATTTTACTTCTACCGAATATTTTAAGGTTTTCGGGCGTGGCGAATTGCACATCGCCATTTTGCTTGAGAATATGCGCCGCGAAGGCTATGAATTATCGGTTTCTCAGCCCCAGGTCATTATCAAGGATATTGACGGCATCAAGTCCGAGCCGTTTGAAGAGGTGACTATTGATATCCCGAACGACTATTCCGGCACGGTAATTGAAAAAATGTCCAAACGCAAAGGCTTGATCAAAGATATGAAAACCGAAGGCGCGCTGACCAGGATTATTTTTGAAGTGCCCACTCGCGGACTTTTGGGTTATCGCGGGGAGTTTACCGTGGATACGCGCGGTGAAGGCATCTTATGTTCCCGTTTTATCGGCTTTAAGCCGTATGCCGGCGCCGTGGAAAAACGCGATGTCGGCAGCATGATTTCCATGGCTACCGGCAAAACCGCCGGTTATGCTTTGGCCAATCTGGAGAATCGCGGCTTATTGTATGTCGGCGGCAGCGTGGAAGTTTACGAAGGCCAGGTCATCGGCAATGTGACCAAAGGCAATGATTTGACGGTTAATCCGATTAAGGGCAAGAATTTAACCAATATGCGTTCCAGCGGAGCCGATGAGGCAATCAAGCTGACTCCGCCCTGGGAATTATCACTGGAACGAGGGTTGGAGGTTATGGCGGAAGATGAATATTTGGAAATCACGCCGTCAAATATCAGGTTGCGCAAGCAGTTATTGTCAGAAGTGGAACGCGTCCGCCAATCCAGAAAGAATTAAACGATCAGTTTTGCTCCGGATAAATTATTCGGTTATTGCATAAAAATAAAACCCTTTCGGCTAACCGAAGGGGTTTTGTTTAAAGTGCTAAGCGGCGGCGTTGGAAGCACCCGGCGGATCATTGTCCGGAACGGCTTTGCCTGAATTGATTAACTGTTTCGCGTCTTCCATTTCCCACCAAAAAATCCTGTAGCATTTCAACTCAAATATCACCTGATTAAACAATCTCATAAAGCAATAGCCGATGATCAGTAGCAGACAAAGGAGGGCAGTATGCCCGATAGCGACCGACCATTGGAGCTGGTTAACGGCAATAATGACTGTTACGATAGTTAACGGCGCCAGCGCCAATATTGCGATCACCCCGATAAGCAAAGCCGATCCCTGATAGTATTTGGCCTTGATTTTTTTACCGAATAATTTTTTCCCCAATTCAGCTTGGCTGAGCAACTCAGCCTGGTCTTTTTCTGTCAGTGTTGTTTGCATTATTCTTCTCCTTCTAATAGGCGGGCTTGGCCGCTATCAATCAATTCCCTCAGTTCTGTCGGTGATAAAGCGTAGTTGCCTTCCTCGTCTTCCCACCAAAGACTATCAGCAAACGATAGCAATTCATATACTCCCGGCGCCAGCCAGACTGTTTTTTCCGGAGGAGAAATTTTCATGTTATGCAGTATCGCCGGGTTAAACAATTCAATCTTTTTCTTGATTATCGGCCAAGGAGGCGAATGCATCAGCCCGGACAGATCGTTGCCATCGTTCAGATCAAAATATTGCCAACCGTTGCAGATCCCTTGGCCGTTGAGCCATCTTTCAAGAAATAACAAGTAGACAGTTATGGCGATGAAAAAAGTTAATGGGAGTATGTTCTCCATTCGGCCGGTGGCCAAGGAGCAGATCAGGATGATTATCAAGATCAGAAGCAGGCCTAATTGAAAAGCGGTCATGGCCGAAATTTTGTTTTTCACTGCTATTCCTCCCGTCGGTTGATTTTAATGTCCTTTTTGCCTGTTTTGACGATAATTAATTATAGCATATTTTTGCGGAAAGTCAATAAAACCCCCACAAGCAACTGCGGGGGTAAAGGTGCTACATTAGCCAAGACAGGCCCAGCCACATTAAGATCAAATGCAGAGCATTGTCGGCGACCGCGTAAACCAAAACGGCAAAAGGCAGATGGATGTCGCGATATTGTCCGCTTGAAGCGAATTCCGTCATAAAATCGCGAGCGCCGATGAATTTTAACCATTTTCCGGCCAGTGACCAACGATCCAGCGGCCAGTGGCTAAAAAACACAATAAGCGCTACGGCGGGACTGGCGCTACCGAGAAAAACCATTACTGTCGCAGTGTATAATAGGCAGTGCGCCAAACACCAAAGCCGACCGCGCCAACCGGGAGATGATTTGGCGATAGCCATGCGTTTGTTTTGCAATAAATAATCGCCAGTCAGATGTCCGAGAACCAGGCCGGCAAAAATGTTTTCCATATAGCCTCCTTGGATTACAAGTTAGTTTTTATTAATGTTCCGATTGATAAAACTCTGCGCTTGAGCCGCCAAGCCCTCTTGGTTTCCATCGGTGTTAATCTCTATCAGTTCCAATCCGTTAGCTTGAGCAATCTTAAGCGCCTCTTCACGATCGGGAATTTTATCTACAAAGGGCAAATGTTGCGGCGTGCCACGGTCCTTGATTCGTTGACGATTGGTTTCGGCTGATTGGCAATAAACATTAATAACCCGTCCGCCCACTAAACGGTATAGTTGCTTGTTAGCTTCTAAGCCATAGGCAACTTCTAGGTAGACATTGGTTTGAGGCGGGGCTTGCCGGAGTAAATCGGCCAAAATTTCCAGCCAGGCGGTTTTGAGTATTGCTAATATTTTTTCTTCCTGTTTTACGGCTAAATGGTACAGGTTTTCACCGGGGAAAGCGGCAACGACTTGAGGACGCAGACGTTGGCTGATTTCATCACCGCTGATCCAATAGGCTTGAGGATCTGATTTAATCAATTCCTTCAGCCAGGTGGATTTGCCGGAGCCGGGCCGACCGGTAACTAAGAATAAGCGATTAATGTTTAATGCCCGTTCCAGCATCAAGCTGACAATCCGAGGCGGAACGCATTGGGCTAACTTGGAAAAATCCAATTTTTGAGCCGCTTGACGCGCCAACGAAGAAGAAATATTTTTTAGCTCCGGCCGCGCCATTAAATAAAAATAATTATTAATGCCGTAATCGCGGGAGTTTAGTTTCATAACCTCGTGTTCATGTTGGAAATCAGCATCATCGCGAATGCCGCGCGTCATGACTAATTGCGAAAAGTCCGTTGATTGCCCAAGCATTTTTTCTAAAGTCGTAACCGTGACATTTTTTGGCAAATCATAGGCGCGCCAGAGCCGGACGCATTCCTCAGCAGAAAACCAATTGTTTTTCTTGCCGTCATTACGCGAACAAACCACAGTCAGATTGCCCCATAATTCGGCGGCGCGGCAAGCAATATCAAAATGTCCATAGGTCGGCGGCGAATAAGTCCCGGGTAAAGTTATAAGCGCAGGCATGATTAGCTCCTTTCTTGGTTGTTAAAGTGCGATGTTTACGGTACAATTGAGACAGAGCATAGCAGTCGCTCTGGTGTTATAAGAATATCAAAGAGGCATAATTTTTGTCGGATTTTAAGAGGAAATTTTTTGACTTAATCGTTTTTTATTTAAGTTTAGCTATAATTTAGGCATGCTACTGTCGAAAATTTTCGACAGCAATGGCCGCCGCAATAAGCGTTTATGTTAGCAATTAAAAAAAATTTGCGTGAGTTGGGCCTGTCGGACAATAAGATCAACGCCTATTTGTCGGTGACGGAATTAGGCGAAGCTCCGGCTTCGCGTGTTGCCAAAAAAGCCAATTTGCCGCGGACGACCGTCATTAGCATTTTGGAAGAGCTTTTGGTTGACGGTTATATTTCCAGCCACAAGTATAAGGGCACGACTTATTATTGGGCGGAATCGCCTAAGACTTTGCAAGAAATTTTCGGCCGTAAGATTCGTTTGGCGGAAGAGCTGGAAGGATTCCTGTCTGATTTATATCGCAGCGAAGCCGCTTTTCCCTTCGCCAATGTCTATGATACGCAAAAAAGCATTAAAATATTCATTGAGAAATTATTAAGCGGTTTGCCTAAGAAGTCTGTGATTTATACGATTGATGCCCCGCATGTCGGCAATTACCAGAAAGTATTTTCCGATGATTATTATAAAATTCTTTTGGAATTAAAAAAACAACGGGATATCACCACTCAAACATTGATCCCCGCGGGAACTTATAAATTGATTGATAATGATAAACTGCAGCGGCAAAGAATAGTTATCAGGGAAATGCCGGAAAAAATAGATTTTCTTTCTTCTTTATGGTTTGTTGGGTCGCTTTTGGTGTTGTTTTCCGGCAAACCGCCTTTCGTAGTCGCGGTTCATCATCCGACCATAGTCGCCAGCTTCAAGAGTATTTACGATTTTCTTTGGCAACAGTCCCAACCCATGAAATAAGACCGGCCATTGACATTTTATTGGCTTTTTTTAAGGTTTTGCGTTATAATTCAAGCATGTGGATAAATCCGGCGCTGAGCCGCCGCGACCGCACTTAAATAATTAAACAACTAATAACAAAGATTATGGCTAAGATGACCAAATCCCAAATCATCGCCGCTTTGGCTGATGCCACCGAGCTGTCCAAGAAGCAGGTCGTGGATTTAATGGACAAGATGGTGTCCATGGCTTACAGTGAAGTGAAAAAGAGCGGTGAATTCGTTATCCCCGGCATCGGCAAGCTGGTCAAAGTCCAGCGCAAAGCCCGAGAGGGCCGCAACCCGGCCACCGGCGAATCCATTAAGATTCCGGCCAAGACCGTCGTTAAGTTCCGCGTAGCCAAGGCTGCCAAGGAAGCTGTTCTGTAATTTTACCGTCATTAAGTCAATTCAAAGCCCCGCTTGGCTCGCCAACGGGGTTTTTGATGTGCTATAATATTGTTATATGCCGACTAAAAAAACAAAAACTCTGCCTCGCAAGGCCTGGGTGGTAACAGTAGACATGGGTTATGGCCATCAGCGCGCCGCTTATCCGTTCAAGGATATTGCCGAGGGCGGCATAATTTCCGCCAATACTTATCCGGGCATTCCGGAAAAAGACAAATATATCTGGACTAACAGCCGGGTATTTTATGAATTCGTTTCCCGTTTTAAGATGGTGCCGATCGTCGGCGAAGCCGTGTTTGATTTGTATGACCGGTTGCAGGAAATCCCCAGTTTTTATCCGCGTCGCGATTTGTCCAAATCCACCGTTCAACTGAAAGAGATTTATAAGTTTTTTAAGGAAGGCGAATGGGGTAAGCATTTGATCAAAAAATTATCGCGCAAACCATTGCCGTTTGTAACGACCTTTTTTGCCACCGCCATGATGGCCGAATATTTTGACTATCCGGCAGAAATCTATTGCATTTTATGCGATGCGGACATTTCCCGCGCTTGGGTGCCGCCGGAGCCGGGCAAAAGCCGGATTATTTATTTCGCTTCCAACCGCCGCGTGGCCGATCGTTTGTTGTTGTACGGCGTCAAGCCGGAGCGGGTGATCTTCACCGGCTTCCCGTTGCCCGAGGAAAACGTTGGGAAGAGCTTGAGTATTTTGCGCCAGGATCTGGGTCGGCGTCTGCCGATCTTGGATCCGCAAAAAGTTTATATCAATCAGTACAAAAAAGTCCTGGTGGCGCAGTTGGGCCGTAACAATTTGAAAACCAAAGCCACTCGTCCGTTGACTATCACTTTTGCCGTCGGTGGCGCCGGCGCACAGCGCGAATTGGGCATCGCCATCATAGAGGGTTTGCGCGAACAGCTTTTAGACGGTCAGGTGCGAGTCAATTTAGTGGCGGGCGTCAATCAGGAAGTAGCCAAATTTTTCCGCGATTCCTGCAAGCAACTGAAACTCTGCCGGGAATTTGACCGGTCCATCCATATTTTGCATGAATCGGGAAAAATGGAGTATTTTAAAAAATTCAACGAGATCTTAAGGGAGACGGATATTTTGTGGACCAAGCCGTCGGAATTATGTTTTTATTGCGCTTTGGGCCTGCCGATTGTTATGGCGCCGCCCATCGGCAGCCAGGAAAAGTTCAATCGCAAATGGCTGACGCTGATTAACGCCGGCATTGATCAGGATGATCCTCGCTATACGGGCGAATGGCTCAAGGATTGGCTGAATTCCGGTTGGCTGGCCGAAGCGGCGATGCAGGGATTTGTGGAGGCGCCCAAATACGGCACTTATAACATCAAGAAGATAATTTTCCATCGCGAGAAAGAATTCAAGAAAGTTAAGACGGTGTTGCAATATTAAAACAACCCCAGTCAAAACAGCCTCGGGCGCCTGAATTTAAGTTGAACGGATTATAATTATGTCAAAGGAAGTCCATGTTATTTGTGATAATATTAGAAGCTTATACAATGTCGGGTCAATTTTCCGTACGGCTGACGCCTTGGGGGTGGCCCAGGTTTGGCTCGGCGGGATTACCGGAACTCCCGAACAAAAAGGAGTAAAGAAAGTCGCCCTGGGCGCGGAGGAAACAGTGGCTTGGGAATACGTTAAACAGCCCTGGCGCGCAGTGGAACAACTCAAGCGTCGGGGTTTTAAGGTTGTGGCTCTGGAATTGACAAAAGACAGCCAGAATGTTAAGGTATTCAAACCAAAGTTTCCTTTGGTTTTGATTGTGGGCAATGAGGTTGCCGGCGTCTCGCCGGCATTATTGAATCGTTGCGATGCCATAGTACATATCCCCATGAAGGGGATGAAGGAGTCGCTTAATGTTTCCGTGGCCTTTGGCATTGCGGCATACGAGATCATAAATAAACAGTAATCTTCGGGGTATAGCGCAGTTGGTAGCGCGCGCCGTTCGGGACGGCGAGGTCGTGGGTTCAAGTCCCGCTACCCCGAATATACGAAACTTAAAGAATTTTTTTCAAATTTTTCACGCCCGCACAGCGGGCTATTGGAAGTTTGGATTTCTATTTTTTCCTTAAAATCAGCCAGAATTCTGAA
>JBAZRV010000008.1:0-32953 GCA_041662745.1 Patescibacteria group bacterium | reverse complement strand
CCCCTTCCTTTTTGCCCGCTTTGATCCGCCACGGCCTTGAAATTTCGATTTTTGGAATTTGAATTTAGGAAAATTCTTAAGAATTTTCTTGAAAGAAGGTTCTAACATCGTTTAGGAACTTCGAATAGACAAGACGTTCATCCAAAATTAAATTTTTAATAGCACTTTACAGCATTACCAAGGGAGGGAGGGTAACAAGCATGAGATGGCGAGACAGGCAGGCTCAGATTGAGGAACTGGTTTATGATGCGCTTTCGGAATTGTCTGAAATTTTGTCAATTGAGTTAAGCTGTTACCCCGAGGTTTGGTGGATTGGCAAAACTGTCAAGTTTAATGATCTGGCATTACCCAGGTCCTTAGAAGAAGAATTTGCAATTAGAATAGCCAGCGGTCTAAGTTATTATCTGTTGAAACAACAAATAATAATCATCGGCCCTAAGTCAACCAATCATTCTATTCTGGAGGAATCTTCGCACGCTTTCCATTTTTTGTCTTCCGGCGTTTCTTACAAGGTGGGAAATAAAAGAAGAAATGTTAAGGATTATATGGCTTTGGGCGTATTGGTGGAATTGCTGGGAATGTTAGGCGCCAGGCTATTGGGCAGTGATTGGGAGAATCTGTATGAACATTTGCCCGATTTACTACTGTTAAACGGCAAAGCCAAAGAAGATATTCGGCGGATATTGCTTAAAACGCTTGGCCAGGATCTTGATTTTGAGGAATTCTTTATCTATCAGCAGGGTTATGGCTTGGCTGATAGGATTTATGCCAAGTATTTGCGCGGCGAGATTGATTTGGCCTGGATCAGGAAATTGTTTTTGGATGATTTAAACGGGCCGGACAGAGCGTTAAACGCCTATATTAAGCTGAGGAACAGATTTTGGCCCAAAGAAAACCGGCAAGTCGCGATTAAGCGGCTTGTTTTTAACTTTATTAAATTGTTTAGCCAATCAAGCGCGCTTGATGCGCATTTATTTTGTTTATGGTATAATATTGTGGTATACTATATTTAACTAATTTGGGGGGCAACTTAATCAAATTATGCTAAAAACCATTTTTGGCCTTGGAGAGAAAGGTCAATCCAAAAAACAACCCCGAAAAGTCCTGGTTGTGGAGGATGATTCTTTGTTATCCAAAGTGTTGGCAGAAAGCTTAAAAAACGAAGGCTTTGAGGTCATGGTGGTGGATAACGGCAATGATGCCGTCGCCATGGTCAAAAAATTCTTACCTCAGCTGATTTTGTTGGATTTGGTTATTCCCGGCATTGACGGTTTTACGGTGCTTAAGGAGTTGAAGGCCGATGACAAAGTAAAAAATATCCCCGTTGTCGTCCTGTCAAATCTTGACGAGATTGGCGATGTTAAATCGGTTAAGGCCTTGGGCGCCGAAGAATATTTCATTAAAGCCAATACGGAGATGAAAAAAATCATCGATTATATTAAAAAGTCGTTAAAAGATTAAAATATGGCGAAAGAAGGAACAAAAATAGTTTTGATAGTTGAAGACGATGAAATTCTATTAAGAGCGCTGTATCTGGTTTTTCATGAAGGCGGCTTTACTATCGCTACCGCCACTGACGGTGAAACCGCCCTGCACATGGCGGAAAGAACCAAGCCGAATGTTGTTTTGCTTGATCTGTTATTGCCGAAAATGAACGGTTTTGAGTTTCTTAAGAATATTAAGGCCAATACTAATTTACGAGCCACGCCGGTAATCGTTTTGTCTAATTTGGGCGATGAAGAAGATATTAAGAAAGCCAAGGATTTGGGCGCCAGGGATTATTTTATTAAGGCTGATACGGACTTATCCGTCTTAAAAGACAAGGTTGAGAAAATTTTAAGCACTTAAATACTACAATAGATGAAGAAT
Source organism: Patescibacteria group bacterium (assembly GCA_041662745.1). Classification (GTDB taxonomy): domain Bacteria; phylum Patescibacteriota; class Patescibacteriia; order 2-01-FULL-39-33; family 2-01-FULL-39-33; genus CAISTG01. The sequence continues at coordinate 31,084 of JBAZRV010000008.1, read as the reverse complement.
AAATGGTTAAATCTCGTATTGCTTTTAACCAACCGCATCTATAATCGCAAACAACTTATCGTAGGGCAAACTGGGTTGGAGGCAGTTTATAATATTTTCCTACTTTTTTTCTGGGAGATATTTTTAGCCGTGACCTCTCTTCCGTTATATCTGACCTTGAAGTCTCGCGACGTTACGGCTTATTTCGCCGACCAAGGGTCTTATGCCCAAGTGAATTTTGATTATAATTTACGCCGCATCCTAACAGTTACCGGCGTTGGCGTTATCGCTTTGGTTTGGCTGGCAAAATTATTGATTATTGTTTTGACACCGACCGTTTTCGGTCCCTTGCAACTTTATTCGGTAGGCGATTTACAGCCGGCCGACATTACGCAACAGGAATTGGTGGCCGCTGATACGGGAATCCAGACGGCTCGCGTAGTAAACACTATGGCGAGGCCGGAATTGCGACAAGTCAAAAAAATCAGGGGAGGCAATTACGTCTTCTCAGGCGTTGGACAACCGCTGGCTACGGTTGTTTTATTGTTGTCGGATCAGCAGACGGCGGTTTATACGGCCGATGCGGATTCAGCCGGCAACTGGCGGATAGAACAACTGCAAAGCAATTTTCGTTTAAGCGAGGGCAATCATTCGGTGCTGGTTTTTAGTTACAATCAACAGCAGGGGACCAGGAGCGAGACTGCGCCGACCCAATATTTCAAAGTAACTTCCACTTGGTTTGATTTAATCGCCAAGAATATTGATTCCTTGGCCAATTGGTCGGTGATTATTATCATCTTATTAGGAATTTTCTTAACCATATTAACTCTTTAGCTATGTCTAAGCGCTGGCTAAATCTATTTTTTTCTTATTCCGGCTATGTTTTCGGTTTGCGTCAAAAAGTCGTTAAAACCGGACAATGGTACAGAGTCCTGCCTTTAGCCGTAGAATTATTGGCGATAGAAGTCGTGTTTGCCGTTGTCTCCTTGCCCATGTACCTGTTGGTTCCGCCGGACCGATTGCAAGAGCAAGGAATGATTTTTCCCAGCCGGCAGAAAGCCGTTAAGCCTCTGCGGGTTTACACCGTCAGGCGGCGCATCAGTTTGGCCACTGCAGGCGGCGCGGGAGGCCTGTTTGTTTTGAAAATTTTGGTCGTCGGCATCTTATCTTTTATTTTTTTGGGCGCAATTCAGATTTTGGCCGACACGCAGGATTGGACTTTTGACAACGCCGGCGATTACACTTATGACCCTGCCAAAATTGAGGTAACCGGCGGGGTAGCTCAATTAAAAGATAATGGTACGACCGATAGTGGCAACATCACCAACCCCGGTTTTGACAGCGATACCACCGGTTGGACTTATGCCGATTGGGGCCAGGGAGGGGGCGAGGTTAATATTACCGGAGCTAGGATTACGACTGGCGGCAATCCCGGCGGCTGGGTAAATATCAGCGCGCCGTCCGGCAAAGATGATGAATTAGGCGGTTATTGGCGGCAGGGCTTTACCACCACTGTTACCGATCCGACAGCAACTGTAAGTTTTGATTATCATGTTACAGCTTATGATTCTACTCCCAATCCGCCCATAACCTTTAAGGTTTACGCTTTTATTGATACTGGCACCGGCGCGCCGACTATCGGCCAAGAGGTCTGGTCGTCGGGAGAAATAACCGCTACCCAAGGTTGGACTTCGGTCAGCAATTTGGATGTTTCTTCCAAGGTAACGGCTATTGGCACTTATTATCTTAAGTTAGCTGTTTGGCTGGAAACCGGCGGTTCTAATATTGGTCCTTATACGGTTGGTTTTGACAATATCCAGTTGGATTGGTCGAAAACCACTCATGCTTATGCTTCCGATAAGCCAACAACTACTCCAGTCGCCTCATTGACGATGCTCAAGACGGTAAGTTGGAATTCTTTCGTGGAAACAGCGACTAAAAACGGCGGAGAAATTTATTATCAATTGTCAGCTGATGACGGGTCTAATTGGCAATATTACAACGGCTCAGCTTGGGCGACCACCACCTTAACGACTGATTATAATACAGCAACCGATGTTAACGCCAATATTTCTAAATTCACCACTTCTACCAATCAAATAAAATGGCGCGCTTACTTGTCGAGCGATGGCACTCAGCAGGTGATTTTGGATAATATCACCATTACTTACACGCAAAATCAGCGACCCCAGGTGCAATCTGTGGCGCCGGCGCAAGACACAACTTATGGTTATGTCCATGTCAATTATAATTTGCAAGACGCGGAAGACGATATATCCAGTTTGACGGCTTATGAGTATTCCTTATCCGGCACCTTTGCCGACGCGGTGACTATGACCGCCTCCACCACCGATCCGGCCCATAGCGGAGTTTCCGGCTTGCCCGCTTCTTCCGGCGGTACGCCCCACACTTTCGTTTGGGACGCCCGTTCGCAATTGGGCGACGTCGTTACCACCACTTATGTTCGTTTACGGCCTAATGACGGCATCGGCAATGGCATTTATGCCACTTCCTCCGTTTTCACCGTTGATTATGTTTCTTCCACCGTTTCCAATGTTTTAGCCACTCAACCCTTGGGCACAACGACAGTGGCCGTCACTTATGATTTATTTGATGATACCGCCGATAATATTTTGGTAGAGATGCAAATATCGGGCGATGACGGAGATACTTGGACGGTACCGGCAACCGGCGTTAGCGGCGCTGTCGGCGCGGGAGTAACGGCCGGCAATGGCAAGACAATTTATTGGACTGCCGGCGCGGATTATCCCAACCAACAGAAAAGCAATATGCGAGTGCGCATCCGGGCCAAGGACAAGTGGCAGAACCAGGGCGTTTATTCCGCCTCGGCTAATTTTTCTTTGGATACTTTGCCGGCAGCGACATTAACCGCGGCTGATTTGCAAGCTCAACCCAACGCCGGCGACACTGCGGTTTTAATCGGCGGATCGTTTACCGAGGTTAATCCCGATGCCAATCATTTTTATGTGGCGATTGACGGAGGCGGTTACAGCTCATCTACGGCCGGCGACAGTGATACGGCTACTCCGTCTAATCTTGCCACGGCTGTCGGCGCCACTTTGGACGGCAATGATTATATTTCTCAGGTTAAGATTGTTCATACCGATGATTACTTCAACCTGGGAGTTAATGAAAATTTAACTCCGAATTCCATTTATAAGTATGTTAAGCCTTATACGCCGTCAGCCCCGACCTTGAGCAATCCCGTTACCACGCGTTTGGATTTGACAATTAATTCGCACGCCGGCGAAGCCGGTGATGTGCAATACGCTCTATTTGAAACCACGACTTCCAAATATGTGCAGAGCGACGGCACTTTAGGCGTCAGCCCGGTTTGGCAGATTATCGGCACCGGTTCCGGCCAATGGGGCAATAATACCGGTTCGGCCGGTACGGTCAGAATAACCGGCTTATCTTCGCCGGTGGCTAATTATATTTTTAAGGTTAAGTCGCGCAACCCCAGTGATGCCGGCCATGCGGCGTCTTCGGACTCGGCTTTTTCCGCTACGGCGCAAATCACCAATACCGCCCCCGGCATTGTTTTAGACAGTTATGCCCAAACAACAGACGGCTCGCAGTACAGCCCCATTGCTTATACGGGTACGGATGGCCAGGGCGATGTTACTTATTTATCCGCTTACGAGTATTCCGTTGACGGCTCCAGTTGGCAGGCCATGACAGAGAAGTCCGGCGCAGGCAGTAATGGCACGGCTAATCTGATATTTTTGCCGACCGGCAGCGCTTATAGTTTTGTTTGGGATTCGGGCGCGGATTTACCGAGCTTGGAAACAACCACAGCCAAGATTCGTTTAAGAGGAAACGACACCTTGACTGACGGCAGTTTAGTCGCTTCGGCGAATTTTTCTTTGGATAACAAGGCTCCGGTTGTCTCGGATGTAACCGCCAGCCAAAACGCCGGCGCCAGAACCGTGGCCATAACTTATAATTTAACCGACGCTAACAGCTCTTTGATTCAGATAGATATTTCCGGCGATGGCGGGTCAACCTGGACTGTCGCCACCTCAAGCTTAACCGGCGCCGTCGGTTCAGGGGTAACGCCGGGCGTTGGCAAAAGCGTTGCTTGGAATGCCGGAGCTGATTATGACAATCAATATAATACCAATGTCCTGGTGCGGGTTAGAGCTCGGGACAGCTTTGGCAATCAGGGATCTTATAGCGGTTCCGCAATCTTTACCGTTGATACGCATGCGCCGGTATTGTCTAATCTTTCCGCCGGCCAAGACGGCAATGCCAATACTTTTACTTTTCATTATGATGTTTCCGAAGACGCCGGCAATGCTAATCTATTATTGGCTGTTTCCGCCGACGGGGGATCAACTTGGACTGTGGCCACCTCTTCGGCAACTGGCGATTTGGGCGTAGCAGTCATACCCGGATCCGGCAAAACCATCACTTGGGACGCTGGCGCCGATTATAATGATCAGGAAAAGACTAACATGCAATTCCGTTTGACCGCGACCGACAGTTTTAGCAATAATAGCGCTTTAGCCTCTTCTGATTTTTCTTTGGACACTAAGTCCCCGCGCCTAACCAATGTTTCAGCCACGCAACCTTTGGGCGGAACAAGCGTAACAATTACTTATGATTTAGCCGATCAGAACAATTCTTTGGTAATATTGGATATTTCTAACAATAGCGGGTCAACTTGGTTAGTGGCCACCTCAACCCTAAGTGGTGAGATCGGCGCCAACATAACCCCGGGAACGGGCAAAACCGTCACCTGGAATGCGGCCGTTGATTTTCCCGATCAAAATTTAAGTACGATGCAAGCGCGGGTCAGGGCTTTGGATATTTTTGCCAATCAATCGGCCAATGTGCCTTCAGCCGATTTTTCTCTTGATACTCTGCCGCCGGCCGTTAGCGTCATAGCTAATTTGTCAGCCCAGCCTTTGGCCGGAGCAACAACAACATTGATCGGCGGTTCTTTTACCGAGGCCAACCCCAATACCAATGATTTTTATGTAGCGATTGACGGCGGTTCTTACGGTTCCGCCACTGCCGGAAGCGTCAATACCGCTTCGCCGGCCGATCAGGCTACGGTTGTCGGCGTCACTTTGGACGGTAATGATTATATTTCCCAAGTCAAAATCACTCATACGGATGATTACGGCCAGACTATAACCAATGAGAATGGCTCGCCTAATTCAGCCTATAAGTATGTTAAGCCGTACACGCCGTCGGCGCCGACCGTTAACAATCCCGGCGTTGGCACGGTGGATGTTTTAATCAATAAAAATCCGGCAGAAACCGATGGTTTGGAATACGCGATTTATGAAGGTTCCCAGAATAAATATGTGCAGAGCGACGGAACTTTAGGCGCCAGTCCTGTTTGGCAGGTGAGCGGTACCGGCTTTTTTTCAGTGGGGATTTTATTCAGGCGTAGCCGGCAAAGTTAATATCAGCGGTTTAATCCTCGATTCCTACCATTATCAATTCCAGGTTAAATCGCGCAATAGCAGTGATGGAGCCCATGCCGCTTCCAGTGATAGCGCTTTGTCCAGCAGCGCCTCTTCAGTCAACCAGTCGCCGACCATTGCCATTGATTCGGTTGCTCAGACTGCCGACGGCACCAAGTATGCGATTATCAATTATACCGGTTCGGATTTGGAAAGCGAAACCACTACCCTGGTCATTTATCAATATTCCACTGACAATGCCGTTTGGCATGCTATGACCGAGAAAACGGGGGTGGGTTCGGACGGAAAAACCGATTTAACTTTTGTTTCTTCCGGAACCGCGCATGATTTTATGTGGGACGCGGGCGCGGATTTGCCTAACACCGAAGATGAGACGGTTTTTGTCAGATTGCAGGCTAACGACGGCACCAGCAGTGGCGGCATAACGGCTTCCGCGGCGTTTATTATTGACACCAAAAACCCCGTAACGGCCTCGGTCACCGCCAGCCAAGATGCCGATTCAAATAATGTATCCGTAAGTTATAATTTGACCGATTTATCCGATTCTTATGTGGAATTTGATGTTTCTTCGGACAGCGGATCAACTTGGACTGTCGCGACTTCCACGGCTTCCGGCGATGTTCGAGATAATGTCGTGCCGGGCAGCGGCAAGGCTATCAACTGGAATCCCGGTGTTGATTACTCCGGCCAAGAATCGGGTACGGTCAGAGTGCGAGCGGGAGCCAGGGATAATTTTGGCAATATCGGAACGCTTGTTTCATCTGCTGATTTTTCCGTTGATACCAAGGCCCCGGTTTTTGCCAATGTTGCCGCGGCTCAGGTCGTCAGTAGCAGTTTAGTGTCCATAAGTTACGATTTTAGCGATGCTAACAGTTCTGTTGTGGCTATGGATATATCCTCGGACGGAGGCAGTACCTGGGATGTCGCTTCTTCAAGCGTTAGCGGCGCCATTGGCTCGGGCATAACAACCGGCAACGGTAAGATCATCACTTGGGATGCTGGAGCGAATTTTCCCAATCAGCAGGTTAATAATATGCAGGTTCGCTTGCGAGCCGTTGACGCTTACGCCAATGCGACCGGCAATGTCACTTCCAACCTGTTTGCCGTTAACACTCAAGCCCCAGTGATTAATGGCCTAACGGCGGCGCAGGTTGTCGGTTCCGATAATGTCACTATAACTTACAATTTATTTGATAGCGATAATGTGGTTATTAGTGTCGATATTTCCGATGACGGCGGCGTCACTTGGAGTGTGGTTACCACCACCTTAACTGGCGCTGTCGGTTATGGGGTCGCACCGGGACTTGGTAAGACGGTTTCTTGGAATCCGGGAGTGGATTTCAATAGCCAGCAAAACAGCAATATGAAAGTCCGCATTCGCGGCACCAATACCTATGGCAATAGCAGCGCGTATGCCGTTTTAGCCGGCGTCTTTAGCGTGGACACCCTGGCTCCGGCGATCTTGGCGACTGCCGATTTGGCGGCTCAGCCGCAAGCCGGCGACACTGATGCGATTGTCAGCGGGTCGTTTACCGAGGCTAATCCGATTACCAATGAGTTTTTTGTCGCTTTTAGCGGCAACGCCTATTCGGCCACCACCACGGGAGAAAGTAATACTGCGACTCCGGCTAACCAAGCCGTACCGGCTGGCGGTACGCTCACCGGCCATGACTATATTGCCAAGGTTAAAATTATAGAAACCGATAATTACGGCCACGCCAGGATAAATGAGAACACCTCTCCTACGGCGAGTTATAAATATGTCAAGCCATATACGCCCTCAGCGCCCACAGTTAATAATCCGCAGAACACTGCGGTAGATGTAACGATCAATCCGGCTTTTGGCGAGGCCAGTGATGTGCCGTACGCCATTTATGAAGTTTTCACCGATCAATACGTGCAAAGCAATGGTACCTTAGGCGCCAGTGCGGTTTGGCAGACACTGGGCACCGGCATCGGCCAATGGGGCCAAACCAGCGGTAACAGCGGTCAAGTAACCATTAATGGCTTGAGTTCGCCGGTGGCTAACTATAGCTTTAAAATCAAATCCCGCAATCCGAGTGATGCCGCGCATTCAGTCTCTTCCGAATCCGATTTTTCCACAGTGGCCGGTATTGCTAATACCGCCCCCTCAATTAATATCTCAAGCGCAGCTCAGCAGGCCAGCGGCGGTTACGTATTAATCAATTATACGGGCGCGGACGCGCAAAATGACACTAATGACTTAACTGTTTTTGAGTATTCTATTGATAATGTCAACTGGCAGGCTATGACCGAAAAATTAGGGGTGGGTTCAAACGGCACTTCCAGTCTAATTTTCGCTTCCGCCGGTACGGCTTACGTTTTTGCCTGGGACATAGCGATTGATTTGCCCAATCAGGAGAATTCCACGGTCTATGCGCGCTTGAAGTCCTCGGATGCTTTGGCTGACAGTAATTTGGCGGCTTCCTCGGCTTTTTATGCGGATACCCTGGGACCGGTTGTTTCCAATATTGATTTAACGCAGGCTCCGGGTACGGGCTTGGCCGCAATCACTTATGATTTATCTGATAATTCCGGTGCCAGCAACACCGTTAGCTTATTAATTTCCGCTGACGGCGGTTTAACTTATACCGTCGCTCTTACTACGGCAACTGGCGATATCGGCAGTAACGTTACGGCCGGCGCCGGCAAGAGTATCAGTTGGAATCCGCAAGTTGACCTGCCTAATCAAGAAAATTCTGCCGTTAAAATAAAACTCCAAGGCACGGATCGTTATGGCAACGTCGGTTCAATCGTTATTTCTGATAATTTTACCATTGACACTAAAGGCCCGGCAGTCAGTGACGTTACTGCCAGCCAATCGGCCGGCACGACCGATGTGGTTATAAATTATAACTTAACGGATATTACGCCGGCCGGCAATCTGATTGAATTCAGCATTTCCGATGATGGCGGCATTACTTGGACGGTGCCCACGACAACCAGAAGCGGCCAAATCGGTCCCGGCCAGACTATCGGGACTAAGACCTTCACTTGGGCCGCCGGTACGGATTTTACCGGTCAAGATCTGTCGACGGTGAGAGTTCGCGTCCGCGCTAAAGATTATTTCGGCAATCAAGGCGCTTATGACTCTTCCGGCAATTTTGCTTTGGATACTAAGGCCCCGATTATCTCCGGCATCTCAGCCGGCCAAACCATTGGCACGGACAATGTTGCGATAAGCTATGATTTGGGCGAGACTGCTGATGTTGCTTGGGATATTTCTTCTGACGGCGGTTTGACTTGGACGGTTACTAAGGTTGCTGCGACCGGTGATTTGGGGACGGTAACGGCGGGCAATAATAAAGCAATTATTTGGAACGCCGGCGCGGATTTCATCAATCAAGAAAATTCCAATATGCGAGTGCGTTTTAGCGGCACTGACAGTTTTGGCAATGCCAGCGCGTATTATGAATCAGCTAACTTTTCCGTTGATACGGGAGCGCCTTTGGGGCTTTCTTCTTTGAGCAAGTTTTCGGAAACCGCCACGACTGTTACCGTGAATTGGCAAGCGACAACCGATGCTAATTTCAATCACTACGAGTTATGGCATGACGCAACGGAAAGCGATGTCATAAATCGCACGGGCGCGGCCAGCAAATGGAGCGTGGTTAACGATGCTAACTTGTCCAATCCCTTAGCCATCTCCACGGTCATCACCGGTTTGAATATCACTGACAATTATTATGTTAAGATTTGGGCCATAGACGATTACGGCAATGAAGCGACGGTTACCCAGCTTAACGTCTTTGCTCCGGTAACTCCTCCGGTTGTTCCGCCCGTCATCCCGCCAGTGGTCGGCGGTGGTGCCATTTTGGTGCCGGATACGACTGCGCCGGTTAAGCCGCTTTTGAATCCGCTGGACTCGCCGACCAACAACACAATAACTATTATCGGCGGTTTGGCTGAACCGGGATCGCGTATTGACTTGTTTGACAACGGAGTTTTGTTCGCTCAATTAAGCAATGCTACCGACAATGGCGGCCGATTCAATCAGGTTTTTAATTTTTTACCGGGCAACCATTCCTTAACGGTCAGGGCGACTGACGGAACGGGGAATATCAGCCAGGTTTCTGATCCGGTTGTTCTGATAATTACCAGTGTGGCGCCGGCGGTTCCGATAATTTTAAATCCGGCTAATAATTCAGCCATAATTGAAGCGACACCAATAATCACCGGCGTAGCTGAACCGCTCGTTGAGGTGATTATCACTTTAGACAACCGCAGCAGCTTTACCGTAACCGCCGATTCGTCCGGCGCTTGGAGTTTCCGATTGCCCAGCGCCTCGGCGCTGGTTGACGGCCAACATATTATTGGCGCTGTCAGTCGCGATCAGGCCGGCAACACCAGCGATTCAGCCAGTGTGGCTGTTAATAAGGTCGTGGTTCTGCCGACGCCGGCTGTGCCGGCAATAACCGCTGCCGCCATCCCCACTGGACCGACTCCAACGGCAGAGTTGGTGGAGTTGAACGCTCAAGCCGTAGAATTGGCCGGCATCCCGGTACCGCAAGTTACCAACGTGCAGACCGTGGTTACGGGCGATACTCTGAGTTTCTCCGGCGTCTCTTTGCCCAATCGGGATGTTATCATTTATATTCATAGCGATCAGGCTTTGATTTATCGTACGCGCGCTGACAGTCAGGGCAATTGGCGTATTGATCACTCGCAAGATATAACAGAACTGGCCCCGGGCCAGCATACTGTTTTTGCCGTTACCCTGGATTCAACGGCGCAGGTCAAGAGCCGTCCCAGTCCGGTCAGCACCTTTACGGTCAAGCGCAACTTTTGGGTAATGATTTATCGTTATCTAAACTGGCAGACGACAGTTATAACCTTAATTGTCTTAGTCGCTGTCATTTTCTGGCTGTATCGGGTCAGAAAAAGGCAGTCAGCTAATGTTTGAAATATAAATATTTAGATATTATAATGAATTGGCTGATTTTTAATCAAAAACAATCCTGCCCCACCCCGGACGAACTGATGGCCGGTGGCGAATATAATTATCGGATGTTGTTTAATAACACGGCTGATGCCATTGTGATTGCTGACTTGTCAACCAAGATCATTGATGCTAATCCGGCCGCCTGCCGTTTATTCGGTTATGCCAAAAAAGAATTGCTTAAGTTGTCCATCAGGCATTTGCATCCGGCAAACAGCATTAAAAAAACGCTAAAAGTTTTTACGCAATTGGCTAAAGGCAAGGGTTTTGATAAAAGCGCGGACTTGCAGATAATAACCAAGAAGGGAAAAATTAAATTCGTCTCTGCCGGCTTTGGCAGAATAAAGATTAATTCTCGCGATTGCTTAATCGCTTTTTTTCGCGATATTACCGAAAAAAAAGAAAGCGAAGTGCTTTATAAAACCTTAGCTGAGATGGCTCATGACAGTATTTACTTGGTTGATAGGGGCGGTCGGATAACTTATGTTAATGAATTCGGAGCCAAACAGTTTAATGCCCAGCCGATTCACATTGTCGGTAAAAGCGTTAAGGATTTGTTTCCGCCCGCCGTGGCCAAACGGCAAAAAGCTAACCTTAATAAGGTATTCCGTAGCGGTCAACACTCTTATCGGGAAGATCTTTCTCATTTTGCCCATGGTGATGTTTGGCTGAGTACGCAATTAACGCCGGTCAGGGATCAGTCAGGCCGAATAAGCAATGTCATGGGTTTTTCCCGCGATATTACCGAAACTAAAAAAAATGAAATAACCGTAAAAAATTATGTTTCCCTGTTGGATTCAATCACAAATACTTCATCGGATGGCATCCTGGTGATTGATCGCCGGGGCAGAGTGTCATTTTATAATGAAAAATTTTTGGAGTTATGGAAAATACCCCAGAAATTAGCGAAGACGAAGAATGACAAGAAGCTGTTGTCTTATGTCGTGAGCCAGCTTACCGATGCCAAAGAATTTTTAACCAAAGTAAACTACCTTTATAAACATCCGGCAAATAAAAGTTCCGATACTGTTTATTTTAAGGATGGCCGGGTTTTTGATCGTTTGTCTTTACCGCAAAAAATTGACGGTAAGATCGTAGGCCGGGTTTGGCGCTTCACTGATGTCACTAAGGATACAAAAATCCAAAAAAGTTTAGTTAAGTCAGAGCAGAAATATCGTCGGTTGTTTGAAGCGGCCAAGGACGGCATTTTGATTCTTAATGTTGAGACCGGAGAAATTGAAGAGGTTAATCCGTATTTAATTGAGATGCTGGGCTATGGAAGAGACGAATTTTTACAGAAGAAATTGTGGGAAATCGGGTTATTTAAGGACATAATGGCTTCCAAGAAATCTTTTGAAATTTTAAAGAAAAAGAAGTATGTCCATTATGATAATTTGCCTTTAAGAACCAAGTCCGGCAAGCCGATCAGCGTGGAATTTGTCAGTAATGTCTATAATATTGGCCGCACCAAAGTCGTTCAGTGCAACATCCGCGATATTACTGCGCGTCACCAAACAGAAACAAAGCTGGTTAACAGCGAAGATCGCCTGCGAGCGATTTATGAAAACAGCCCGATACCCATTGTCTTGGTCGGCTTGGATAATAAATTCATTAGTGCTAATCCGGCTGCTGTTAAATTTTGGGGTTACTCCGAGGACCAACTTGAGAAGCTGACCTTTGCCGATATTACGCATCCCGATGAAGTCAAAAGGGATATAGAAAAAGTCAAATTGTTGCTTAAAGGTAAGATTTCTGTTTATAGCGTGGACAAACGTTATATCAGGAAAGACAAAAAAATTGTTTATGGCCGAGTTAACGCTACTTTAATTAAAAACAATAGTGATAAGCCGCTATATTTTTTGACAGTTGTTGAAGATATTACTCAGCATAAGATCTGGGAACGGGAAATCAAGCAATCGGAGGAAAGATACAGTATCCTGGTGGAACGCAGTAATGATGCCGTTATACTGATTCAGGGGGGTATAGTTAAATATGCCAATCCGGCCATAGAGAAGATTACCGGCATGGTTCCTCAAGACGTCATCGGCAAACCCATGGTTGATTTTATCGCTCCGCAATATAAGAGCCTGGTCGCTTCCAATTACAAGCGTCGCATGCAGGGGGAGAGGGTGGATACTCGTTATGAATTCGCCGTTATTGATAAGCACGGCAAAGCCATACCGGTAGAAACCAATAGTTCAGTTGTTGTTTTAAATGGTCAACCGGCCGACATGGCTATTTTGCGCGATATCAGCAAGGCCAAGGAAATTGATCGTTTAAAATCAGAATTCGTGTCCATGTCTTCACATCAGTTGCGGACGCCTTTAACCGGCATTAAATGGTTTGGCGAATTGCTGTTAAAGGAGAAGATTGGCAAGTTGAATCAGGAGCAACGTGATTTTGTTGAGCAGATTTATCATAGCAATGAACGAATGATTAAGTTGGTTAATGATTTGTTAGACGTTTCCCATCTTGAGACGGGAAGAAAATTCACCTTAAACAAAAAACCAGCCGATTTGCGTTTAGCCCTTAGCCGCGCCATAGAAGATCAGACGTTAACCGCCAATAAAAAGAAAATCAGCATGATTTTTGGTTGCGGTTTAAACGGGAAAATTATTTGTGTTTTTGATTTTGATAAAATCGTCCAAATGCTGAATAATTTGATTAGCAATGCCATTAAGTATTCTCCCGATAAAGCTAAAATAACTTTTGATTGCCAGCGCCAAGGGGACTATTGGTCCATAGCCGTTACCGATCAGGGTTATGGCATACCGCAGTATCAGCAACATCGTATTTTTGAGAGATTTTTCAGGGCGGATAACATCAGGGGGGTGGCGCCGGAAGGCACAGGTTTGGGGCTGTATATCGCCCGAGGCATAGTTGAAGCGCATGGCGGCAGGATTTGGTTTGATTCCAAAGAGAATAAGGGCACAACTTTCTATTTTACCCTGCCCGTTAAATAATCATTGTTAAACGGTTATAAATTTAAAATACAATATGAAAAAATTGTTAATCATTGATGATGAACCAATCGTGCTTAAGGCGTTGTCATCGCAATTTGACGCCGGGCAGGTTAAGGTATTACTTGCCAAAGACGGTGTTGAGGGCTTACGGTTAGCCAAGAAAGAGAAACCTGATTTAATTCTATTAGATTTGGTAATGCCCAAGATGGACGGTTTGGAAATGTTAGCCAAGTTACGTAAGGATCGGTGGGGCAAGAAAGCCGAAGTGGTAATTTTGAGTAATTTAAGCGACTCAGCTAAGGTCGCTCAAGCCGTGGCCTTGGGAACTTTTGAATACTTGGTCAAGGTGGATTGGAATGTCGCCGATGTAGCCGTTAAAGTCCAGCAAAAATTGGGCATTAAGTAACCCCCTCCTTATGCTAACGCCAATTTCAAAGCCTTCTGATTTTTCTATCAAAGATGAGCAAGTGCTTTTGGATATCATTAATAAGGTTTCTGATCCGATTTTTGTCAAAGACCGCAAGCATCGTTGGATTCTGCTTAACGATGCTTACTGTCTTTTTATGGGGTACCCTCGGCAGAAGCTTATCGGTAAAACCGATTATGATTTTTTTTCGGATAAAGAGGCCAAGGTTTTTTGGAGTAAAGATGAAATGGTGTTTAAAAATGGCAAAGAGAATATCAATGAAGAATTATTCACTGATGCCAGGGGTGTCACGCATAATATCATAACTAAAAAGAACGTCTTTAAGAGCGGCAATAAAAATTTTTATTTGGTGGGTATAATCAGTGATATTACCGAGCGCAAGAAAATAGAAGACGCTCTGCACAGGCAGCAGCAGGAGATAGAAGTAATTCTTGATTCCGTGCCGGCTTGGATATTTTATAAAGATATAAATAATCGCTTTATCCGCGTTAACCGGGCCTTCAGCGATGTAATGGGGATGTCTAAGAAACAGCTTCAGGGCAAATCCATGTTTGATCTTTTCAGCAAAGACCAGGCTCAAGCCTATTGGGATGATGACAAGGAAGTAATTAGAATGGGCAAGGCCAAGAGGAATATTATTGAAACTTTGGTTTTGCCTAATAAAACTCTCTGGGTCCAAACCGATAAAATCCCTTATCGCGATGCCGCCGGCGACATCGTGGGCGTTATCGGTTTTACATTGGATATCACTAAGCGGCGGCTGGCGGAGAATAGTTTGAAGGAGAAAATGAGGGACTTGGAACGTTTGAATGAGCTTATGGTCGGACGGGAACTGCGGATAATCAAGCTTAAAGAACAACTTAGGAAGGGTTCGGTTGAGCAACCAGCAGCGACAGAAAAAAGCTGGTCGCAAAAATTTCAGGAGGCCGTAGAACTGGAAGATGATCTGGTGCAGAGCTTAACTACTGATTATTTGGCAAAGATAAGCAGTTACGATTTAAGCGCCGTTGAGGTCAGAAAGATAAAAAAACTTCTTGAACAGCTGCTTGAGGAGAGCCGGGAACATGAGAAAAAATTTAAAGAATTAATCAAATATGAAAACAAAAAAAAGCAAAGCCGAGCTAGCTGAAAGTTTTGTTGAATTGTATGCCCTGGAAAAGCAAGCTTTGAATCTCTATGATGAATTCTTGGAAAGCTTAGCTGATCCTTTTGAACGTGATGCCGTACTGCTTATTCGCGATCAGGAGATAGAGCATATGTCTGTTGCCGGACAGTTAAGTCAGCTGATTAATTAAATGACATTGAGGCGGTATGGCGATAACAAATAAAAAAATTCCTTATCGGAGTCTGATTAGCAGGGCCACTCTTAGTATCGCTTTAGTAATTATTATTTTTGGCTTTTTAGCCGCTCTGAGTGTTTTTTGGCTGGCAGAAAATTCTTTTTACGATGAGAATAAAAATATCCTATCAGCCACTCTTCAAAGTTCCAGCCATCAGGTTGAGCAGCTGTTTGACGACAGTATTGCTGCTGCTGACTATTTATCCAAAAGCACGGCGATAATTAATGTTCTTAGCAGTGAACAGCCGGCCATCCAAGATCCGGCTGTCGTAGAAAGATTGAATGATGCCAATATCGGCGGTGAATATTCCATTATTTATCTGTTGGATAAGAATGGCGTCGCCATTGTTTCCACCGATCCTTCTTTACTCGGCAATGATTACCGTTTCCGTAATTATTTCCATAATGCCATTGACGGCCAAGCGAAAATGGTAGCCAATTTTGGTGTCACCACGCATGAGTTGGGTTTTTATTATGCGGTGCCGGTTAAGGATAATCAAGGTCAGATATTGGGTGCGGTGGTTATAAAAATAAATTCCGATGCTGTCGTCAATGATCTGAATTGGTTTAATTTTGATGCCAGTTATAAATTAATGATTGTTGATGATAACGGCGTAATCATCGCCTCCTCGGTCCAGGATAGGAAGTTGAAAAGCTTGGGGGTATTAAGCGCGGAACAGCAAAAGAATATTAGCGACTGTCTGTGTTATCAAGATCAGGCTATTAAGCCGTTGTTTTATGATTTTTTGCAATCCGACATAGCCGGCATTACCGGTTATAAGTTATTTGACTTTAATGATCGGCAGGAAGGTCGGAGAGAGCTTTTGGGGGTGATAAAAGTAGGAAAATTTGATTTTTATATGATTTTTGAGGCGGATGCATCGCGCTATATCAGACCAGCTTTGAATATCTCCTTATTGTTGGTTTTATTTGTTGTTTTGGCCGCCGGTTCCGCTATTTTTATTTCTGTTTTGTTTATACGCAATCTATTGCGCCCTATCAAAAAATTAAATGAGGCGGCGCTGAAGATCAGCCGGGGCGATTGGGGGGCTTATTTGCAGCCATTGAAACATTACGATGAATTACAGACGATGACCGAGGCTTTCAATCAAATGTTATCAGCCGTCAATAATAGCAAGCAAGAAACAGAAAAAAAAGTCAAACAACAAACCAAAGAAATTTCCCGCCGCGCCGAAGTCATGGCCAAACAGCAGAAAGCGATTTTGAATATTTTAGAAGACGTAGAAGAAGAAAAGAACAGAGCTGAAGATTTAGCGGCGATTGTTCGTGGCGCTGAACAGCCGATTATCGGTAAAACCCTGGCTGGTACGATCACTAGTTGGAATAAGGGAGCGGAAAATCTGTATGGCTATACGGCTAAAGAAGCGATTGGAAAAAACATCAGGATAACGGCGCCCCCCGATCGCTATCAAGAAATTGATGATTTTTTGAAGAAAATCTCTGAAGGCAAAGAAATTGAGCATTTTCAGACCGTCAGGAAGAGGAAAGATGGAAGTTTAGTGGATATTTCATTGTCTGTTTCACCAGTCAAAGATTCTCAAGGGCGGATTATAGGCGCTTCCGCCGTTCAGATTGATATTACTAAGGAAAAACAAATAGATCAGGCGAAGACTGAGTTCGTTTCTTTGGCATCACATCAGTTGCGTACACCCTTAGCGGCAGTCAATTGGTACACGGAAATCTTATTGAAAGGCGCTGCCGGCAAGCTTAATAAGGATCAGAAGAGTTACTTAACCGAGGTGCGCAACAGTAATAAGCGAATGGTGGCGTTGGTTAACGCCTTCCTCAATGTTTCACGGATTGATCTTGGAACTTTTGCTATTGAACCGAAACTGATTGATTTCAAAAAGATTTCCCGCAGCATTATTGGAGAGCTGAAGCCTCAAATCGTCAAAAAGAAAATTAAACTGGCAGAACATTACAGCAAAGATCTGCCCTTAGTCAAGGCCGATCCCAATTTAGTTAGGATTTTGATCCAAAATTTACTGACTAATGCAATCAAATATACGCCGGCCAAGGGCAAGGTGAGCGTTATTTTATCCAAGCAAGGAGAAAATATCTTGATTAGTATTGCTGATAATGGCTATGGCATACCGGAGAACGCTAAAGTCAAAATTTTCACCAAGCTTTTTCGGGCGGATAATGTCAGGAATAAAGAAACCGATGGCACCGGTTTGGGGTTGTATATGGTCAAGTCTATAGTGGAAAAAGCGGGCGGCAAAGTATGGTTTACATCCAAAGAAAATAAGGGTTCAACTTTTTATATTTCTTTACCCCTTAAAGGCATGAAGAAAAAAGTGGGCACTAAGGAATTAAGTCCGGCTTAATCGATTAATGAAAGATCTGCAACAAAGGGATCGCCCCTTTTTTTTGTTAATTTTTCCGGCGCCAAGGCTGAGTTGCGTCATTGAACACAAAATTGCTCATTAAATGATCAGGGGTTTGTAATCGTTTGGAAAGTCAGCTAAGATATGGCTATGGATTTATTTGATTCAAAACTCAGCGCTAATGCGCCTTTAGCCGATCGCCTCCGCCCGCGTAATTTGGAGGAATTTGTGGGTCAGAATGATTTGGTGGGCAAGGGTAAACTGCTTCGCCGGCTGATGGAAAGCGACCAACTGCCCTCTTTGGTTTTTTGGGGTCCGCCAGGCACAGGCAAAACTACTTTAGCGAAGATCGTCGCTGGCATGAGCGGTTCGTTTTTCGTCTCCTTTTCCGCTGTCAGTTGCGGCGTCAAAGAATTAAAAAAAATAATCGGAGAAGCGCAAGAACGGTTGAAATTTTCCGGGCAGCGGACTATTTTGTTTATTGACGAAATTCATCGTTGGAATAAATCCCAGCAGGATGCTTTATTGCCGCATGTGGAAAGCGGCATCGTTATTTTGATCGGCGCCACTACGGAAAATCCGTCTTTTGAGATTAATTCAGCTTTATTATCGCGTTCGCGAGTTTTTATTTTGGAACAATTGGCGCCAGCTGATATTAAAGCGATAATCCTCAAAGCTTTGGCGGATAAGGACCGGGGATTGGGAAATTATAAGATAGCTTACGGCGATGAAGTTTTAGAATACTTATCCTTATTAGCTAATGGCGATGCTCGTACCGCTTTGAATGTTTTGGAATTAGCAGTAACAGCGACCAAACCCGGTAAATCTGGTATAATTAAGTTGGATAAAAATAAAATCAAGGATTCTTTACAGCGTAATGCCCATTTATACGATAAGTCCGGCGAGCAGCATTATAATATTATTTCCGCCTTGCATAAATCCTTGCGCGGTTCGGATGCCGATGCCGCGCTGTATTGGCTGGCCCGGATGCTGGAGGCGGGAGAAGATCCTTTGTATATCGCCCGGCGTTTGATACGGTTTGCCAGCGAAGATGTCGGCCTGGCCAATTCACGGGCATTAGAACAAGCCGTCGCCGGCTATACGGCCTGCCATTATTTAGGTATGCCTGAATGTAATGTGATTCTGGCTCAAGTGGCTGTTTATCTGGCTAAATGTAAAAAATCAAACGACCTTTACGAGGCTTACCTTAAAGTCCAGCTTGATGTTAAGGAGACGGCTGATGAGCCAGTACCGATCCATTTGCGCAATGCCCCGACTAAACTGATGAGGGAGTTGGGTTATGGCAAAGATTACAAGTATTCGCCTGATTTTGCTTATCAAGAAGAGCAGGAATATCTGCCGGAAAAATTAAAAGGAAAGAAATATCTGAAATAATTACCAATATGATCAGACAAAAATCAGTCGGTTTTATTATTTTTCGCCGCCATCCTAAAGAAGGCTTGCAATATTTGGTATTGTATCACCGGGGCAGTTATTGGAATTTTCCTAAAGGCAAAATGGAGGAAGGAGAGAGCGAGTTAGAAACCGGTTTGCGCGAACTGTACGAAGAAGCCGGCTTAAAAGATATTAAAGTAATTGACGGTTTTAGAGAACAGACGGAGTTTATGTTTCGGGAAACGCATCATGGGGGAAACGACCTGATTAAAAAGGATTTTGTGATTTATTTGGCTGAAGTTCCGCCCGGCACCGAACCGAAAATTTCCCACGAACATAACGGTTATGGTTGGTTTGATCTGACGACCGCCCAGAAATTAGTGCGTTTTAAACAGCCGAAAGAAATTCTGGCGGAAGCTGATAATTTGATCAAAACATTAAAAAATTAAACATATGGAAGAAAAAATCGGTAAAATCACTCACTACTTCGGCAAGATCGGGGTCGGCGTGATTGAACTGAGTGACGGTCAACTGGCCGTTGGCGATACCATTAAAGTCAAGGGGGGAGACAGAGAGTTTGAGCAGGCCGTTAATTCTTTGCAGATTGATCGCGCAGAAGTGTCTATGGCTAATGTCGGCCAAGCCGTCGGCTTTAAGGTTGATCAGCCGGTAAAAGAGGGCGATGAAGTTTTTAAGCTGGCCTAAATGATCAAGGAAAAACTATTATTTCATGTCTGCTGCGCGCCTTGCAGCGGCCTTTTGTCGCAACAATTGATCGAAAAATACGATCTCACTGTTTATTTTGATAACCCCAATATTTGGCCGGAAGAGGAATTCCATAAACGCGCCGAAGAAGCCGGGAAATATTTTACCGGCCAAGGCGTTGACTTCATTTCAGTTGATCGGGATCATGATCGCTGGCTAAGATCAATTCGGAGTTTGGAGCGGGAACCGGAACGGGGCAAACGTTGCCGAATCTGTTATAACTTGCGTCTTAATAACGCCGCCGATTATGCGGCTGACCATGGATTCAATTGCTTTGTTACCTCGCTTAGCATCTCGCCGCATAAAGATGACAAAATCATTCGCCAGCTGGGTAAAGCATTGGCCCGCAAATACGGCTTGGAATATTTAGATCTTGATTTTAAAGCTAATCCCGGTTATGCCGCCGCCCTCTCATTCGCCAAAGATCAAGGATTTTATCGTCAGAAATATTGCGGTTGCGAATACAGCCTAAAAAATGGTAAGATATAATTATATGACCCCGCAAAAATGGCAGCAAATCAAAGGCATGATTCAGGATAATTTTCCCGACGTTCAAATAACCGCGGAGGAATTGCCTGAACCGGAGGTCGGTGAAAAAGAAACGCTGTGTTTTACCGGTCCTTTGGGCAGGATGAAGATAGATTTTATCACCCGGCCGGTAATATTGGACAAGCAGACTCACGGCAGCCGGCGTATCGGCAGCCATCATGAAGTAGAATATGTTTATTCGGAAACCGATTTCACCCACCTGATTAAGGCCTATAAATGGGATGACGCCTTGGTTGATTGGATAGAAATAAATCTTAAGGATAATTTTTCTTTGTAGCAGAATCAAAACCATCGGCCAATAATCAATAATTAATTTTTAATCATATGCTCAAACTCAATCCTTTCAAGCGCGATCGTTTTTCCACTCCGGCCGGCCAAGGCTTGGTGGCTGGCATTATGGAAGTGTGCTACATCGCTTTAGTGGCGATATTCATAGTCGGCACGCAGACATTTTTTGCCACGCCCCGGCCCTGGACAGCGGTTTTTGGTATTGTGGCTTTTCTTGCCTTATTGGTTTTGTCAGTCGCCGTGTCCGGCGTAATCGTTTTTATTTGGCCGGTGCGTTATTTTTTAGATAAACGCTACAAGGAATCCCTAACCGCGTTTATTTCTACGGTCGCTACGATGTTTGTTATCTTCGCCGTTATCTTTATCGGTTTAGCCTTATTCAGCGCCATCTAATTAAAATTCAGTTATATGATCAAAAACAGTTTGAAGTTGGAATTAAATCAGCAAATACTGATCGGTTTTTTGATTGGGTTGGTTGTTTTATGCGGTTCGGCGTTCTTGGTTTATAAATTTTATGGGGCCGTTAACAGTATCGGACTTCCACCCGGCCAGATCAAACAGGTAACGGCTAATTTGGATCAACCCAGCCAGCCGGTTGACCTGATTAAATTAGACGCCGATTATGCCGATAATTTTAGCGCTATTACCGGTGAGTTTTTGAATCAAGTGGCGGTCAGTGATGACTTGGCGGTTTTGGCTCGCTCCGCTCAAGATAAATTGTTGGCGCTCAAGGTCCCGCCCAATGATAAAGCTAAGCATCTGGCCGTCATTCTGACTTTAGGCGAAATTGGCGAGTTGTCAGTTTCCGGCCAGCAAGCGGCGGTTAGCAAGAAGCTGGCAGAATTGAAAAGCATAATCAATCAGAAATAAGGATTATGATCTTGCTTCTTTTACGAATTTTTCCTTATCTGGCGGCGGTAGCCTTTTTTCTTCTTTGCCAAGCGCTTTTTTATTGGCCCGGTTATTGGTCGTGGTTTTTTATTGTCATCTTAGCAGTTCCCAGTATTTATTTTTTTTTAATTAAATCTAACCACAAGACCAAATCGGTTACTTTTGCCTATCTTTACAGTTTGATTTTCGTTATTGCCGGTTTTGTTTTTTTATTGATTTTGGAAAGTTTTTATGTTCTTAACCTGTTCCTGCTCTCCTGGGCTTTTTTATTCTGGCTTTATCTGGAGGTGGTGTTCCATGATTTTTATGAAACCGCCAAGGTTAGCGTGGCCAATTTGAATAATTTACATTCATACTTTGATATTCTGATAATTTTTTTCTTGACGGCCGCTCTGGTTAATTTTTCTATTTTTTTGAATTGGCCGGCGGTGGTGATTGTCCCGATTTTGAGCTTGGTTTATTTTGTCCTTTATTATTGGCTTTACCTTAAATATTTATCCGGCCGGCGTAACGCCTTGATTTATGCTTTAATACAGGCTATAGTATTAACGGAATTGCTGTTTTTGTTGTTGTTTTGGCCGGTTAGTTTTTATGTGTTAGCCATCTTGTTGTCCGCCACCTATTATTTAATGCTGTCTCTGTCTTTATCATCCCCAGCCCGCTTAACAAAAGGCAATAAAGGCGGCTCTGGTTTAAGGGCAATCTTTATTTTCTCCTTGGTGGTCGTTTTAACTCTTATCACCGCTATCTGGCTTTAAAATAATATTTTTTATGTTTAAACCATCACAGACATTTTTGGTCATCATTTTATCAATCTGTTTCGGCTTGTTGTCCGGTTTCTTGGGTTTTGTCATTATCAGCTCCTCCTCGTTGCAAATCCCGATTCTTAATCAACTGAATTTTTCTTCGGCGGCCTTAACTGATAGAATCGTCATTCAGCAACCGCGCAGCGTGGTGATTGAGCAGGATACGCAAATGAAACAGATAGAAAACGACCTCTTGCCCGCTATCGTCAATATTTACCATAGCAAAAAATCAACCGAGCCCCTGAGCGCCGCTTTCACCGCCAGCGAAGCTTTGGGTCACGGTTTTGTTTTGACTGCCGACGGTTGGGTAGTCAGTTCTCGCGCCGTTATTGGCAACCTCAAGGGGACTTATGCGGCTGTGGGTTATCAGAATAAGCAATATGCGCTGTCTGACTTTATTGATGATCAGGCTACTGGGATGGTTTTTGGCAAAATGCCGGCTAATAATTTGCCAGTTGCTAAAATCGGCAAATCCAGCAGTTTATCACTGGGCCAGACGGTCGTGATTGTTTCCGGACATAACCGCTTGGAAGTGAATCATATAACCAAGATCGGCTATATTTTTTCCACCGCCAGCGATTTGAAGCTTAACTCGGATTATCCGCAAAAAAGAATTTATCTGGATCGGGTTTTAGCCGATAGCTATAACGGCGGTCTGCTGGTTAATTTTAAGGGAGAGGTAATCGGCGTAATTGATAATGGCTCAGCCATTCCCGTTGATTATTTTTCCCAGTTGATTGCCGGATTATTGAATAACAAGAAAATTGTTCGAGCGGCCCTGGGAGTGGATTACATTGATTTGGCTCAGGCTGACGGTTTGGCTGATTGGGGTGATAAAGGCGCTTATGTCATTGCCGAGCCGGTACGCGGGAGTGCGGCCTTCGGCTTAGTTAAGAAGGGCGATATTATTAAAAAAATAAACGATTTTGAACTTAATGTTTATCAGGGTTTAGCCGATGCGATTAATAATTTTAAGATGGGCGATAAGATAGAGATTGTTTTGTCCCGCGGCGGCCAAGATCTGACAGTTGCGGCCGTTCTAAAATAGGCGGCTGTTAATTTTGTTTAAACGCTGTTTTTTTGTATAATAAAACTTGAGATAAGGTTTTTTCTAATTAAACAAAACTCTCTCTGATCGGGGAGTTTTTGTCTTTAATCGGTTATTTTTGGTTATTTTTCCCCTTATTATAAAAACATTTAAGCCATTAATCATGTCTCAATTTGTCCATCTCCACGTCCACTCCCATTACTCTTTGCTTGACGGCTTGGGGCAGATTGATGAGTTGATAAAAATCGCCAAGCAATACGAGATGCCGGCCATGGCCTTGACCGATCATGGCGTAATGTACGGAGCGATAGAGTTTTATAAAAAAGCCAAGAAGGCGGGGATAAAACCGATTATCGGCGTGGAGGCTTATGTGGCCAGGAACGGCCATTTGAATAAACGTCCCAAAATTGACGAGCGGCCCTGGCATTTGATTTTGTTAGCCAAAGACAAGATTGGTTATCATAATTTAGTCAAACTAACGACCATTGCCCATCTGCAGGGATTTTATTATAAGCCGCGCATTGATTGGGAGTTGTTGCAGGAACATCACGAAGGATTAATAGCCTTGACCGCTTGCGTTGCCGGAGAGTTGCCGGGTTATATTCTAAACAATGATTTAAAAAGCGCGCGCGAGATGATCGCTCGCTATCAGGATTTGCTGGGTCGGGAAAATTTTTTCTTGGAAGCGCAGTACCATCCTAATTTTGACAAGCAGAATAAACTAAATGAACAAATCTACCGTTTGGCCGAAGAAACCGGTGCGGCCGTGGTAGCGACTAATGATGTCCATTATCCGCGACAGGAAGACGAGTATGCCCAGGATGCCCTCCTTTGCATTCAGACCAAAAAAACTTTGAGCGACCAGGATCGCATGAGTTACATCGGTTTTGATTTGTCGTTCAAATCACAGGAACGAATGATCGCTGATTTCGCCGATCATCCTGAAGTCATAGCCAATACGCTGAAGGTGGCGGAGATGTGCAATTTGGAATTGCAGTTGGGCGATAATATCTTGCCCAATTTCCCTTTGCCCGAAGGCCAGACCGCCGATGATTATTTGCGGGAATTATGCGAGCAGGGGTTACGGGAGAGATTTAAACCGGAACAGATTACGCCGGAGATCAGGGAGCGTTTGTCCTACGAGCTTTCGGTTATCGCTAAAACCGGTTATGCCGGATACTTTTTGATTGTCTCCGATTTTATCAATTGGGCTAAAGATGGCAATATCGTCGTCGGTCCGGGCCGCGGTTCCGCCGCCGGTTCCCTGGTGTCTTATTTGACGCAGATCACTAATATTGATCCGGTTAAGTATGATTTGGTGTTTGAGCGTTTCTTAAATCCCGAACGTATTTCCATGCCTGATATTGATACTGATTTCGCTGACAGCCGGCGTGATGAAGTATTAAGCTATGTGGCCGACAAGTACGGACGCGATCATGTGGCGCAGATTATCACTTTTGGCACTATGGCCGCCAGAAACGCCATTCGCGATGTGGGCCGGGTAATGAGCCTGCCTTATAATTATTGCGATCGCGTAGCCAAGCTGATACCCATGGGTATGAATTTGACTGAGGCCTGCGAAGCGGTGCCCGAGATGAAGGATATTTTAAATGACAGCGACGGCGCCAAGCTGATTGCCACGGCCAAACGGTTGGAAGGCGTCTGCCGTCATGCCTCCACCCATGCCTGCGGCGTAGTGATTACGCCGGAATCGCTGGACTATTATGCGCCGCGCCAATACGGCTCGGGCGAATCAATCGTTGTCCAGTACGAAGGCCACTCAGTGGAAGATTTGGGGCTGTTAAAAATGGACTTTTTGGGCCTGTCCAATTTGACTATCATTGAACAGGCGCTGCGCATCATTAAAAAAATTCATAACATTGACATAGATGTTGATAGTATTCCCTTAGACGACAAGAAAAGCTATAAGCTCTTTCAGGAAGGCAAAACCACCGGCGTATTTCAGTTTGAAAGCGCCGGCATGAAACGTTACTTAAAGCAACTGGCCCCGACAGATCTGGAAGATTTGATCGCCATGGTGGCGCTGTATCGTCCCGGACCGATGGAATATATTCCTGATTACATTAACGGCAAGCATGGCCGTAAGAAGCCTCAATATCTGCATCCAAAGCTGGAGCCGATTCTTAAAGGCACTTACGGCGTGGCCGTCTATCAGGAACAATTATTGCGTATTGCCCGGGATTTGGCCGGTTTCACTTATGGCGAAGCCGATGTGTTGCGCAAGGCCGTAGGCAAGAAGATTAAGGAATTATTGCATGAACAGGAAATCAAAATGGTGGACGGCATGGTCAAAAATAATATTGATCGTCGCGTGGCCGAGAAGATTTGGGAATTCATTTTGCCTTTTGCCGCTTACGGTTTCAATCGTTCTCATGCCGCTTGCTACGCCTTGATCGCTTATCAGACCGCCTACCTGAAAGCCAATTATCCGGCCGAGTTCATGGCGGCGCTATTGACTTCCGATCAGCAGAATCTTGACCGCATCGCCATTGAGGTTGATGAATGCCGCCAATTGGGCATTGAAGTTCTGCCTCCCGATATTAACGAGTCGTTTGCCGATTTCGGCGTGGTGGCGCAAACTTTAGCCACGGCCAAGCCTCGCGTGCGTTTTGGCTTGATGGCGGTGAAAGGTTTGGGCGAAAATATTGTCAAAGAAATAATCGCGGAGAGGAAAGCCAACGGCCGCTATTCCGATTTGGTTGATTTCTTGTCCCGCGTCAAAAGCAAGGACTTGAACAAACGGTCACTGGAGGCTTTAATCAAAGCCGGAGCGTCTGATTCTTTAAGCGAACGCAATCTATTATTGCAGAACATGGAGCGACTGTTGAAATTTATTCAGGAAGCAACCAGAAGCACCGATGAGAAACAGGACTCACTGTTTGATTTGTCGCCCCAAGTGGCTTTGCCTCGGTTAAAATTGGAACCGGCTCCGCCGTTAGATAAAAAAACCAAGCTGTTATGGGAAAAAGAATCGCTGGGTTTGTATATCTCCGAGCATCCTATGAGCGATTATGCGGCTGTTACTTCCAATTATGCCGCCGCTTGCGCCACCTTAAGGGGCTGTGTTGACGGCGTTCAAGTCAGGGTGGCGGGAGTGATTACTAACGTCAAGAAAATTTATACCAAAAAAGGCGATGCCATGCTGTTTGTCAAAGTTGAAGATACGTCCGGCGAAATAGAGATTCTGGTTTTTCCCAAAATTTTGGAACAGAACCCGCATTTATGGCAACCGGATACGATTATCATCGCCAGCGGCACCGTCTCCGACAAGGACGGTGAGCGTAAGATCCTTTGCGATTTAGCGGCGATATTGAATCAAGAGGGATTAAAGGAAACTTTGGATAATTTTTTGGTCAGTTCTAGGGATCAGCCGAGTCGCGGACGGAGGCAGTGGGGTAACGGCAATGGCTATGATAACAGCCGGCAGTCGGCTGTTTCGGTCTCGGCCCCGAAAACAATTGAGAAGATTATTACTTTCAATTTGAATCCGCCCTTGGATTATGACTTAACCAAACAGCTTAAAGCGCTTATCTTCGCCTACCCAGGCAATCATATCATTGAGTTGATGATAAGCAATACTGCCGGAAAAGAGAAGATCCGCACTAATTTTCGGGTTAATTATTCTGAATCTTTCAAGCAAGCCGCAGAAAAGCTTTTGGGGCCGGGTACGGTTGTGGCTTAGGCCGCAATTATGCTATAATTTAAGCAGTACCATAAGTCAGCGGTCTTAAAATTAATGAATTTTTATGGATCAGATTCTTTTGCTTGTCGGAGTTTTGATTCTGGCCCCCGTTTTATATTATCTTTATCGCCAATCAGGTTGGGGCGGAGGCAGCGTCGGCATTAATTCCGGTTCTATTTTAGCCAAATATTCCAGAGATCTGACTCGTTTGGCCGTAGAAAAAAAGCTTGATCCGGTTATCGGGCGCGATCATGAGATTTCTCGGGTGGTGGAGATTTTGTCCCGTCGCACTAAGAATAATCCCGTCTTGGTCGGCGCTGCCGGTGTCGGCAAAACTGCGGTGGCGGAGGGTTTGGCTTTGCGCATTGTTGCCAAACAAGTGCCCAACTCCCTGTACGGCAAGAAAGTTCTGGCCTTGGATTTGACCGGTATTTTGGCCGGCACCAAGTATCGTGGCGAGTTTGAACAGCGATTAAAGAAGATAACCGATGAGATTATTGCCGCCAAACGCGTTATTATTTTATTTATTGATGAGATACATATTTTGGCCGAAGCCGGAGTGGCTGAAGGAGCCATTAACGCCGCCGATATCTTGAAGCCTCTTTTGGCGCGTGGCGAATTGCAAGTCGTAGGCGCCACCACCAAAGACGAATACTTGAAATTCATCAAGCAGGACAAGACTTTGGATCGCCGTTTACAGCCGGTGTTTGTCTCCGAACCGACAGCGGCTCAAACCGAACAGATACTGCAAGGCATCAAGGCTATTTACGAGAAGTACCACAAAGTTATTATCACTCCCTCAGCCATTAAAACGGCCGTTACGGCCACTAAGGCCATCAAGGGGCGTTCTTATCCGGATAAGGCCATTGACGCCATTGACGAGGCTTGCAGCCGGGTTCACATAGAGAATTTAGCCGCCGCCGGCAAGAAGCCGTTGCGGGTTACCGATCAAGACATCCGGAAGGTGGTTAGAGAGTGGCTGGTAAACAATTAAGCTTATGGGCAGAATAACGCTCTATCGCAATATTGCCATTGTTTTCATTATTTGCGCCGCGGTTGTCATCTCGGCCGTGTTTTTGTTGTTTTATTCTCAAGCGACTATCGTGATTACGCCCGAGGTGCAAGTGGTTAATTTAAGTTTCAATACGGAAATAAAAACCAGTTCTACGCCGGCGGAAATCGCCAAGCAAGGAGCGGTGGGCGGCACTCTCAGTATTACTAATAAAACCGTAGAAAAAATGTTTGAGGCTTCATCCACCAAATCCCAAGCTTCAAACATAGTCGGCCAAGTAAAAATAGTCAATCAATACAGCAAGAGCCAACAGTTGGTCAGAACCACCCAATTGCAGGGAGAGAATGGGGTTATCGTCAGGACTGATGAAGGTGTCAACATACCGGCCGGCGGCAGCGTAACGGTTAACGTCTTCCCCAAGGATCCGGCTGCTTTCCAGCCGATTACCAGCGGGAATTTGACCATAATTAAATTAGCAACGGTTCTGCAAAGCAAGATTTTTGGGCAGATTATCAGTCCGTTGCAACAGAATGCTGCCGGTGCCGTTAAGGTAATCGGCGAAACCGATATTAATCGCGCCAAAAAGGAACTCGTGGCTCAAGCCGTAGCCGAAGCCCAGGCCTCTACTACCGCCGGAATCGTTTTGGGCGAATTGGTCAGCTATAAGATTGATAAAAAGTTGGGCGACGAGGCGAGTTTTTTCACCATGACCGGAACAGTGCGCCTTAAGACTATCAGCGCGGATACCGGCGCTTTAGCCGAGTTGATAAAAGACAAGGCTCAGAAAATTAACTTTAATGATTTAAGCGTGGAAGACATTGATCAGCGATTGATACAAATTACTGTTTTGGATGCCAATAATTCGGAAAACATAGCGGTTAAAATCAACTACCCTTTGCAAGGATATTTAACCGCCGACAGCCCCATATTGGAAAAATCAAATTTTACCGGCCGTACCGCCGATGAGATTATGGATTATGCCCAGAAGACGGGAGTAATTAAGGATATCAAAGTGGATATTTCTCCGTCTTGGCGTGATATTACCCCCGATGATGCCGGACGCATTAAAATCGTCATTAAATAATCATAGCGGTTATGAACTATAAACAGCCGTCAACTATTACCGCCGTCAAGACTTCAATTGTCAAAAAGGTTGTCGCTATGACCGCCTGGATGCTTTTGGGTTCGGCGGCTATTTCCGCTCTCTTGGCTTGGGTGGCGACCAGCTAACGGTCCGATCGGATAATCGGCCGAGGCACGGAAGCATTGATTTGTTTTCGTGTTTTTTGTATAATGAATTGCATGAAAAAATCCGCTAAAAAATACTATCTTCTTGTCTTGGGTTGCCAAATGAACCAGGCTGATGCCGAACGCATCAGCCGTTTGCTTAATGATTCGGGCTGGCGAGCGAGCGAGGCTGAGGGTGCGGCCGACTTGATTGTCGTCGTGGCTTGTTCGGTCAGGCAAGCGGCCGTGGACCGGGTTATGGGCAAGGCGCAATTGTGGCAAAAACGCCGTCAGGCCGGTCGGCTGACGACTATTTTGACCGGTTGCGTTCTGGATAGGGATCGGAAAAAACTGTCGAAATTTTTCGACAGTATCATGCCGATTACGGAAATTTGGCGCTTGCCGGAAATTTTGGGCGGCGGCGAAGCGTTTAAGGCGGAAGATTACCTGTGTTTGCCGGCCCAGCCTTCATCGGAATTTTCCGCCCTGGTGCCGATTAGTAACGGCTGTAATAATTTTTGTTCTTATTGCGCCGTGCCTCATACGCGAGGCCGGGAGAAACATCGGCCGGCTGACAGCATCATCAAAGAATGTCGGAGCTTGATTAAGCGGGGTTATAAGGAAATTATTCTGTTGGGACAGAATGTTAATTCTTATTTATGCGGCGAAATTGATTTTTCGCAGTTATTAAGCAAGATTGACAAGTTGCCCGGAAATTACCGGTTAAGGTTTATGACTTCGCACCCTAAAGACCTGTCTGCTGAATTGATAAGGGTTATGGCCAATGGCCGGCATATCGCGCCACATTTGCATTTGGCTTTGCAGTCAGGCGACGATGTGATTCTGAAAGCCATGAATCGCAGATATACGGCCAAGAAATTTTTGGCTTTGGTTAATCGTTTCAGGCGCGCCAGACCCGATATCGCTATTTCCACCGATATCATCGTCGGTTTTCCCGGCGAATCCAAAAAACAATTTTTGAATACAGCTAAATTGATGCGTCAGTGCCGGTTTGATATGGCTTATCTGGCGCAATATTCGCCGCGGCCGCAAACCGCCGCCGCCAAGTTGAAGGATAATGTGCCCCAAGCGGAGAAGAAACGGCGCGAGGAGGAGTTGAATGATATTTTAAAGCAGACGGCCTTGGCTAATAATCAGAAGTATCTGGGACGGGTGGAAGCGATTTTGGTTGACGGCTACAAGGCAGGTAAATGCTACGGCCGAACCGCCTCGGGCAAAGTAGTGGCTTTTGGCGGGCCCAAGAAACTAATCGGACAGACGGTTAAGGTTAAGATAACATCAGCCAAGAGTTT
This sequence comes from Patescibacteria group bacterium, assembly GCA_041662745.1. Taxonomy (GTDB): domain Bacteria; phylum Patescibacteriota; class Patescibacteriia; order 2-01-FULL-39-33; family 2-01-FULL-39-33; genus CAISTG01. The sequence continues at coordinate 612 of JBAZRV010000008.1, read as the reverse complement.
TTCTTTGGCCGGGGAGAAGATTCTCGGTTGATTTTGGCCAAAATCGGCTTGGCTTGCTTTTTTGATAAAAATATGTTAAGATAAAAGGGCAATTTTAATATTTAAGGCCATTTTACTATATAGGCCAACTTAGCTCAGCTGGTAGAGCAACGGTTTTGTAAACCGTAGGTCGTCGGTTCGAGTCCGACAGTTGGCTTAGGTAAAACTAATGTAAATTTTATGTCTCAAGACAACATGATCAAATTTGAGTGCACCGAGTGCAAGAAGATAAATTATTTTTCCAGCAAAAATAAGAAGCTTCTCAAGAGCAGATTGGAAATGAACAAATACTGCAAACACTGCCGCAAGCACACGATGCATAAAGAAACCAAATAATTATTAATTTTGGTATTTAGCGTTGGATTAAACCGCGCTTTATGCGGGGTTCGTATAGTGGTAGTACAGAGGTCTCCAAAACCTTTAGCGAGGGTTCGATTCCTTCACCCCGTGCTAGTAAATATTAAAACCAATTATCAAGTTGGTTTTAAATATTTAATATCGGGGCGAGAATCGAACAGGTCAGAAGCGAGACAAGCTTTGAGCCGGAAGGCGAAAAGAGCAGTCGAGCGTCGC
>JBAZRV010000007.1:2027-41179 GCA_041662745.1 Patescibacteria group bacterium | reverse complement strand
CAAAGATCAGGCTCAAACATACGGCTGGAGTTTGGATCAAGAAATTGTTAGATTATTAGTCCATGGATTGGCCCATTTAATCGGCTATGAGCATGAGCATGTCCCGGTTGCTGCGCGTCAGCGGATGGAGAAGTTTGAATCTAAAGTATTAAAGAATAATCTAAAGCTGACGGGCAGGAAATGCTGAACACAAATTGTGTTCAGTTGCTTCTTGCTCTTGAAGCCAGTATTTGTTATAATTAACCAAGTTAAAAATACTCATGCCCAAAAGCCATTTGATCACCGGATTGGATATCGGTTCGACCGCCATTAGGATCGCGGTGGGAGAACGTTCCAAAAACGACATTAAGATAAGAATCATCGGCGCGGTTGAAGGACCTTCCGCTGGAATTTCCAAGGGGGTTATTGTCGGTTCCGAAGACGCTATTTCTTCCATCTCTGCCGTCATTGAACGAGCTGAGCGTATGATCGGTCAGCCGATTGAACATGCTTGGGTTGGAATTAACGGCAGTCATATTGTAACTACCGAGTCACATGGCGTTGTCGCTGTTTCCAAAAGCAACGGTGAAATAACTTATTCAGATGTTGATCGGGTAATTGAGGCCGCTAAGGCCGTGGCCTCGCCTCCGAATTATGAGATTTTGCATGTTATTCCTAAAAGTTTTACCGTTGATCAGCAAGTCGGCATTAAAGATCCGGTTGGCATGACTGGTATTCGCTTGGAAGTTGATGCGCAGATTATTCAAGGACAATCCGCCCAGATAAAGAACTTAAGCAATTGCGTTTATCGTACCAAATTAAATATTGATGATCTGGTTTTATCAATTCTTGCTGCCGCTGAGTGCGTTTTGACCGCTAAACAAAAAGAAATGGGAGTGGTAGTAGTGAATTTAGGCGGTAAAACCACTTCCCTGGCTGTTTTTGAGGAGGGCGATTTATTGCATACGTCCGTTATTCCTCTGGGCTCCGATTATATAACTTCAGATATTGCCTTATATTCGCAGATTTCCGCCGAAACCGCAGAGAAAATAAAAGTTCGCGAGGGTAGTTGTTCTTATAAAGAGGTCAAGCGCCAGGAAGAAGTAAAGTTTGCCGCTGTCGGCGGCATGGAAGAGGGTACGTTCAGCAAACGAGAAATAGCCCAAGTTATCAGTATGCGCGTGGAGGAAATTTTTGAACGAGTTGATCGTGAACTTAAAAAAATCGGCAAATCCGGCATGTTGCCGGCCGGAGCTGTCATTACCGGCGGTGGCGCAAAAATTGATGGCATTATTGAGGCGGCCAAGCGGTCGTTGCGTTTGCCCGCGTCTATCGGTTACCCGCATGATTTGGTTTCGGCTCTGGATCGCGCTTCCGATCCGGCTTTTACCGCCGCTATCGGCTTAGTGCTTTGGGGAGACCATTTGACCGGCAGTAATCTCGGCCATGCCAGGAATTTTTCTTGGAATGGCCCGGCCGTCAGCGGAGCAATTGGAAAGATTAAAAATATTTTTAAAACTCTCTTACCATAATTTAAAAGTAAACGTATGCCTAGTATGCCTAAAACCATGCCCAAAAAACTCGCGTCAAGAAAAAAACTTAATGGCGTTATTGATCCCTACGAAATGCCTCAAAATATTCCAGCTACTTATCGTCGGTCGGAACCGTCAACATCTGGCGGGGTCGGCCCATTGATTACGGTATTGGTAATCATCATCATTATCATTGGAGCCCTGGTTGCCGGTTATTATTTTATGAATCATCAGCCGTTTGATGCTAGTGATGCTGGTGCTGATGTCGTGGCCGATGTTCAAGATTCTGATGTTTCGGCAGATCAGACGGCAGCTCCGATTGATCCGGCCGCCGATTGGCAGAGTTATGATTTTTTAGTCAGATCAAGTTCGACGGCAGTTTCTTCCACTTTATTTTCTTTTCGTTATCCTGACGGTTTAGTTGTAGAACGAAACGGCGAAATCTTGAGAATCTATAGCTCTACAGCCACTGATACGCAAATGTTTATTTATTACGAACCGACCGCTGTCAGTTTGGATAAATATTTGGCTGACTTGGATAAAACTTCAGCTAAGGCCTGGGAAGGCAAGCCCTCAATAGAAGTAGTAACCTCTACTTCCGGCACTTTAGGCGGCCAACCCTTGATTATTCGCGAACAGAAACTTTTGGCAGCTGATCTTAGCGCTTATACCGCTTACGTATTAAGCGATAAAAATGTCTTTACCGTATCCTTGACTGCGCCAGCTTTAAATCAGCAATTAGCTCAGTTTTTTGTGATATTTTTGAATAATTTTAAATTAGAACAATAATCGTTTTATTAAATAATTATGCCTGAAATCAAACCGGAAATTGAAACCATCGCTAAGATTCGGGTGGTGGGCGTAGGAGGATCGGGAGGGTCGGCAATCAATCGAATGGTCACCGCTAAAATCAGGGGCGTTGATTTTATAGCTGTTAATACTGATTTGCAGGCTCTGCATCATAATTTAGCCGATCGCAAACATAAGTTGCCTATTGGACAAAAATTGACCCGCGGTTTGGGCGCGGGGATGAATCCGGAAGTCGGCTTATCAGCAGCTCAAGAAAATGCCGCCGAAATCCGCGAACTTTTACGCGGTTCGGATATGGTATTTATTACTTGCGGCCTGGGTGGCGGTACCGGTACGGGCGCTTCGCCGGTAGTGGCGCAAATTGCCAAAGAGTTGGGGGCGCTGGTGGTGGCTGTTGTAACCAAACCCTTTACGTTTGAAGGCAAAAAACGCCAACAGATCGCTGAGGATGGTTTGGAAGTGCTGTCACAGAACGTTGATGCCATTATCACCATACCTAACGATAAGGTAAGCCAAATTATCGATCAAAAGACCTCCATGGTTGACGCCTTTAAGGCGATAGATGATATATTACGCCAGGGCATTCAGGGAATTTCGGAAATTATTACTGTACCAGCCTTGATAAATGTTGACTTTGCCGACGTTAAGGCGATTATGAAGGAGGCTGGTTCCGCTTTGATGTCTATTGGAGAAAGCAGCGGTGAAACTCGATCGCAGATGGCCGCTCGTATGGCCATATCTTCCCCTTTATTGGATCTCTCCATTGAGGGCGCGAAAGGCATTCTATTCGTGATTACCGGCGGGCCCAGCTTGACTATGTCGGAAGTGGGGGAAATAGCCGATGTCATTACTAAGGGGGCGGATGAAAATGCTAAGATTATTTTTGGCGCTAATATTGACGAGGGAATGAAGGATAAGATCAGGGTTACTCTGTTGGCTACCGGCTTTGGTGACGGAATCAGGAGCGATAGTAATCGAAATAATCCCTTAAAAAACAAGTTAAATTCCATTTTCGTCGATAAAAGCCCCAAAAATGCCGATGAAGAGATAAAAATAACCAAAAATTCCTTTAGTCGCTCTAATCAGGAAACGGTAGTGAAGGTCAAATCGTTAACGGATGATGCCGGAATGGAAAAACGAAGCTTTTGGGGGGCAAAATCACTAATTAAAGATAAAATCAATACTGAAACAGAAGCAGATCAGTCGAATATGGAAGAGATGGATTCGGAAGAGCCGGAAATCATGCCAATTTCTTCTCCGACCAGGGTCAATCGAGTTTTGGATGAAGGAGAAGATGAAGATTTGGAGATCCCCACTTTTTTACGAAAAAAAATGAAATAATCGTCTAAATTTAGGTAACATTTTAGGGGCTTAAAAATAGACAAAAAATATAAAATATTTTTTATAAATCCGGCCTGTGGATAAGGCTGGATTTTTTTTAAAAATTATTAAAAAACCCTTTAAAATAAACGTTTTGACACACCTGTTGACTGAAGGTATAATTATAGCAACGACAGGTTTTGCAAGACCAAAAACAACCCATGCTTTTTTGGCTTCGTGCCTGTGTTTTTTATTAATTTATGAAATATAGAATAAATGGAAACGCAGATTAAACAAGTAAGGAAGCGCAATGGCGACATCGCTGACTTTGATCAGAAAAAAATTACCGCCGCTTTATATAAAGTGTTAGTAGCAGTGGGACGCGACGACCAAGACTTGACGCAGGTTCTATCCGATAAAGTAGTGCATATCATTAATGGCAAGTTCCATCCGCGGTCCATACCGGCAATTGAAGAAATACAGGATGTTGTAGAAGAAGTTTTGATTAAGGATGATTTGGTCAAGGCGGCTAAGGCTTATATTATTTATCGCGAACAACACTCCCGTTTGCGCGAACTAAAAAAGTTGCTTAATTCCAATGATATTATTGAGGGTTATTTGAACAAGATTGATTGGCGCGTCAAGGAAAATGCCAACATGGCTTATTCTTTGCAGGGATTGAACAATCATGTGGCTTCGGCAGTCTCTTCCCATTATTGGCTTAATAAGATTTATCCGCCGGAAATTAGAAATGCTCATAATGACGGTACGATGCATATTCATGACCTTCAGCTTTTGGCCGTTTATTGTTGCGGTTGGGATTTGCAGGCTTTATTACGATTGGGTTTTGGCGGCGTGGAAGGCAAGGTGCAGAGCAAGCCGCCTAAACGTTTCCGTGTGGCTTTGGGGCAGGTTGTTAACTTTTTTTATACTTTGCAAGGAGAGGCGGCCGGCGCCCAAGCCTTTGCCAATTTTGACACCCTGCTAGCCCCCTTTATCCGCTATGAGGGATTGGAGTATAATCAAGTTAAGCAGTCCATGCAAGAGTTTGTGTTTAATATGAATGTACCGACTCGGGTAGGGTTTCAAACGCCGTTTACTAATTTAACTTTTGATTTGGTTTGTCCCTCAACCTTGGCCAATGAACCGGTTTTGATCGGCGGCATTCCGCAACGTGAGACTTATAAGGAATTCCAGCGGGAAATGGATTTGATTAATCGTGCTTTTGCCGAAGTGATGATGGAGGGCGATTCTCGCGGCCGCGTTTTTACTTTTCCCATCCCAACTTACAATATCTCTAAAGACTTTAATTGGAGCAACGAAGTGCTTAATCCGATTTGGGAGATGACCGCCAAATATGGCATACCGTACTTTGCTAATTTTATCAATTCGGACATGAAGGCCGAGGATGCCCGCTCCATGTGTTGCCGGTTGCGTTTGGATAACCGCGAACTGCGCAAGCGCGGCGGCGGTATGTTTGCCGCCAACCCCTTAACCGGTTCGGTGGGCGTGGTGACGGTTAATTTGCCTCGCATCGGCTATTTATCAAAGGGCAATGAAGAAATGCTTTTTTCGCGTTTAGCCCAGGTAATGGATTTGGCCCGCCAATCATTGAAATTAAAAAGGGTAATCTTGGAAAATTTTACTGAAATGGGTTTGTATCCCTACTCCCGCTATTTTTTAGATGATATTAAGGAGCGTTTCGGTCAGTATTGGCGTAATCATTTCAATACTGTGGGTATTAACGGCATGAACGAAGCAGTTTTAAATTTTTTGGGCAAGCCTCTGAGCTCCAAAGAAGGGGGAGAATTAGCCAGTAAAATGATGGATTTCATGTTACAGCGATTAGCCACATTTCAAGAGGAGGATGATCAGTTATATAATTTAGAGGCCACGCCGGCCGAGGGAGCGACTTATCGTTTTGCTAAGAGAGATAAAGAGCTTTATCCTGATATTTTAGTCGCCAATGAAGGGCAATATAAAGAACGCGGGGCAGCGCCTTATTACACTAATTCAAGTCATTTTCCAGTTAATTATTCTACCGATATTTTTGATGTTTTGGAGAAGCAGGATAGTCTGCAAATAAAATATACCGGCGGTACTGTCGTTCACATTTTTTTGGGAGAGAAGATGCCCGATATTGAAAGCACTAAAAATTTAGTAAAGAAAGTTGCCGAGAGTTTTCATCTGCCCTATTATACTTTGACGCCGACTTTCTCTATTTGCCCCAAGCACGGCTATTTACCCGGTGAACATCGTTATTGTCCGATATGCGATGATGAAGTCGGTTATATCAGGGAGCAGAAAGAAAAGTTGCCTTTATGATTTGGTTGAGGATTAATGGTTGTGGTTTCGTTCGTTAATTTTAAATTATTAACTAATTTAAAATAGTATGGAAGGTGATAACAAAGAAATTTTAAGACAACCCTGCGAAGTTTACTCTCGCGTCGTTGGCTACATCAGGCCGGTTGATCAATGGAATCCGGGCAAACAATCGGAATTCACTGATCGCAAGACTTTTGATGACTGCCGAAGCTGTTCCGCGGAGGAGTTGCCGGTTTAAGGCGTTCTATTTTTATTATGAAGATTGGTGGCTTGCAGCCGGTTACATTATTAGATTATCCGCAAAAAATGGCAGCAATCATATTCACCTATGGGTGCAATATGCGCTGCCCTTTTTGTTATAATCCGCAATTAGTCAGGCCCGGGTTAACGGCTGATAAGTTGTATAATGAGGATCGGGTCATTGATTTTTTGACCCGGCGAAGGAAGTATCTTGATGGCTTGGTTATTACCGGTGGCGAGCCGACGTTGCAAAGAGGGTTGACGAAGTTTCTTGCTAAAATGAAGAAACTCGGCTATGCTATCAAGTTAGATACTAACGGCTTATTGCCGGATGTCCTTAAGAACTTGTTGGATAAGGGATTAGTGGATTATGTTGCCATGGATATCAAAGGATCGCTTAAAGAATATGAAAGGTATGCCGGCGTTGGACCTGATGGCATTGCCGAAAGCATTGCTCTAGTGATGTCTAGCGGCTTGCCTTATGAGTTTCGGAGCACTTTGGTTAAAGGGTGGCATAAGCGAGCGGACATTCTGGCTATGGCGGAAGCGATCAAGGGTGCTGATTTATATTATTTGCAGAATTTTCAAGATGGCAAGTGTTTGGCCGGCAATGATTTTTCCGGTAAGCCGTTTTTTAAGAAAGAGTTAGAGGCTTTTCGTCAGTTGACAGGAAATTTTGTTAAGAAGTGTGTTATAAGATAATCAATATTATTAAATTTTAATCGGCTTTAAGCCATAGAGACTAATAATATGGTTGAAGAAAAACCCAAGGATTTATTGTTGGAATTATTGCAACAAAATTTGGCGGCGACTTTGGAACTGCGCGAAGACATTAAAAGGGTCCGTCGTTATATGATGTGGCGAACGGTTTGGTCGATCATTTGGATTATTATGGTGATCGCCCCGGCTCTTTGGGCCGCCTTATACTTGCCGACAATTATGAAAGATTACGAAAATTATTTTAAAATCTTGGGCATGGTCATAGCCTAATTTTATGAACGACTTGTTACTAAAAATTAAAGAGCTGCAAGACAAGGTAGCCGCCACCTGGAGGTTACTTTGACCCCGATCAAACTGAAAAAGAATTGAAACGATTAGAGGTCAAGATGTCAAAACCTGATTTTTGGTCTGACTCCGAAACCGCTAAGGTTGTAAGCAAGCAATATGATGATTTGAAGAAGGAGGCGGGAATCTGGCAGAAGTTGACTGATAATTTAGCCGAGATTTTAGAGTTGTCGAAAATTTTCGACAGTAGTGGCGAACTGGAAGCCCATCAATTCGAGCTAACAGCTAAGTTACAGCAATTGCAAGCGGAATATGACCGCTTGGAATTTGCTGTTTTATTTTCTGATAAATACGACAAAGAGAATGCCGTCCTTTCAGTCCATGCCGGTACTGGCGGAGTGGATGCGATGGACTGGGCGCAAATGCTCGTAAGGATGTATTTGCGTTTTTGCGAGCGCCACGGCTTTGAGGCTAAGATTATTGATGAAACGGCCGGCGGAGAGGCTGGAATAAAATCGGCGACCATAGAGGTAACCGGCCGTTATGCTTATGGCTGGCTGAAGTCTGAGGGGGGAGTACATCGATTAGTGCGCATTTCGCCGTTTGACGCAGAAAAAATGCGCCATACTTCTTTTGCCTTAGTAGAAGTATTGCCCGAACTTGAGGAAATTGAGTCAGTGGAAATTAAAGATGAGGATATTAAAGTTGATGTTTTTCGCGCCGGCGGCCATGGCGGCCAATCGGTCAATACAACTGATTCCGCTGTCCGTTTGACCCATTTGCCGACCGGCATCACTGTTAAATGCCAGAATGAAAGATCGCAGTTACAAAATAAAAATAAGGCGTTAAAGATTTTAAAATCAAAATTGTTGCAGTACTATCAGGAAGCGGCCGGAGAAAAGAAGGAGAAAATTAAGGGAGAATACCGTCAAGCTCAATGGGGCAATCAAGCTCGTTCTTATGTTTTGCAACCCTATCGTTTGGTAAAAGATCATCGCACTGATTATGAAACCGCCGATACCGATCGGGTGCTTGGCGGCGAAATCGATGATTTTGTCGGCGCCTACCTAAAGCAACAAGCCGGAAAATAATGCCGCTAAGCCGCGCTCAGTTATTATTTTTTTCCTGTCTCTCTTTTATTGCCGGAATATTTTTCGGTAATTTTTTTATTTTTTCGGCCTTTTGGCTTTTCTGTCTGGGGTTGACCGTATTGTTTTCGGTTTTTGTTCTGGGTTTTGGAATCAGGAACAAAAAGCCGGTAAATGAAGCCAACGGCCAATTGCTTGTTTTTTTATTATTTTTATTTTTTTTAATTTTTGGCTGGTGGCGTTGCGTTTCGGCTTTGCCCAAATATAATCAACCGGAAAGATTGAGCGGTTATGCTTCATCCACAGTGGAATTCATCGGCCGGATTGTTCGCGTTGATAAAACCGTTGACAGTCAGAAGCTGACAGTTAAGGCGGGTTATTTAATTAGGGCGACCCCGGATTTTTCACCGGCGTTAGAAGTAAGAAATCGGCCGGTAGTCGATAGAGTAGCGGTTAAAACTGATTTATATCCGGAATGGCAATTGGCCGAAAAGGTCGCAGTCAGTTGTCGCTTAATCCGTCCGGGGATGATTGATGACTTTGATTACGCCAGGTATCTACGGAAGGATGGGGTTTTTGTTGCTTGTGTTTTGGCTGAAGTAAAGTCCTTGGCTCCGCCAAGCGGCTTGTCGGTTTTGGGGCATATCGGCCATTTGAAATCCTGGCTAACTCGGGGTATTAACAGCTCCTTATCCGAACCGCAAGCCTCAATTATCAGAGGCATCATCCTCGGCGATAGCCGCGGCATACCGGAATTTTACGGCGTGATATTCGCTAATTTGGGCTTAACACATATAATTGCCGTTTCCGGTTCGCATTTGGTTGTTGTTTTTGCCATTATTTTGAATTTGCTTATCGCTTTTGGCGTCCGGCGCCAGAAAACTTTTTGGCCTTCGGTCTTTATCATTGCCGGCTATGTGATTCTGGTCGGCGCCCCGGCTTCGGCCGTACGATCGGCGATCATGGCGTTAGCGGCGCTTTATGCTACGGCCTTAGGACGATTGACCGGAATAAAAAACATTTTGGCTTGCACTGCCGCAATTATGCTGTTGTTCAATCCTTTCACCTTGCTTGATGACGTTGGTTTCCAATTATCTTTCGCTTCAGTCTTGGGATTGGGTTACTTATTGCCGATCATTAAGCGGTATTTTAAAGATTGGCCGGAATTTTGGCAAATCAAGGAAATAGTTTTGACTACCGGCAGCGCTCAGCTTTCCACTCTGCCGTTAATTTTATACTATTTCGGCCGTTTGTCTCTATTGTCTCTGCCGGCTAATTTGCTAATCTTGCCGATCATTCCGCCGTTAATGATCTTGAGTTTGATTAATGCGATTGCGGGAGCAATTTTCCCCGCTCTTGGAAAAATGATTGGTTGGCTGACTTGGTTAGCGGTTCAATATTGGCTAACAGTTTCCCGTTTAATTGATTCCTTGCCTTTGAGTTCTGTTGAGTTGGCTGGCTTTGGTCTGCCGGCATTGATTATTTTTTATTTTTTGTTATTTTGTTTTATTTGGCGACAGAATAATAAACTTTAGTATTTTTATAGCTTTATTGACAATTATAGAGGAATGATTTAGTTTTAATTCAGGCACTTTACAACTTCAACCGCCCACGTCAATCTATGGCTGGGCAAAAAGGAGGATAATCATGACACGAGCCATGCAATATCGGATGTTTTGGTTTGATCTGGCAAATTTATTGGACTTGAATTTGACACTGATGCAAGCATTGAACGTTATTTACAGTCAATTATCCGCTACTAATGACTTTGACCGCGGTATTAAGAAAATCATTGAAGATGTTAGAGGGGGATTGTCTTTTTCGAAGGCCTTAAGCGCGTCTTCAATGTTTTCAGATCTGGAAGTGTGCGCTGTCAGAAGCGGAGAAACCGGCGGAACCATGCCCTTGGCGATGCATTACATTGTCGACGGCTCGATTTATTCCCGCGCTGATCAGTATGAATCTTTTTATCAGATTTTAAGCAGGTTGCTTTTTCTCGGTGTACCTATTTTGCAAGCATTGAAAGAAAGTTCAAAACGATTGGATGCTCCACTGCGGGAGGCGGCAGAAAAGATCCATGATTCTGTCAAAGATGGCGGAAGTATCGCTGAGGCCATGTCGGAAACCGGACAATTTTCTGCCATGGAAATCAGCCTGATTAATGCCAACGAAAGCGGGTTCTCACCTGACCTTTTGGATTTGCCTGCCGATGATGATGGCATTGACAGTTGCGAAACAAAATGCAATCTTGATTACCTATTGGCGCGTTTGGCGCAGTTATCCGGTCGCTTTAATCTCAAGTAAACTTTGAACATTGAATTCAATGCCAAACCCGCCGGGTTTGGCATTTTTTATATCAAATGTTATACTATTAGTAGTTAAATATCAGCAGTATGAAAAAAATATTTTTAATTTTAGCTATTGCCCTGATTATTGTCGGCGGCAGCGGCAAGCCGGCGAGAGCCGCTTATTTACCGATGTCCGGCGATTTGATTAAAACCGCGTCCAGTCCGGCGGTTTATATTATTGATGATGATTTGAAGCGTCATTTATTCTCCAATCAAGCCACCTTTTTTACTTGGTACAGCGGCGGTTGGTCGGATCAAAAAATTAAAATTGTTACTCAAGATGAATTTGATCAGATTGATAATGGCAAGAATGTCATAGTCAGGCCGGGCAGCAATCTGGCGCAGTTTGATAACAGCAACAAAGTTTTTGCTGTTACTCCCGGCGGCGTGCTGTGCGAGGTTCGCGCTCTGTATGGAGATAATTGGCAGTCGCGTACCATTATCATTCAAAGTTCTTTTGAGACGGATTATATCAGAGACAATTCTTGCATTCTTACTTCCGTTTCCAAGTTGCCCGACGGTTCTTTAATCCAGTATGTTGGTTCTAAAGACATTTATTTGATTGATGCCGGCGCCAAGAGAAAGGTCACCGCTGCCGGCTTTGAAGCTAATGGTTATAAGGAAAGCTCAATTATCAAAGATGTTCCGACTACCATGACTTATGCTAGCGGTAAGACTTCGGTTACGGCGGCTGAACGCGGTTTGTCCATCCTCTACAGTTTGGTTTACAATTTAACCCCGGTTTCTCCGACTAAGCCAGATTTAATAGTTTACGATATTGTTTTCCCCACTTCGCAGCCTAAAGTCAATACCAATTATAACGTCGTGTTGCAAATTAAGAATACCGGTTCGGCTTTGACGACCTCGGCCGGTCTGCGTAATATTTCTTTTATCGGGCAAGATTTTACCGTGGCTACTATAAATCACGGCGATTACCCTTCCGCCTCCAGACCGCTTGGCACCAGCCAGATTTTTGAGATAACCTATAATGGCAAATTTATCGCCAGCGGTAAGAAAACCTTTACCGCTAAGGCGGATGAGCCGAGCGAATTAGCGGAGGTAAATGAAAACAACAATACTTATTCTGAATATATTACCGTTGTTCCGTAATAATCATCATTTTTAGTATTCCTTCAAACCCCGTTAGTTCGGGGTTTTTAGTTTTTATAAATTTTTTTATTAGGTATGTTATAATTCATCCATGACCAATAAAGGCATAAAATATTCAATCGGATTCGTTATAATTTTTTTATTATTGGCCGGAGTCGGCTTTAATTTCTGCCAGCGTCATACCGGCGCCGTTTTAGGAACCTTTAACATCCGTTCCACCTCGTCTTTAGAATTGATATTTTTTGATGTCGGGCAAGGGGACGCCTCATTAATTATAACTCCCGGTGGTGAAGATATCTTGGTTGATGGCGGGCCCGATAATAAAGTGCTGTACGGGTTGGGCCAGTACTTGCCACCGACCGATCGGACCATTGAGACGGTTATTTTGAGCCATCCGCACTCTGACCACGTCGCCGGCTTGGTGGAAGTCCTTAAGAGATATCAGGTAAACAAGGTGATTATGACCGGAGTCACCCATACGGCGCCCGATTATTTGGAATTTTTAAGGCTGGTTGAAGAGAAGGATATTCCAGTGGAAATAATTGAACAACCGCAAGAAGAAACAATTGACGGCTTGGTATTGAAATTCCTGGCGCCGGAGAAAAACTGGCAAGGTGAACATGCGGATAATCTTAATAATACTTCCATCGTTTTTAAATTGGTTTACGGCTCCACCACCGCTTTGTATACCGGAGATTTTGAAAATGAGGAGGGGCTATTGTTGCAATCAATGGTTCAGATTAAATCCGACGTGCTTAAAGTCGGGCATCATGGTTCAACTAATGCCAATGACAAGGGTTTTTTGTCGGCGGCAGCGCCGGAGTTAGCAATAGTTTCTGTCGGCGCCGACAATCAATACGGCCATCCCCATTACCGTACGCTGTATTATTTGAAGCGGTTGGGCGCTAAGATTTTTCGTACCGATTTGGCTGGCGATATTCGCTTATTCAGCGACGGCCGGGAGTTTATGTTTGCTGATTGATTTTTTGACTTTATTGTTGGTTTTTGTTAAGATTTCTTTGTTGTTTAATTATTAATCTAATTTTTATTATTATGCCAGGTGATAAAATTAAAGTACTGCTCGTGGAAGATGACGCCATGATCGTGGATATGTATAAATTGCGATTGGAGGAGGAGGGTTATGAAGTCATTATAACCGATAAGGGCAGCCAGGCGATTGAGCTGGCCAAAACCGATGATCCGGACATTATTCTCTTAGATATTATCCTGCCGGAAGTTGATGGTTTTTCCATTCTTAGCTCGCTTAAGAGCGAAGCGGCAACCAAAAAGATTCCAACGATTATTATGACTAACTTGGGTCAGGAATCCGACCAGGAGAAGGGTCAGCAGCTGGGCGCCGAAGAATATTTTGTCAAGGCGCAGCATACTCCGGCTGATGTGATAAACGTTATTAAAAAATATTTAAAATAATATGATTGAACGAACATTGGTTTTGCTTAAGCCTGATGCCGTTAAGCGCGGGGTGATGGGGGAAATAGTCGCCCGTTTTGAAAAAGTGGGCATGAAGATTGTGGCCATGCGTTTAGCCTGGGTCAGCGAAGAGAAGGCCAAGGCGCATTACACCGAAGATATTGCCGTCCGCCGCGGCGAACATGTCCGAAAATATTTGATTGATTTTATTACCTCGGGACCGGTTTTGGCTTTTGTGGTTGAGGGCGTGGATGCTATTGACAACGTCCGCATGATGGTGGGCGCAACCGAACCCAAGTCCGCCACTCCCGGCACTATTCGCGGCGATTATTCCCATGTTTCTTATTCCCATGCCGATACGGAGAAAAAAGTTGTCGCTAATCTCGTTCATGCTTCCGCTGATAAGGCTGACGCAGAGAGGGAAATATACGTTTGGTTTAATGAGGATGAGATTTTTGATTATAAGACGGTTTACGAAGCGCATACTTTATAAAATCTTCCCATAAGATAATTCAAATTTAAAAATCGCTGGCCGAAGCCAGTGATTTTTTCACTTTTAATATTATCCCCCCCCCCTAAAGGGGCGGGAATTTTGTTCTTTTGTTTTTTTGCCTTACTCCGCGACTCCTTCAATGCACCAGTAACCGCCATTTAAGTTGTATTCAGTGGCGATCGGGCAGCCGCCACACAAGCAACCACTTTTTTTGATTTCGCAAGTGGCTTTGCCCGAGGCGCAGAATAATCCCTCTGCTCTGTCTCTCAAACAGTCGCTGTAAGAAGGGCATTGCCCGCAAACGCACCTGCCTGAGTTTGCCTCGGTTTTTTGTATTGTCATATATTTAATTGGCACCGCTGACTGCGTGTCAGTCGTTAATGCCAAGTTTAATAAGACGTTTTAGCTGATTATATTACCAATTAAAGCTGTATTTTTTCTTGAAATAGCATCTCTATTTATGCGTCTCACGATTCATCGGTCGGTTATGGCCACATAATGTAATGTCCGGCTTTCATTAATTATATCACTTTAATGTTTCGGCAACAAAAAACCCGGCCGTAGCCGGGATGCTGCAAAAGCGGAATAGCAATGATTATTTTTGTTTTTTGGCTTTGGTTTTCAGGCAGGCGGTGCAGATAGCGGTTGATTTGCCGTCCAATCTTTTGCTTTTCAGATTGATTTTCTGAGTGCGCTTGGATTTAATGTTGGAGTGAGAGACGGAAAAGCTGCTTCTGGTGCCGCGGCCGCAAACGGAACATGCTTTGGACATATAAAATGTAAAATTATTTTTTTAAAATATTACCTCGGAATCAGGGCGGTTTAATGTTGCCTGCTGAACTGAGGTATTTGAGTTTCAAAATGTAAAGTTATTCTAACAAATTTGAACAAACAAGTCAAATATGGTAAGATTCAGTCGTGATTATCAAGCTTTAACCAATAATTAGCCTTATGCCCTTAAATTGGCTGTTTACCGAACCGTTATTTTTTCTTTCTTGGATTTTGGCAATTTTAGTTACTTTGACCATTCATGAATTTTTCCATGCTCTGGCCGCTAATTTATTGGGCGATTCCACCGCCAAAGACGAGGGCCGGCTGAATTTCAACCCGCTGGTTCATTTGGATCCGTTAGGATTTATTATGATGTTGATCGCCGGTTTTGGCTGGGCTAAGCCGGTGCCGGTCAACCCTTATAATTTGCGCGGCGGTCGTTGGGGTACGGCAGCGGTAGCTTTTGCCGGCCCCTTAGCCAATCTTTTGGGAATGTTTATTTTTGCCGTCCTTTTCAAAATGATTTCACCCGCATTGGGACCGATGAATTTATTAGTTAATTTTTTATTCCTGTTGGTTTTAATCAATATCTCTCTTTTTGTTTTTAATTTAATTCCCATACCCCCGCTGGACGGATCCAGGGTGTTGCTGGCCGTTATCCCGGATAAATTTTCAGACTTTAAGGAAAAATACCTAATGTATGGGCCGTATATTTTATTAGCCCTGGTGCTAATTGATAATTTTACTAATGTTGGAATTTTCGGCAGTCTTTTCCAGCGGCTGATAAACATTTTAAGCAGATTTTTATAGTTGAAAATATGCCATCAGCTTTAAAATCAAAAGTGGCCATAAGAAAGATGCGCGCAACCGATTTGGTTAAGTTATTGAAATTGGGTAAGGCGGAGTGGCCGAAGGATGAGTGGTTGACTAAGGAGTATCTGAGGGAAGCGTATAAGCAAAAGGGTTTAAGTTTTGTAGCGTTAGCAGGCGAGGATCTGGCTGGCGGCATTATTTATGTCAGCCAAGATATTGTGCAGAATTGGTTGCGTATTCTGATTGTCAGTCCTAAATACCGCGGCTTGGGCATTGGCACCAAATTAGTCAATGCCGTGGTTAAGAGATTAAAGCCTGGTGAAAGCTTATTCGTTGATGCGGCCGCAGACGAAAGGAAAACTCTGCATTTTTATAAAAAATTGGGATTTAGGAATCGAGGCCGAATTAAAAGTCTGTATGGACACCAAGCGGCTTTTGTTTATGAAAAGGTCATAGCCGGTTAATTGTTGATTTTTGGCGTTGACTTTTGAGCTAAAATCGGTTAAAATAATATCTATAAAAAATAGTAACAATATTTTCGGTTAAATTGTTTAAAATTAGCCAAGTTATCCGAAGAGTCCCATTCCGGAATTGGGATTTTTTCATTCTCTTGCGGTCGTTTGCTTATTGAACGTGAGCTTCCGACCAATAGTGATGAACTTTGGTAATTTTGGCTGAAATCTAACGTTTTAATCGTTAATTTTATTAAATATATAATTTTTTATCTGTAATTTTTAATCTTAACTTGTAACTATTTCAGTTATGCCTACAATAAACCAATTACTTAAGAAGGGTCGCAAGCCCAAAGTTGCAAAATCAAAAACGCCTGATATCCAGACTACTTTGGACAGTTTGCATCGCCGTAAACACACCATGCAGAAAGGCAATCCCTTTAAGCGTGGCGTGTGCACGGTTGTAAGAACCACTACGCCGAAAAAGCCGAACTCCGCTTTGCGTAAAATTGCCCGTGTCCGTTTGTCTAACGGCCAGGAGGTTACTGCTTATATCCCCGGCATTGGCCATAATCTGCAAGAGCACTCTATTGTTATGGTGCGTGGCGGCAGAGTCAAGGATTTGCCCGGTGTCCGTTATCACATTGTCCGCGGTGTCTATGATTCCGCCGGCGTGGCTAATCGCAAGCGCGGTCGTAGCTTGTATGGAATGAAGAAAGAGAAGAAGGCCGCTAAATAAACTTGGCCAGTCTAAAGTCTAACCCGTAAAGTCAAAAAGAATGTTAGTATGCTGATCGAATCAAAACTTTAACGGCTTTAAGACTTTTGACTTTTAACTAACAATATTATGAGAGGTAAACCAGCAACAAAAAGAGCGATTGCTCCCGATGAGAAATATAACCGCGAGGATATCGCTAAATTTATCAATTATATCATGGAGCGCGGCAAAAAGTCCGTCGCCAAGGGTATTGTTTACGAAGCCTTAGAAATTATTTCCGATAAGACAAAAGTTGATCCTTTGGTTGTGTTTGATACGGCCATCAAGAATGCCGCCCCGACCGTGGAAATCAAGGGTCGCCGCGTTGGTGGCGCCAACTATCAAGTGCCGATGGCTGTCCGTCCTTCCCGCAGTTATACTTTGGGCTGCCGTTGGATTATCGGCGCCGCCAAGGCCAAAAGAGGCCGGCGCATGGCCGTTAAGTTGGCAGAAGAATTGATCGCCGCTTACAATAGCGAGGGTACTGCCATCAAGAAGAAGCAAGACACTTACAGAATGGCCGAAGCCAACCGGGCCTTTGCGCATTTTTCCAGATAAAAGTAATACGTAACAAGTAATAAGTAATTTGAACCTTTAAAACAAAAAATCAACTAGAAGGAGAAGAAATATGCTGTCTATGATTGATTTTCTAGTTATTCAGAATCGTGGTGATGATGTTAAGTGCGATGCTGGTGGGCCGTCAAAGAAGGGGGGCAAGTTTGTCGCTTGGATAAATCTTTATAACTATGGTGAATACCATCGGCCAGTTCTCAACACTAATGATATTTTCGATTCGGCAGAACAGGCTATATCTTGGGCAGAAAGATTTGTTAATGCGATTAGAACGGAACCGGAAGTGGAATTATTTGAAGAGAATATTCCTGCGGAGAAATGGGCCAGAATGGAAAAGATTATAAATGAAGTTGTTGCTTTGGAAGAAAAGTTGGCCGAAGCCGAACAAGGAGAAAAACCATGATCGGATTTTCCGGAACCATAAGCTTCACCGCTGATCAGCCATTGCATTATGAGGTAAAACAAATTGGCTGTTCTAAAAAAAACAAGCGTCAAGCCAAATATCGAGTTCGTATTTATCAATGTGAAGGCGTTTGTCCTGGCGGTATTTGTGATGACAAGCGCAAAGAAAGTTGTAGAAAATTGCCAATTCAGACCACTACCATACTGGAAACAAAATCAGTTTTTGATTCTTGGGAAAAAGCCACGGATTGGGGTGACAAATGCTCTAATTTAATTTGGATTTTATCCCAATTAAGCAAGGAAAACGGTAAGGAGTTTGTCGAATTAAATATAGGTTGATTTTTTGAGGCGACAGTTCGTGCTTTCGCCTCTTCCAAAAAGTTTTATAAAATTTAAATATTTATTGTTTGTATTCAAAACGCGAATGCATGAAATATTGTGCCGATTCTTGGTGGGAATAGCAAATCACTCGTAACTTTGAACCTTAAAAGAAAAAATCAACTGATGGGAGGGAAAGGCAATGGAAGTTAGTCAGGCTGAACTGGGGGTTAGTATTAGCAAATCAGAATTGGATTCTTTGACGGTAAGATTTGGTCGGTTCATTGGCCATGATGGCGGAGAAGTTAAGTTTAGATTTTCGTCCTGTTTATGCCTGAATGATAATTTTGATCATCCCATTTTACATACCGAAGCCGTATTTGAAACTCCTAAAGAAGCAACTGAGTGGGGCAATAGGTTATTGGATCTATTAAAAGGATTACCGCCGAAATCTCATACTTTTAGTAAGGGCAGAGCTATCCAGGTTGATCCCGATAAACAGAATAGAGTAATTATTCTAAGATTGCCTTAATATTGACAGCCAAAAAGGAGAAAGCCATGATGTTAAGTATGTTTGCTTTAATGACTATTAAGTCGAAACCCAAGAAAGATCTTCATTGTGAATCTGAGGGGCCAGACACATCAGCGTCAAGTCGTCGTACTCGTCATGAAGGTAAGTTTGATGCATGCATTAAGTATCACGGCGAGATCTTATTTGAGACAAACCACAATTTCAAATCAAAGAAAGAAGCCTTGGCTTGGGCAAGGAAACTTATTAAAGCGGTCAAGGGTATGAGCGAGACGGAATTAGAAGAAATGGACTCATTGAAATTGTATTATTTAGCTGGTGGAAGTTGATTTATTTTTTTCTTTTTCGAGGCGACAGCTCGTGCTTTCGCCTCTTCCAAAAAGTTTTATAAAATTTAAATATTTATCAGTAAAAATTTGTAATTATTAATTCGTAATTTGTAATTAACCAGTATGCCCCGTAAAACACCTTTAGAAAGAATTAGAAACATCGGTATTATCGCTCATATTGACGCCGGCAAAACCACCGTATCCGAGCGCATTCTTTTTTATACCGGAAAGAAACATAAAATCGGTGAAGTCCATGAGGGCGAAGCCACTATGGATTGGATGGAGCAAGAACGCGAACGCGGTATCACCATTACCTCGGCCGCTACCACTTGTTATTGGCCTAACGCCGACTGGCTGGGCGGTCAAGATATCCAGATCAATTTGATTGATACCCCGGGCCACGTGGATTTCACTGCTGAAGTGGAGCGTTCTTTGCGCGTCTTGGACGGCGGCGTCATTGTGTTTGACGGCGTAGCCGGCGTGGAACCGCAATCGGAAACCGTTTGGCGCCAATCAGAGAAGTATCATGTGCCTAAGCTTGGTTTCGTCAATAAAATGGATCGCATGGGCGCCAACTTTTATAATGATCTTAAATCAATTTATGATCGACTGACTCCCCATGCCCATCCGATTCAACTGCCGATCGGCGCCGCCGATACTTTCACCGGCATTATTGATTTGTTTGAAATGAAGGCGGAAGTTTATTCCGATGATTTGGGAACCAAATGGGAGATCACTGATGTTCCGGCTGACGAACTAGAGAGAGCCAAGGAGTATCGCCACAAATTAGTGGAGGCCATTGTGGAAACTGACGAAACTTTGATGGAAAAATATCTGGCCGGTGAAGAAGTGCCGGTGATTGATTTGAAGAGGGCCTTAAGAAAAGCCACTATCGCCAATAAACTCGTGCCGATATTATGCGGCAGCGCCCTGAAGAATAAGGGCGTGCAATTTTTGCTTAATGCCGTTGCCGAATATTTGCCCAACCCCTTGGAGGTCCCGGCTCCCATCGGCCATAGTGTTGATGATGAAACAAAAGAGATACCCTTAGTTGTTTCCGATGATGCGCCTTTGGCCGGTTTGGCGTTTAAGATTGCCACCGATCCGTTTGTTGGAAAATTGGTGTTTTATCGCGTGTATTCCGGTATTTTGAAATCAGGTTCCTATATTATTAACAATAAAACCGGCAATAAAGAACGCATCGGCCGCATTTTGCGCATGCATGCTAACTCGCGCGAAGAAGTTGACGAGGTGTATGCCGGAGAAATCGCCGCTTTAGTCGGTATTAAAGACGTCACTACCGGCAATACTTTGTCTGATCCGTCTTTCCCCATACTTTTGGAATCAATTAAATTTCCCGATCCGGTCATTGATATTGCGATTGAGCCAAAAACCAAAGCCGACCAAGAAAAGATGGCTTTGGCTTTGTCTAAACTGGCTGAAGAGGATCCGACTTTCCGCGTTCACACCGATGAGGAAACTGGTCAGACCATTATTTCCGGCATGGGCGAATTGCATTTGGATATTATCGTGGATCGCATGAAGCGTGAATTTAAGGTGGAAGCCAATATTGGCAAGCCTCAAGTCGCTTATCGCGAAACCATCAAAGGCAAGGCGGAAGCCGAAGGCAAATATATCCGCCAATCCGGCGGTCGCGGCCAATACGGCCATTGCTGGTTGCGGGTGGAACCGTCTGAACCGAATCAGGGATTTGTCTTTGCTGACGAAATCAAAGGCGGCGCCGTGCCCCGTGAATTCATTAAGCCGATTGAGAAGGGCGCCAAAGAGGCGACCGAACGTGGTATTCTGGCTGGCTATCCCTTGATTGACGTTAAGGTTACCGTTTATGACGGTTCTTACCATGAAGTTGATTCGTCTGAAGCTGCCTTTAAAATCGCCGCCTCCATGGCTTTGCAGGATGCCGCTAAGCGCGCCACTCCGGTTATTTTGGAACCGGTAATGAAAGTGGAAGTAACCACCCCGGAACAGTTTATGGGCGATGTTATCGGTGATTTGAACGCGCGCCGCGCCGTCATTAGCTCGATGGAAGACCGCGGTGTCGGCGCTTCGGCTGTTAAGGTTATCAGCGCCCAGGTGCCGCTGGCCGAAATGTTCGGCTACGCCACCATTGTGCGTTCCATGACTCAGGGCCGCGCCAATTATTCCATGGAATTTTCCAGATACATGGAAGTACCGAAAAATGTGGAAATGAAGATTATTGAAGGTCGTCAAGGCAAGAAAGAAGAAAGACGCTAAAAATATCAAATAAAAAATACTCCGGCAGATGTCGGAGTATTTTTGTTTGAAAATAAAACCCTCGGATCGCAGTGTCCGAGGGCGGGAAAGGTACTTGATTTAATCAGGATTAAAGTCGGGTTTCAATTCTTCACCCCAGATAACCGAAATTGATCGACTGGCTAACCCAGCTAAATGCCATAATTTGGAAGTCTGATCAAAAACTAGAAATTGCTGGTTGTTATTGATATAAAAAAAGTATATACCATTACAATCCCCTGAAATATGCGAGATTTCTTGCATTTGAAACGAGCTTACTGAGTGTTTGCTTGCGTGATAATACAGCAAAACCTTTTCTCCAACCTTAGGCAGTTCGGCAAGCGTTTCAATGATTTGTTGTAGTCGTTCGCAATCGGCTTTGTCCATTGTTTAGTCCTCCTTGTTGGTTTGGTAATTTTTCTATTGGCGACTACCTGTTTATTCTTGGTTTTTTAAAGTTCTAATATTGGCTTATGGTATCAAACCCCTCGGGATTTGTCAAGGATAAGTAAAAAACTTGAAAAAAATGGCATATTTTAGTAGGATTAAAGCATTACCTGTATGCTAAAAATCGAATTGGACAAGGCGTATGACGCCAAATCGGTCGAAGACGGAATCTACCGCAAATGGGAGGAGTCCGGTTATTTTAATCCCGACAATCTGCCCGGCAATCGGCCGGAAAAGTTTGTCGTTTCCATGCCGCCGCCCAATGTTACCGGCGTCCTGCATTTGGGGCATGCCTTGGAGAATTCCATTATGGATATTGAGTTGCGCTATCAGCGGCTTAAGGGCAAGCGGGCGTTACTGGTGCCCGGCACCGATCATGCGGCCGTGGCTACTCAGGCCAGGGTGGAGGATGAACTCAAGAAACAAGGCATCAAGCATCCGCGTCAGGAGTTGGGTCGCGAAGAATTATTGAAAAAAATCCGTGAGTATGCCGAGGAAAAAAAATCAGTCATTCTGTCTCAGATAAAAAAAATGGGCACGTCTTGCGATTGGTCGCGCTTGGCTTATACTTTTGACGAACCGCGCACCAAGGCAGTCAATGAACTGTTTCGCAGGATGTTCGCCGATGGCTTGATTTATCGCGGCTATCGCGTAGTCAATTGGTCGGTCAAAGGGCAATCCACTTGTTCCGATGACGAGTTAGTTTATGAAACGGTTAAGACCACGGTCTATACCTTTAAATACAGCAAGGATTTTCCTATTGCTATCGCCACGACTCGTCCGGAAACAAAATTGGGTGATACGGCCGTAGCGGTTAGTCCCAAAGATGACAGGTATAAGCAATACATCGGCCAGAAATTTACGGCGGATGTGGGCGCGGCCAAGCCGCTGGTGATTACGATTATTGCCGATAAGAATGTTGACATTGACTACGGCACGGGCGCGGTCGGCGTAACGCCGGCGCACAGCCAGATTGATTTTGAGATGTATGAGCAAAACAAAGATATCGGCATTATTCCGGTTATCGGCCGTGACGGCCGCATGCTTCCGGCCGCGGGCAAAGATTACGAAGGCCTGACCGTTAACGAAGCGCGGGAAAAATTCGTGGCTTGGCTGAAGAGCAATGAGTTATACATTAAAGAAGAGGAAGTTGAACATAATGTGGGCAAATCGGATCGTTTCGGCGATGTAGTTGAGGCGCTTCCCATGGATCAATGGTTTGTGGACGTGAAAAAGCAGATTCCCGGCCGCAACAAAACCTTGAAGGATTTGATGCGTGAAGCCGTAACCGTCGGCCATAATCATGATAAGAATAAAATTATTAAAATTACGCCAGAAAGATTCCACGACACTTACTTGTATTGGATTGATAACCTGCGCGATTGGTGCATTTCGCGTCAGATTTGGTGGGGGCATCGCATTCCGATCTGGTATTGTGACGATTGCGGCGAGATATTTTATTCCGATAAATCAGTGGATAAATGCGAAAAATGCGGCAGCGGTCAGGTGCGCCAGGACGAGGATACTTTGGATACCTGGTTTTCTTCGGGCGCTTGGACTTTTTCCACTTTAGGTTGGCCGGAGCAAACCGCTGATTTAAAAAAATATCATCCGACCACTTGGATGCAGATGGGCTATGAGATTTTGTTTTTTTGGATGGCCAGAATGATACTAATGACCACCTACGCTCTGGACGATATTCCGTTTGAGAATGTTTATATCCACGGCATTCTGCGCGCCAAAGACGGCCGCAAATTTTCCAAATCATTGGGCAATGGTTTGGATCCGCTGGAAATAATTGATCAGTACGGCACTGACGCCTTGCGTTTATCCTTGATTAAAGGCACGACTGCCGGCAACGATGCCAGGTTTTATGAAGAAAAAGTGGCAGCGGCCAGGAACTTTGTTAATAAATTTTGGAATATTTCCCGCTATATCTTATCTGTCGTGGAAAATCCGAGGTTAGTGGAAACAATGCCGGAACCGATTACCTTAGCCGATAACTGGCTGTTGGACAGGCTAAGCGTCAAAATCGCTGAAGTCACCAAACAGTTGGATAATTGTGAATTCTCTTTGGCCAGTGAGATTTTGTATGATTTTACTTGGAGCGATTTTGCCGATTGGTATCTTGAAGTTTATAAAATTGAAAGCCAAAAATCTAAAGTCAACAAAGAGGAAATACTATTATATACCCTGCAAACCTTGCTGAAGCTTTGGCATCCTTATATGCCGTTTGTCACTGAAGAGATCTGGGACAAACTGGCGGCGGGGAGGATGTTGATGGTGGAGCCATGGCCGGTTGGCAGAGAAGTAAAATTATGGGATAAGATCAAGGAGATCGCGCATTTATCCGGCATTGAAGGCAATAATGATTTTGGGCTTGTCAAAGAATTAGTTACGGCAATTAGGAATCTGCGCGCGGAAAATAAAATTGAACCGGTCAAACTGGTTAAGGTGATAATTATTAGCGATAAAAAGGAATTATTGGAATCTCAAGCGGAAATTATCAAGCGCCTGGCGCGTTTGGAGAATTTGACGATTAGCTTCGCCGGCGCTAAGCCGGAAAATTCCGCTGTCAAGGTTATTGAGGGCGCGGAAATTTATTTAGTCCTGACCGGACTGATTGACATTGGAGCAGAAAAGGAGCGTTTAGCTAAAGAAATTACGGAGACGGAAAAATACTTAAGCGGTTTGCAAGGCAAGATGGGTAATGAGGAATTTGTAAAAAATGCGCCTCAGGCGGTAGTGGAAAAAGAAAAAGAAAAATTGACTGCTGCCGAAGAGAAGCTTGCGAAGTTACGCGGTCAAGCTAAGGGCCTATAACTTATCATTTTTCAAATAAAAAAGAACCCCCGCCCTGCGTCAGCAGTGCGGGGATTTTGTACTTGGCGATTAGGCGGTCTTGGCAGCCTCCTCGCGCATCATGTTAAAAGCCTTTTTTGTGAGGTCATGAATTCCCCACTTAACGTAAGAACTCCCACTCATTTGTTGGGCTTTTTTTATGTTGCCCTGACAAAGTAGGAGGCAACAACCGAAGACATCAATCAAATCACGCGGAGCGTTGCGGTGACCGTATTTTATTTCCCCCGCAACGATTTGATTTTTATCGCCAACAAACTCTTGGCGGTAGCGTCTGACCCGGTATATGGTAGCTAGCGCCCCCATAGTTTCGACGGTTCCCAGTTGTACGCCGATTTCCAGACAGGCGTAGTCGTACCGATAGCCGTACCCGAACGGCAGCGGCTTGAACAAATGCCGACAACCGTTGATGTTATCAATATACTCCGACAGTTCTTCCGCCTTGGGAATGCGCGGTATTTTCTGGAAAAAAATGTCGGCTTCGGTTAGGCATCTTTCCGCCACTTTTATTGTTCCGCCAAAACACGGCGGGTCGGTTAGCAATACGCTACCATCATCACATCTCAGGGCGTCCAGATCGGCTCGGCCAAGTTTTTCGCCCAGGGTTTTCATGGCCGTCAGGAAGGTTTCATCCGCGATGCGTAGGACGGAGCCATTGTTGTTGAAATCCTTTATATCTCCTTCGCCATCGTTTATGAATCTAACATGTAAGACACGGCGTGGTCCATACTCTTTCATTCTCCGGTACTCCTTGTCCTTGGGACTTTAATAAGGAACAGATAGAACCGCCATCGTCCACATAAACGATTTTGGTTTCGGCCTCAGCCAACCGCCCGACAGGGACGATTAACATCGTATTATATCAAATACTTATGATTTTGTCAATGTTTTTAATAAATAGTTATCCACACCCGCCAGCTCAATCATTACCACTTTACAAAGTCCTGTTTTTGCTATAATATTATTAAATCAACGCTAATTATTGCCAGTTAAAGCGGTTAATCAGTATTTGGCCGCTAATTTATCAACTCAGCAATTAATATGCCCAATCTTACTAAATTAGTAAATTTACTCAAAAAAACAGGTGATAAGGCCATTGTTTTGGATGAGCACGGCGAACCGGGCTATGTTATTATGACTGTCGCTGATTATGAAGATTTAATTTTAGGCAAATCTGGCGTCTCGGGCTTGACAGAAGATGAACTTTTAGATAAAATAAATCGTGATATCGCTATTTGGAAGGATAATCAAGAGCTAAGGGAATTGTCAGTGGATCAGTATAATTTTGCCAGAGATATCGGAGTTGTCCCTGATGAAGAGATTTTATCTGAATTTAGCCAAAATGATCGAGACATACAAGATGAAGATCGGTACTACTTTGAGCCGGTAAACGGTTAAATCGGCTGTGCGGTAACTGTGGAAAAAATATAATCCCGCTCCTTCTTGATTTTTTTTGTTTTTGTGATATAATAGTCAAGCTAATAAAAATTATAAATAATACTAAATAATATTGAGTTCTGGCTAAAACTCCCCGGATTTGAGGGCGAGGAACTCAAAAAGGATAAATAACATGGCAGAAGCATTTAACAGAAGCAAGCCCCACGTTAATGTGGGTACCATTGGTCACGTCGACCACGGCAAGACTACCTTGACCGCGGCTATTTTGGCCACCCTGGCTGCTCGCGGCTTTACGGCCCAGCATAAATCAGTCGATCAGATTGATGCCGCCCCCGAAGAGAAGGCTCGCGGTATCACTATTGCTACCGCTCACGTAGAATACGAAACAGAAAAGCGCCACTACGCTCACGTGGATTGCCCAGGCCATGCTGATTACATCAAGAACATGATTACTGGCGCCGCCCAGATGGATGGAGCTATTTTGGTCGTGGCTGCTACCGACGGCCCCATGCCTCAGACCAGAGAGCATATTCTTTTGGCTTACCAAGTCGGCGTACCTCATATCGTCGTTTTCATTAACAAAGTTGATCAGGCCGATCCGGAAATGATTGATTTGGTTGAAGGAGAAATCCGTGAGTTATTGACCAAATATAACTATCCCGGCGACACCACTCCGATTATCAAGGGTTCTGCTTTGAAGGCTTTGGAGAATCCGAGCGGTCCCGATGCCGATTGCATCATGGAATTAATGAATGCTTTAGACACTTACATCCCCGAGCCGCAACGCGCCACCGATCAGCCTTTCCTAATGCCGATTGAGGATGTTTTCTCTATTGAAGGCCGCGGCACCGTCGTTACCGGCAGAATTGAACGCGGTATAATCAAAATTAACGAAGAAGTAGAAATTGTCGGTTTGGCCGATACTAAGAAAACCGTCGTTACCGGCATCGAAATGTTTAATAAATCCCTGGATGAGGGCAGAGCCGGTGATAATGCCGGTGTCCTCTTGCGCGGCACTAAGAAAGAAGAAGTTGAACGCGGTCAAGTTTTGGCCAAACCAGGTTCCATCACTCCGCATTCCGAGTTTGAAGCCGAAGTCTACATCCTGTCCAAGGAAGAAGGCGGACGCCACAAGCCGTTTTTCAATGGCTATAAACCGCAGTTCTACGTCAGAACAACTGATGTAACCGGTGAAATAACTTTGCCGGCCGGAACAGAAATGGTTATGCCTGGCGACACCGTTAACGTCATCGTCAAATTGGGCAAGACCGTGGCCATGGAAGAAAAGATGAAATTCGCCATTCGTGAAGGCGGCCATACTGTCGGCGCCGGTGTTGTAACCAAGATTGTCAAATAAATTTTATTTTACTCTTCGGAGATGAGCAGTCTCGTTCGTCTCCGAGCCAGTGAAATTAAATTTCACCTTAGTCATTGCGTCCGTTATAAATTAATTAACCCACCCGGACGGTAAGACCAGCATAACTATGACCACTAAAGTAGCCGAGGGCAAAGCCCACCAAAGAATCAGGATCAAACTTAAAGCGTACGATCACAAAATTATTGATAACTCCGCTAAAAAAATCATTGAGAGTTGCCATCGTTTTGGCGTAAAAGTTGTCGGTCCGGTACCCTTGCCCACAGAAAAACGCAAGTATACCGTTAACCGTTCCACTTTCGTGCACAAGAACGCGCGTGATCAGTTTGAAATGCGTACGCATAAGCGTTTGATTGACATTATTGATCCGACCGCCCAGGTTGTTGATGCTCTGATGGGATTGAATCTGCCAGCCGGCGTGAATATTGAAATTAAAATGTAAGTCTCTTCGCCATAAGCGAAGTTAGGCCCAAGCGGCCGCTAAAGAAAATGAAGAAAGATCCCCAGTTTAAAGCAGCAACCTGCGGGGAAAACCTTCATGAGTAGGGAGCAGTCCGCAAAAAGGAGTTTTTACCTAAAACCACAACTTAATGACGACTGTAACCGATTTTGCCTTTTAAGGACGAATTGGGCGCTGCGTGTTAAAGTTAAGGTTCGGGTAAAACCGGACTTTTTGTTTAAATAGCAAATGTGATTTAAAGATTATGAAATTCATTTTAGGAAAAAAAGTAGAAATGACCCAACTCTACAAGGAAGACGGTATGGTTGTCCCGGTAACGGCGGTTTTGGCTTTGCCCAATGTCGTTACTCAGGTCAAGTCAGCCGATAGTAAGGATGGTTATAATGCCGTCCAAGTCGGTTTTGGCGTTGATAAAAAGCCGGGTAAATCCAGAATCGGTCATTTGAAAGACTTGCCGCCGGTTAAAACCGTCCGCGAATTCCGTTTGACCGATAAGGAGGTTGCCGGTGTTAAACGCGGCGATGTTATTACTGTTGAAGTTTTTGCCGAGGGCGATGCGGTTACCGTGACCGGCCAATCTAAGGGCAAGGGTTTCCAAGGCGTGGTTAAACGCCATGGTTTTCATGGCCAGAATTCTTCCCATGGCCATAAGGATCAAGAAAGAATGCCCGGTTCTATCGGTGCCGGCGGAGTGCAACGTGTGTTTAAGGGCAAGAGAATGGCTGGACATATGGGCGATGAACAGGTTACCGTGTCCGGACTTCAGATTATTGCCGTTGAGCCGGAAAAAAACATTCTTTATGTTAAGGGCGCCGTTCCCGGAGCTCGCCATGGTTTAATCATGATTTACGGTCCGGGCGAGATGATAATCAAACAACCAGAATCGGTGAAAGAAATTCCCGAAGAAATTACTAAAGAAGTTCCGGTAGAAAAAAGCGCCGAAGATTCAATTACTGAGATTAAGGCGGATACTGAGATTAAGGCGGAACCTCGGGAAGAAGTCGTTGCTGAATCTAAGGAAGAGGCTGTCGCTGAGTTGAAGCCGATTGAAGAAAATAAAATTGAAGAAGTAAAAGAATAAATAAGCTATTGGCCGTAAGCCATAAGCCATATATAAGTATGAAATTTCCCGTATACAATTATCAAGGCGAACAAATAAAAGATGTCGAGCTGCCCGCTCGGTTGTTTGGCCGTGAAGTCAATCCGGCCGTAGTCCATCAGGTGGTAATCGCTCAAGAAGCTAATTCCCGCGAAGTGCTGGCTCATACCAAGACCCGGGCCGAGGTGCGTGGAGGCGGTAAAAAACCCTGGCGCCAAAAAGGCACTGGCCGTGCTCGTCACGGTTCCACCCGTTCCCCGATTTGGGTTGGCGGCGGCGTAACTTTCGGTCCGAGGAATGATCGCAACTTCACTCAAAAAGTGAACAAAAAAATGAAACAAGCCGCTCTGGCCATGTGCTTATCCGATAAGGCCGCCAATAAAGATCTGTTTATTTTTGATAAATTGGAAAATCCCGCCGGCAAAACCAAAGATTTGAATGTTTGGTTTAAGAATATCAAGAAAGCGATTGCCGGATTGAAAGAGAGTAAGAAGTTCTTGTTGGTGATGAGCGAAGGAGATGATAAGCTGATTCGCGCCGCTAAAAACCTTAAAGGTGTGGCGACGATCTCCGCTAAGAGCCTGAATTGCGTTGATTTGCTTAAGGCCGACGCTTTATTGGTTGGCATTAAGTCGGTGGAAGAAATTGATAAAGTCTATAAACAAGTTAAAGAAAAAACTAAAGAAAAGTCCGCAGTCGCGGTCGCTAAGGTCAAAAAGACTAAGACTGCCAAGGCTAAGACCAAGTAAGTATATGGGTTTATTTAATAAAAAAACAACCAAAGAAGAAGAGCCGAAGGTCGCTGTAGAAAAAGTTGTTGAGGCCAAAGACGAGGCCAGGACCGCTAAGACCGGCAAAACGGTAAAGATCGCTAAGACCGGCACTGAAAAAAACAGTGCCAAGGCCTCGGTTTACGGTGTTTTGATTGCTCCCTTATTGACAGAAAAGACCGCTTCCGGAGAAGCCAGCAATCAATATGTTTTTGCGGTTGATGCCAAGACGACTAAGAATGAAATTAAGAAGGCGGTAGAAAGCCGTTACGGTTTGAAGCCGCTGAGTGTCAATGTTTCAAACGTGCGCGGCAAGTTTGTCCGTTTCGGCCAACGGTTTGGCAAACGTAAAAATTGGAAAAAAGCCATCATCACCCTACCCAAAGGCAAGTCGATTAATGTTTACGAAGGTATTAAATAACAGATATGTCCATCAAGATTTACAAACCAACAACTCCCGGGCGTCGGCAAACTTCTATTTTGACCCGCCAAGACATTACCGCCACTAAGCCGGAAAAGTCTTTATTGATTTCAGCTAAACGCATGGCCGGCCGTAATTCTCAGGGAAAAATCACCGTACGCCATCAGGGCGGCGGGGCCAACAAGAAGATCCGCGTCATTGATTATCGTCGCGATAAGTTTGATGTGCCCGCTATCGTTAAAACGATTGAATACGATCCGGGACGAAACGCCCGCATTGCTTTATTGGCTTACGCTGATGGCGAGAAACGTTATATTGTGGCGCCTCAGAATTTGCAAGTTGGTGAAAGTGTTTTGAGTTCGCAAAACAAGATTGAATATAAATCGGGCAATGCCATGCCTCTTAAGCATATTCCCGCCGGTGTCGTTGTTTATAACGTAGAAATTTTGCCTGGCCGCGGCGGTCAGTTGGCCCGCGGTGCCGGTACCGGTGTTAATTTGATGGGGTTTGATCGCGGTTTTGCCCAACTTAAGATGCCTTCCGGAGAAGTCCGTTTGGTGCCGGAAACGGCTTTAGCGGTTATTGGCACGGTGTCTAATCCTGATTTCAAAAATATTCGCTGGGGCAAGGCTGGGCGAATGCGTCATCGGGGCATCAAGCCGACAGTTAGGGGCAAGGTTATGAACCCAGTTGATCATCCTCATGGCGGCGGTGAAGGCGTTAATCCGATCGGATTAAAGCATCCTAAGACCCCTTGGGGCAAGCCGGCTTTGGGTGTTAAAACCAGAAAGAAAAATAAGGCGTCCGGTAAATTAATTTTGAATCGCCGTCCGTCCAGAAAGAAGAAAAAATAAAGAATAAGATACAATAACCAAGATACAATAACCAAAAGATTAAATAAGATACAATAAATAAAATACAATAATTAAAGAATAAATCAAGAAATGAAAATTGATTATTGTGTCTTGATTATTGATTATTAACACATATGTCTAGAAGCCTTAAAAAAGGTCCTTACGTCGATCCCAAACTGTTAAAGAAAGTCCAGAGCACCCCTAAAGGCGCTAAGGTTGTAATTAAAACCTGGGCTAGAAGCAGCACGATTACTCCGGAAATGGTTGGTTTGACTTTTGGCGTGCATAATGGCAAAGAACATTTGCCGGTGTTTGTGGTAGAAAATATGGTCGGCCACAAACTGGGAGAATTTTCTCCGACTAAGAAGTTTTTCCGTCATGGCGGTAAAATCCAAAAAGCCATTGAACAGGGAGCCAAAGTTTAAATTATATGCAAGTTATCGCTAAAATGAACAATTTGAGGATAAGTTATCGCAAGGTGAGGTTGGTAGCCAATCTGATTAACGGTTTGACCGCAGAGAAAGCCTTGATGCAATTAAATTTTAGCCAGAAGGCGGCGGCCAAGGATTTATTGAAATTGCTCAAATCCGCCATCGCTAACGCTAAAGAGAATTATGATTTGACGCCGGATAATTTGAAAATCGCCTCAATTACTGTTGATGCCGGTCCGGTATTGAAACGTTGGCAACCCCGAGCCTTTGGACGCGCCACCCCGTTGCGCAAGGAATCATCTAAGATTAAAGTGGTTTTAGAGGAAATCGTCGCTTCCGGCAAGGTTAAAAAAGAGAAAAAGACTGACACCTCTGATATAATCAAGGTTGGCACCGGAGAATTTGATGAGCTTAAAGACATTGCCGGCAAACAGGAAGGCCAAAAGGAGATCAAAAAGGCCAAGGCCAGCGATAAAGGTTTCGCCTCTAAGATTTTAAATAGAAAAACAGGCAGTAAGTAAAATAAGAATTAAAAAGTTATCGGCTATAAGCTCTATGCTATAAGCCATAAGCTAATATTTATGGGTCAAAAAGTTAATGCCAAAGGTTTACGGCTAAAAATCAATAAAACTTGGGAATCGCGTTGGTTTACGGAGAGTGATTTTTCCGAGTATTTGAAGCAGGATGTGCGCATCCGCAGGTTTGTGATGAAAAAATTCCGCAACTTAGGAATTTCTAAGGTTGAAATAGAACGCTCGCCCAATGCCATTGTTTTGAATATCCACGCCTCCCGTCCTGGTCTGATTATCGGTCGCGGCGGTTCCGGCGCCGAAGATTTGAAGAAAGAGATCAAGGATAAATTCCTTAAAGACGACTTCAGCCGCAAGAAGGGATTGAAAAATATCAATGTCAATATTCTGGAGTTGAGCGATCCTAATTTGGATTCCGCTTCCCTGATCCAGTCCATGGCCGGCGATATTGAAAAACGCATTCCGTTCCGCCGTGTCGTCAAGCAGGCGATGGGCCGGGCGGAAAAAGCCGGCGCCAAAGGCATTAAAGTCATCATCACCGGACGCCTGGATGGAGCGGAAATTGCCCGTCGCGAACTCTTCTTGTATGGCAAGGTGCCCCTGCATACCTTGCGCGCCGATATTGATTATTGCCGGGGCATTGCCCAGACCATTTACGGCACTATCGGAATTAAAGTGTGGATTTATAAAGGAGATATTTTTAACGATAAGAAAAATAAAGAATAAATTTAAATTGCCTTACCGGCTTATCATGATTCATTGCCATAAGCCATAAGCTATAAGTACCAATATATGTTGATGCCTAAAAAATTAGCCCATAGAAAACAACATCGTCCCGATGTCACCGACGGCATTGCCACTTCCGGCAATTACGTAGCTTTCGGTTCGTTCGGACTTAAAGCGACGACTGCCGCTTGGGTGTCAGCGCAACAATTGGAAGCGGCGCGACGTGTTTTGGCTAAGTATATTCGCCGTGGCGGCAAGAGTTGGATCAGAGTTTTTCCGCATAGCGCCATAACCGCCAAGGGCAGCCAGACCACTATGGGTGGCGGCAAGGGCGCCCCGGAGAAGTATGTCGCCGCAGTCCGTCCGGGAAACATTATTTTTGAACTTGACGGCGTTCCGGAAGTTGAAGCGAGGCAAGCCTTAATTTTAGCCGCTTATAAATTGCCGCTTAAAGCAAAAGTAGTGAAGAAACAATAATATGAATATCAAGGAATTAAATCTAAAAGAAGTCCCCGAGCTTAAAGCGTTGCTTAGCGATGCCAAAAAGAAACTGGATGAGTTGAAATTCAAGGTGCATCAAGGGCAGTTGAAGAGCGTGAGGGAGATTCGCGTTTTGAAGAAGGATATCGCTTTGATTTTGACCGCTTTAGCATCCAAAAATAATTAGTTATTAGCCTATACATATGTCTGAGAAGATTTTGAGAAAATTTAAAGGTACGGTGGTGTCGGATAAGATGGCCAAGACTTTGGTCGTGGCGATCCAATCCTTTAAGATGCACCCCAAGTACGGCAAGCGCTACAAAGTCAGCCGCAAATTCAAGGTTCATGATGAAAAGAATCAGTATCATGAGGGCGATGTGGTGGAGTTTGTCGAATGCCGCCCGTTGTCCAAAGACAAAAAATGGCGGGTAATCTACAAATAATAGTAAAAAGTCATAAAGTCCGTAAAGTTGAAGATCGTAGAAACATTAGAAACTGCCAGCCTTTGACTTGAGGATTCATAAGTTAACCATTATATGATTCAGTTAAGATCAATAGTTAAATCAGCGGATAATACCGGCGCCAAACGCTTGGCTGTTTTTCGCGTCTGGGGAGGCTATAAGAAGCGTTATGCCGGCATCGGCGATATTGTCACAATGTCGGTCAAGGAAGCCGTCCCTCATTCCGCGGTTAAAAAGGGCGATGTGGTTCATGGAGTTGTAGTCAGAACTAAAAAAGAAATTCGTCGCGCTGACGGTTCTTATATCCGTTTTGATGACAACGCCGTAGTCTTAATTGACGCCAAGAAAGAAATGCGCGGCACCCGCATCTTCGGGCCGGTCGCCAGGGAACTGAGAAATCTTGGTTATCAGAAAATAATTTCTTTAGCGCCGGAAGTGCTTTAGAAAATTAAAAGTCAAAAGTCCGTAAAGCCGGAAGATAAGTTCAAAGTTTTACGCCCTTACGGATACTTGATTTTACAGGCTTTTAACTAACAATACTATGAAAATAAAAACAGGAGATAAAATAAAAATGCTGGCAGGCAAAGACAAGGGTAAAACCGGCAAGGTCCTGCAAGTAATGGCCGCAGACAATAAGGTCGTGGTTGAAGGTTTGAATTTGTTGATTAAGCACCAGCGTCCCAAGCGTTCTGGAGAAAAAGGCCAAAGAATACAGTTTCCTGCCGCCGTGGCCATGGCTAAAGTCGCCTTGGTTTGCCCTAAGTGCGGCCAAGCCGCCAGAGTCGGTTATAAGTTAGTCGAAGATAAGAAGTTTAGATTTTGTAAAAAATGTAAAGAAACAATTTAAATATGATATCACGTTTACAGGAAAAATATAAAAAAGAGGTCGTACCCGC
Organism: Patescibacteria group bacterium; assembly: GCA_041662745.1. Taxonomy (GTDB): domain Bacteria; phylum Patescibacteriota; class Patescibacteriia; order 2-01-FULL-39-33; family 2-01-FULL-39-33; genus CAISTG01. The sequence goes on along the minus strand of JBAZRV010000007.1, from coordinate 7,073 downwards.
TTTGCAAAAGGAATTCGGCTACAAGAACATTATGGCGGTGCCGAAGGTCACTAAAGTGGTGTTGAATGTCGGCATAAATTCCCGCAATACCGATAGCGGATTTCTTGACGCCGTAGAAAACACCTTGACTAGAATCAGCGGTCAGAAACCGGTTCGCACCAAAGCCAGAAAAGCCATTTCCGCCTTTAAGGTTCGTGAAGACATGGTGGTCGGCGTAGTCGTGACTTTGCGCGGCCAAAGAATGTATGATTTTTTGGGCAAGCTGATCAATGTTTCCTTGCCTCGCATCCGTGATTTCCGCGGCATATCGGAAATGAACGTTGATAAGCAGGGTAATTTAACCGTTGGCTTTAAGGAGCATATTGTTTTCCCGGAAATTCGTTCTGATGAAGTTGAGCGCATCCACGGCTTGCAGGTTACCGTTACCACTAATGCCAGGGAGCAGAAGGCCGGCAGGGAATTATTCCGTTTATTGGGCTTTCCCTTCCAAAAGAAACAATAATTAATTTTACTAATCTAGAGATTTCATTTTAAATATTTTATGGCTACCGAAGCGCAAATTGCTAAATCTAAAAGGAAACCGAAGTTTTCCACCCGAAAGGTCAACCGTTGCTGGAGATGCGGCCGACGTCACGGTTATATTCGTGACTTCAAAATCTGCCGCATTTGTTTCCGCGAACTCGCTACCAGCGGCCAGATTCCTGGCATCACTAAATCTTCTTGGTAAATAACTATATCTATGACTGATACAATCGCAGACATGCTAACCCGTATCCGGAATGCTTCTCGGATTAAAAAGGGCGAAGTTTTCATACCGTTTTCCAAAATGAAGTTGGAGATCGCCAAAATCTTAAAGCGCGAAGGCTTCATCTCTGATTTTGAGGAAATCCAGCCCGGCACCGAAGGTTATAAATTCGGCGGCCTTAATATTGCCTTAAAATACGAAGGGGGCCAGCCGGCCATAACCGCTATCAATCGCATTTCCAAGCCGGGTCGCCGAGTTTACGTTGACAAGGATAACTTGCCGGTTGTCATAAATAATTACGGCATCGCTATTCTGTCCACTTCCCAGGGATTAATGACTAATCGTCAAGCCAAAAAGGCGGGATCGGGCGGAGAGGTCTTGTGCGAGGTTTACTAAAAATCATTGAACGCTAAGAGCTTATAAAATTTAAAATCTAAAGAAACAGTAAAATAATCCGATAAAAATAATTTTGTAAGCCCTTAACTCTATACTAAAATCATATGTCTAGAATCGGAAAAAATCCTATCAGCTTTCCGGCCGGAGTCGAAGTCAAAGTTTCTGACGGCTTGGTCACGGTCAAGGGCCCCAAAGGCAGTTTGCAAGAAAAACTGCACCCTTTAGTTTCCGCCGAAGTTAAAGATAACTCTGTCATAGTCAGCGTTGAAAACCAGGAGGTTAAATCACAGCGCGCTCTATGGGGCTTATTCGGCAGTTTAATCCGCAATATGGTTAAAGGAGTTACGGAGGGTTACAGCAAACAATTGGAAATCTCCGGCGTCGGACAAAAATTTATCGCCAGCGGCAAGAAGGTTGTCTTGAATGTCGGTTTTTCCCATCCGGTAGAGTATGCTATTCCTGAAGGCATTGCCATTACCACTGAAGCCAATATTATGACGATATCCGGCATTGATAAGCAATTGGTCGGTGAGACGGCCGCGCAAATCCGCCGCATTAAGAAAGTTGAGCCTTACAAGGGCAAGGGTATTAAATATGTCGGCGAGCAATTCATCAAGAAGGCCGGCAAAGCGGCAGCTAAGGCGAAATAACAGCATTATTATGAATAAAGTCAAAGCTAACAATTTAAGAGTCGAAAGAAGAGCCAAGCGAGTGCGAGCTAAGATTTCCGGTACGGCCGCTTATCCCAGGCTTTCAGTTTATCGCAGTTTAAGCCATATCCAAGCTCAACTGATCGATGATGCCAGCGGCAAAACCATTGCAGCGGCTACTGATTTGGAGATTAAGGCCAAAGGCGGCAAAACTGAAAAATCTCAGGCAGTAGGAAAACTTTTGGCAGAAAAAGCCAAGGCAAAAGGGATCACTTGCGCCGTGTTTGATCGCGGTCAATTTAAGTATCATGGCCGAGTCAAGGCCTTAGCCGAAGGCGCCAGAGAAGGCGGATTAAAAATATAAATATGTTAAAAGATAACAACAAAAAAGATTTTAGAAGAAAAGGTCCAAGACCTCCGCGCGAAAAGCCGGAGTTTGATCAAACGATCGTAGAAATCGCCCGCGTTACCCGTGTCATGGCCGGGGGCAAGCGTTTGAGTTTTCGCGCTTGCGTGGTTATCGGCGATCGCAAGGGCCGTGTCGGCATGGGATTGGCCAAAGCCAAGGATGTGCCGCAAGCCGTGCAAAAAGCCGTGCGCCAAGCCGAGAAAAACATGATCAAGGTGCCGATTCACGAAGGAACTATAACCCATCAAGTCAACATCAAGGTTGGCGCGGCCAAAGTTATGCTTAAGCCCGCTCCTCCCGGTACCGGTATTATCTCCGGCGGCGCCGTTCGTATTGTTTTGGAATTGGCCGGCATTGAGAACGTCGTTTCAAAGATTTTTGGCACCGGCAATAAAATTAATAACATTCGCGCCACTATTAAAGCTTTATCAATTTTGAAAAAGTCTAAATTCGGCAAGAAGGAAAAGAAAGAAGAAAAACCGGCGGAAGCTCAGGTTGTTGCTTAATTACCATCGTTTAGCAATATTATAAAGCCGTGGGCCGTGGGCCGTAGGCTATAAATCATTACGTATGTCATTATCATTATCCAATATCAAACCCGCCAAAGGGTCTAGAAAAAAAGCCAAAGAGATCGGACGCGGCGGCAAACGCGGTTCCTTTTCCGGACGCGGCATTAAAGGCCAAAAAGCCAGAAGCGGTGTTTCCGGATTGAAAGCGCTGGGATTGAAACGTTTAGTCCAGTCCACGCCAAAATTACGAGGCTTCAGGTCAATTTATCCTAAATTGGCCGTCGTTAGCGTTGGCAAATTGGAAGGCTTTGAGGCCGGCGCTATTGTGGACATTAAAAAACTTATTCAGCATGGTCTCTTGGATAAAAGACATAAACAGGTTAAAATTCTAGGTGAAGGCAAACTGACTAAGAAATTGACTGTCGTAGTTGATGCTTGCTCCGCTTCAGCTAAAGCCGTTATTGAGCAAGCCGGCGGCAAAGTGGAAATAAAATAAGTTAAAAGCCTAAAGTTAACAATTAAACTGTTTTTGACTTTAAAGACTTTCAACTAATCTAATATATGTTTGAAAAGTTCAGCCAAATTTGGAAACTCAAGGATTTACGCAACAGCATCTTATTCGTGTTGGGCATCTTGGTTGTTTCTCGCATCGCCGCCACCATTCCCATACCGGGAATCGACGCGACCGGCTTGAAGCGGATTTTTGACAATAACCAGATTTTGGGCTTAATGAATATCTTTTCCGGCGGCGGCATGAGTAATTTTTCTATCGCCATGATGTCCGTTGCTCCTTATATTACTTCTTCCATTATTTTTCAGCTCTTGACCATGGTGGTGCCTTCTTTGGAGGAATTATCCAAGGAGGGGGAGTATGGGCGCAATAAAATCAATATGTGGACGCGCTGGCTGACCGTGCCCTTGGCTATCGTGCAGTCCGTGGCCATGATCCAATTGTTGCGCAAAGCCGGCGGAGCCGCTTTGTTCGCTTCTTTCACCCCGATGAACATGTTAGTCGCCGTAGTCTCCATTACCGCCGGTACGATTTTTGTTATGTGGCTGGGCGAGCTTATTTCCGAAAAGAAAATAGGCAATGGCATATCGTTATTGATTTTTGCCGGCATCGTCTCCCGTTTGCCCAGCGTTTTTACTCAAACAGTCAATAATTATACTCAAGCGGAAATCATCAATACCGCAGTCTTCGCCGTTATCGCTTTAGTGACGATTATCGGCGTGGTCATTATTACCGAGGGCCAACGCAACATTCCAGTGCAGTATGCCCGACAAATGCGCGGCGGTAGAACCGTGGGCGGCGCCTCCAGCCATTTGCCTTTGCGTGTCAATATGGCCGGCGTTATCCCCATTATTTTTGCCATCTCTTTGATCATTATGCCTCAGACCCTGGCTCAATTGTTTACTCAAGCGAAAACCGAAGTCATTGCTCATGCCGCCCAATGGGTGATCATGCTATTTGGCAACCAATGGTTTTACGGCATCAGTTATTTCGTTTTAGTCGTCGCCTTCACTTATTTTTACACGGCCGTGGTTTTTCATCCCGATCAGGTGGCGGAGAATCTGCAGAAACAGGGCGGTTTTGTTCCCGGCACCAGGCCGGGTAAGCCAACGGCGGAATACTTGCAAAATATCGTGTCACGGATTGTTTTAACCGGCGCCTTATTTTTAGGTATTATCGCTGTTCTGCCAATGGTTACTGCCGGCTTGACCGGTACCAGAAATATGGCTATTGGCGGCACTTCATTGCTGATCGTAGTTTCCGTGGTTATTGAGATAGTAAGCCAAATTAACGCCCAATTGGCTATGAGGGATTACGAAGAGATATAAATGGCGTATAGTTTATAGCTAATGGCATATAGTTAAATATCAATTATAATTTAATTATAAAATAAAGACGCGGCATAAGGTCGCGTCTTTGCTTTTCACTGATAAATAGGGTAGGATAGTAATATAAATACAATTAAATTTAAGACAATTATGAACAAGAATGAGAAGCCATTTGAATTGATTGTGTTAGGTCCGCCGGTTTCCGGCAAGGGGACGCAAACCGAATTAATCGCTAAGACTTTTGATATTCCGCATATCTCTACCGGGGTTATTTTGCATGCCATTAAATCAGACACTGCCAATCCTTTGGCCGCCGAAGTTATGGGTTATATGGATAAGGGTCAATTGGTGCCCACGGAACTGGTTAATCGTTTAGTGGCTGACAGAATCAACCAAGATGATTGCCGTTTGGGCTATGCCATGGACGGTTTTCCGCGCACCCTGGAGCAAGCGGAGTTTTTGGATAAGAATGCTGATGTTGATTATGTGTTTCTGATT
>JBAZRV010000007.1:0-2017 GCA_041662745.1 Patescibacteria group bacterium | reverse complement strand
GTGTGCCGGAACGGCCACACTTTTCATTTAAAATATTCGCCGCCGAAAGATCCGGCAGTTTGCGATATTTGCGGCGAGCCGTTATTCCAACGTGATGATGATAAGGAGGAGACGGTTAAATCGCGTTTGGAAATATACCATCGCGAAACCGATGCCATTGTCAAATTCTATCAGGATAAAGGATTGCTGATGGAGATTGACGGTGAAAAACATATTGAAGAGGTTTATCAGCAAATCGTCAGAAAGATGGTTGGCGACCTGCGGAGCAGAATTGGCTGGAAATAGATTTATATTTGGTAAAAAACAAGCTGATAAGCTATAATTAACCCATGATTAAACTTAAAAATCAAGAACAAATTAAGGTTATAGCGGAGGGTGGCAAGATCTTGGCCAAGATTTTGGATTTAGTGGAAAAACGGATAAAGCCGGGTATTACCACAGCGGAACTTAATGATTATGCCGAGCAATTGATTAAAGAGTACGGGGCAACGGCCAGTTTTAAGGGGTATAAAGCCGCTTGGGCGGAACATGCGTATCCGGCGGCTTTATGCGTTTCCACTAACGAGGAAGTGGTTCATGGCATTCCCGATGATAATCGCCGTTTGAAGGACGGCGATATAGTCGGCCTTGATTGCGGAATAAAGTACAAGGGGTTATATACCGACATGGCGCGCACCGTGGCCGTGGGAATTATAACGCAAGAGGCCAGGCGATTGATCACCATCACCAAAGACTCGCTGTATCTGGGCATCAAAGAAATCAAACCAGGTAAAAAATTATCCGATATCGCCAAAGCCATTTCCGCGGAAGCGGAAAGGAACGGTTTCGGCGTGGTACGGCAGATGTGCGGTCACGGCGTCGGTTTTGCCGCTCACGAAGAACCGCAAGTGCCGAACTTTTGGCCGGCCGGCGTACCCGATGCCGTTTTGGAAGAAGGCATGGTGCTGGCGATAGAACCCATGCTTAATCTGGGCGGTTGGGAGGTGGACACTTTAGACGACGGTTGGACGATCGTTACCAGCGATGGTTCGCTGTCGGCGCATTTTGAACATACGGTTGCCGTTACTGCCGACGGCTATCAAATTTTAACAAAATAATATTATGAAATATTTAGGCATAGATTATGGCGAAGCCAAAGTCGGATTGGCCATGGGCGATGATGAATCGGGTATGGCCTTGCCGCTTAAAATAATCAAAAATTCAGGTCGGCAGAATTTGTTAAAGGAATTGGCGGAATTGATTATTGCTGAAGATGCGGGCAGAGTGGTAGTGGGTCTGCCTATTAATACTCGAGCCGAGTCGTCCAATCAAACGGAAAATGTCAGGCGTTTTAGCGAAGAGTTGGCTGATCGCACTCAGGCGGAGATAATTTTGCATGATGAACGTTTTTCTTCCCAGGAGGCGCAAAAATTGCGTCCCGGCGCTAAGGATGACGATTTGGCGGCTATGATCATGCTTCAATCATATTTGGACAGCCAGCGATGACTTTTTTAACCGATGCCTACATCTTGCGCCAAGCGCCTCGCGGCGATTACGACCTGGCGGTTACGGCCTATACCAGGGACGCCGGCAAAATCATGGTCGTGGCCAAGGGCGCTAAGAAAATGACCTCCAAACTCCGGTCGCATCTGGAGTTTTTTTGCTTGACCAGATTGATGGCCGCGCCAGGCAGCGGGGTTTTTCGTTTGGCCGGCGCCAGCATTACCCGGGTCTTTAAAGCGGTTTATCGGGAGCCGAGTCGGTCTGTTTATGCTTTGGCCTACCTGGAAACGGTTGACCTTTTGACCCCCGATCAGTCGCCGGATCAGGAATTATTTTATTTATTGAACAATTTTTTTGTTCAGCTTAATGAAGCTTTAGACGGCAAACAGCAACGTTTGATATTTAATCGGGCCGCGTATGATTTGCTGTCGCATTTGGGTTGGCGGCCGCAGCTGAAATCCCGTTCTCAAAAACAACTGACTTCAGAGCTGGGCCGGCTGATAACCGAAGCGGGGGATAAAGAATTAAAATCTTT
>JBAZRV010000006.1:0-43214 GCA_041662745.1 Patescibacteria group bacterium | reverse complement strand
CAATTAAATGTCAGCGGAGGGACACTTAACGGTCCCATACCGATGATTCGCTTTTCCAGTCCCAATGCTTGGGCAAGCAATATCGGCGGATTTTATGACAATCTCACCTTGCTTGAAGAAAGCGGAGACCCGGCAATTAATTTCGCCGCCGCTGACTTCGCCGATACTCTGAATATGCTCGCGCTTTCATTTTCTACTTCCACTAATGCTTTAAACATCTATAATGTCAATGGGAACGATTTAACCCTTTCAGTCAGTGGTGACTACGTGTTTTCCGGCACCGGCACCTCAACAATGGCCGGGAATCTGGATGTGACGGGGACTATCCATGGCACAACCGTCTACTCCGGCGATTTGGTCTTCGCCAATAATTGGCGGATTACTGAAGCCGAGAAGCTGGGCAAGGACTATAGCGGTTTAGTCATTCTGGATAAGGAGGCTGATGAAGTGTTGGCGCTTAATGGAAACGGAATGATTAATACCGCCCCCTTTTATTTTCAGGGCGCTCAAAGTTATAATTGGTTGGATTATAATTCAGAAAGCCCGTTTGTAACTTTCAATGCGGAGAATAAAAGCGTAACTATCGCCACTTTGAATACTAACGGCGCCGTTTATTCCAATAATGGGACCCTGACCAACGTCAATCCCTCATCCGGAGAATATAAAGACGATATTATTGATACCAGTTTGAATATTGATGCTCTGCTGGGACTGCAAGTAAAATCATTTGTTTGGAAGCAGACCGGGCAAACAGATTTCGGTTTGATTGCCGAAGAAATCAGGGACGCCTTGCCGGAGTTATATATTGATGATGGCCTAACCAAGGGTTACCGCGCCGATCATTTGCCCTTTTATTTATTGCAACTGGCTCAGCGCCAGGAACAGGAACTCGGGGTTTTATCCGCTCAATTGTCAGAAGCCATCGCTTCCAGTACGAGTTTCAATCTGATCGTTGACGACTCCCCGCTTGATGGTTTAGAAGTGTTGGATTCATTAGCGGTCAATTCCGCCGCCGCTTTCTACGGCACCATCACGGTTATCGGCGAGGCGGGATTTGAATCAAAAGTCGTATTTAAGGATCATATTTATCTGGATAAGGATGCGGCCGGTACGGTTAAGTTACCGGCAGGGGCAACTTCCACCACAGTTTATTTTGCCAAGCCCTATGATGTGGATCCGATAATCACTTTAACTCCCCTGCTCAATATTTCCGGGCACAGCTATTGGGTAGAAGCGCAGAGTTCTACCGGCTTTATTATGGCGGTTGATTTGCCGTTTACGGAAGAGCTGAGGTTTAATTGGCATGCCATGGCGGTTAAGGATGATGGCGTGGTTGCCGATCAGGAAGAAGCTGTTAATGATTTAAGCATCACCGATCAAATAAATGTTGTTCTAAGCAGCAGTTCGCCGATTTTATTGCAAAATGCCTCTTCAACGCTATCAGAGTCTTCCAGCAGTAATCCGTTTTTTGCCAGTTCCACCTCGCCGTTAGTCACTAATGTTATCGGATCGCCGGTCGTTTTGGGAGCGGACGGGACAACCGATTCCGAGGTCACGGAAACAATTCAGCCGGCAGATACAAGCACTGGCGAGTCGTCCAATCCTGAGGCCGCTCCGGCGGTTGATGAATTGACTATTTTGGATCCGGTTCAGGCGGACAGTGTTCCAGAAGTTACGGCTGCCCCTCCGGTTGACCTGGGAAACGGAGAATGATAAGATTCAGCTTGTTAAATGCGGGGCAAGGAACAGTTAAGCGCCGGCGTTATTTAACGGGGTTTATTCATTATTAATTATAATTTTATGTCAGAAATTATTTTTACCGATGCTAATTTTGAGGTTGAGGTATTAAAAAGCGATAAAGTCGTATTAGTTGATTTTTTTGCCGCTTGGTGCGGTCCATGTAAGATGCAGGGGCCGATTATTGAGGAGTTGGCCAAGGAAATCGGCGACAAGGCCAAAGTGGGCGCCATGGATGTTGACGCTAATCCCGCGACCGCCGGCAAATATAACGTAATGTCCATACCGACTTTGATCGTTTTTAAGAACGGGGAAGTGAGAAATACCATGATGGGTTTGCAGGGCAAAGAACAGTTAAAGGCGGAAATAGAAAAATATGTCTAACTATGATGTTATCATAATCGGCGGTGGTCCGGCCGGATTGACCGCGTCAATTTATGCTCGCCGGCGCGAGTTAAAGGTTTTGGTGATTGCCAAAGCCGTCGGCGGCCAAGCCGCTCTGGCGCACGAAGTGCAGAATTGGCCGGGCACCGAATCCACGACCGGTTTGGAACTGACGCAAAGGATGAAAGTTCAAGCCGATAAGTGGGGCGTTGAGTTTGTCTCTGACGAGGCGCAGAGCGTCAAGGAAAATACCGGTACTTTTGCCGTAAAGACCGCGCAAACCGAATATCAGGCCGAGGCGGTGATTTTGGCTTTCGGCTTAACGCCGCGCGATCTGGGCGTACCGCAGGAAAAAGAATTGACCGGCCGCGGCGTGTCCTATTGCGCCACTTGCGACGGCCCGTTGTTTAGGAATAAAACCGTAGCGGTAATAGGCGGCGGCAATTCGGCATCGGAAGCCGCCGAGTATCTGTCTCGCGTGGTTAAGCAGGTTTATTTGTTATCCGATTCTTGTAATGCGGTGGCTGATGCGGCTTTGGTGGCAGGGGTCAAGGCGCTCCAGAACGTGCAGGTGATTTGTGGCCTGAAAGTAACGGCAGTCGTCGGTTCTGACAAAGTTACCGGCCTTAAATATAATGATTTGCAAACCAATAAAGAGAAAGAATTGGCGGTGGACGGTATTTTTGTGGAAATCGGTTTTAGTCCCAAGACCGATTGGATTAAGGATACGGTCAAACTAAATGAACGTAAAGAAATTATTACCGATAAAGTCGGAACTACTAGTCAGCTCGGAATATTTGCCGCCGGCGATTGCACGGATGTAGGATTCAAACAAATGACGATCGCCGCCGGTGAGGGCGCCAAGGCCGCCTTGTCCGCTTATAAATACTTAGCTGCCAAAAAAGGCAAAGTGGCGACTCCCGATTGGGGAGAAAAAAAATAATATGAGGCACTTAATCAAATATCGGAGCAACAAAGTTATTATTGATAAAAAAATAATTGATGATGTTTTGACTCGCGGAGTAGAACAGATTTTTCCTGACAAAGAAACTTTGCAAAAATTGCTTTTATCCGGTAAAAAAATCCGTTTGTATTGCGGTTTTGATCCGACGGCCACTTCTTTGCATTTGGGCCATGGCATGACCATCCGCAAGCTGGCGCAATTCCAGCGCTTGGGTCATGAAGTGATTTTTTTGTTTGGCGGCTTTACGGCCATGATCGGCGATCCGACGGATAAGGCGCAGGCGCGCAAGGCGCTGACCGCGATGCAGGTTCGGGCCAATATGAAGGGGTGGAAGAAGCAGATCGCCAACCTGATTGATACCAGAAAGACTCTGTTTAAGAATAATTACTCCTGGCTGTCACGGCTGAATTTTTCCCATATCCTTCAGTTGACTTCTTATTTTACCGCTCAACAGATGCTGGCGCGCGACATGTTCCAGAAAAGATTGGCCGAAGGCAAGGATTTGTATTTGAACGAATTCATGTATCCTTTGATGCAAGCGTATGATTCGGTGGCCCTGGATGTGGATTTGGAAATCGGCGGCAATGATCAGATGTTCAATATGTTAGCCGGACGCGCGCTGATGAAAAAGATGAAAAATAAGGAGAAATGCGTTTTGACGTTGAAACTGTTGGCTGATCCGACGGGGAAAAAGATGGGCAAGACCGAGGGCAATATGATCGCTTTAACCGATAAACCTGAAGATATGTTCGGTAAAGTGATGAGCTGGACCGATGAAATGATCGTGCCGGCCCTGGAGATTCTGACTGATGCGCCCATGGAGCTGGTTAAGGCGGCGGCGGCTAAACTGAAGTCTGGAGCCATTAACCCCCGCGACGCCAAGATGGATTTGGCTTATGACATAGTAGAGATATATTTAGGGAAACAGGCGGCCGAGAAAGGCCGGGAATATTTTAAGCGGGTGGTGCAGGAAAAAGAAAAACCGGCAGAGGTGCCGGAGATTGCAGTGGCCGTGAAGGGTAAAATCGGCGTGACTGATTTGTTTCTGCGGGCGGGACTGGTTGCTTCGTCCAGCGAGGCCAGACGTCTGATTAAGGAGAAAGCGTTAAAGATAGACGACCAACTGGTGGCGCATCATGAATTTGAGACGATTATTCCCGCTGACGGATTATTGTTGCAACGGGGCCGAAGACAGTTTGTAAAGGTAAAAAGCAAATAAAAAATTCCGGCATTAAGCCGGTTTTTTTATTTTATGTTTATTATTTGGGAAAATAAGGGCGGTTATCGGTAACTGAAAAATGTTTAAAATTAAACAAAAAGAGCCGTTATCGGCTCATTTTTGGTATCTGCAGTTTTTCTTTTAAGTCATTAAAGCGGTTGTAAAAACCTCTGGAGTGGATGGAATTAAGTTTCAGTTTCTGGAAATCATAGTGGTGCAACCACTCATGCAACAAAGTATCCAAGAAACTTTTAGGAGAGATTATTTGCCCGCGCGCCGCCGTACGGTTTTCAATGCGGATGATTTTTTCCCGCACTTTGTACAAGCCGAAACGTTTCATGATGATGCGCCCGTTGCGGCGACGGTGCTGCTGATTGCTGTCGTTGACCGTTAAGCTGACAATAGTTATTTGCGCCAAGTCGCAGAGTTCATCCAGCAGTAATTCGCCTAACTCTTGGCGTTTATTACAATCAGCGGCAATCAAAAGCGCCGCGGACAGCTCCTGAGCCACGGCGGAAATCGGCAGCTTCACCTGCGTGATTCTGTTGCTGCGCAAATAATTAAGTTTATTGAATACGGTAATCATTATTTATTCTATTGTATATTTTTTATTCCCGCACCCCCTTGTCATTCCTACCCTCCTTTTGTCATTCCTGTCCTCCTTTTGTCATTCCTACCCTCCTTTTGTCATTCCTACCCTCCTTTTGTCATTCCTGCGAAAGCAGGAATCCAGGTTAATAATTAGATTTATTTTTATTTTGACATTTCTTCGTATAAATCAATCCATTCCGTATTATCTTTTTCTATTAATTCTATTTTCCATTCTCTTTTCCATCTTTTCATTTGCGTTTCTCTTAGTATCGCTTCATTTATATCTTCAAAGATCTCGTAATATACTAATTTATCAACTGTATATTTGTTAGTAAATCCCTGAACAAATTTGTTTTTATGTTCCCAAACTCTTTTAAGAAGATTGTTAGTTACGCCGATATATAGCGTACCGTTTCTCTCGCTGGCTAAAATGTAAAGATAATAATACTTAGCCATAAATTTAACCTGGATTCCTGGTCAAGCCAGGAATGACAGTAAACTATTGCCAGATAGTACAGTAAACTATTGATAGATAATACAGTAAACTATTGATAGATAGTACAGTAAACTATTGATAGATAATACAGTAAACTATTGCCAGATAGTGATGTTGCGCCAAACTTTTTGATCTTCGCGTTTATAATATAAATCCCCGCTGTCTAAGCGCTTAAAGCCGAGTTGAGAGACGCGCTCGCTGATATTTAAACGGTAGATCTTGCCGTGCAAATGCCATTCGGGAAAAATCATGACGATTTTTCCGTTTTCAGCCAAGACTTTTTTGAATTGTCGGAAGGCGCTTAGGTATAAATCGGATAACTCGGCGATGATTGATTTTATCTGCTCGGCATTCTCATTGCCTCTGATGGGTTTGCCCAGGTACGGCTCAGTGATAATGGCGTCAACACTGTCGAAATTTTTCGACAGTTCCCTAACGTCAAGTTTTTCAATTTTCAGTTTATAGTCTTTGATTTTTAATTCTTCGGCCAGCCATTGGAGATTCTTTTGGCTGTCAGCCACGGCTTTATCCGACAAGTCGGTGCCGATTAAGTCAGTGTAGCCCAGGGCCAGGGCTTCGGATAAGATAGTGCCGGAACCGCAGAAGGGGTCTAAAACCGTGGCGGTCGTCTGAGCGCCGCTAAGATTAATCATCATTTTGGCGGCTTTAGGCGGCAGCATGCCCGAATAAGCGTCGGCGGCCGGCCGGCCGAAATCCCGTTTGCCGAATTCCTTAAAATCCTGTACGGCGCAAGTTTGGGCGAAAAATTCCGGAGTGATAATATAATCCTGGCATTTTTCTTTGGTGATGATAACCGACGATAAAGCTGGCTCGCGACTGGTGACCAAACGGGAACTGATGCCTTGCCCTTTCAATTGTTTTTTGATGCCTAAGCCCCAGTTGCTGGGTTTTTGGCCATAGAAGCTAAGGCCGAAATTAAAACGGCCACCGCTTTTGGACATGGCTGAACCGGTAATCGGTCCAACATCCGGATGCGCGCCCAATACCAGGCCGATTTTGATGGTCCCGCCCAAACGGTCCATCAGTCGTTGGCAATCAATTTTGGGGCTATCAACCGCTAAGTAGAGCTGGGTTTTTTTGAGGATTTTCGCTTGGGGCAGAATAGCCGTGATTTCGGCTACGGATAATTCCGGATTGTTGCCCAAAATAAATAGATATTTCATATTAGTGATTTCATTTTAGCATTAAAATAACAAAAAGAAAAAGCTCCGACTGGTTGCCGGGCTTTTTCTGATCTTTATTTTTGGCGATAGTCGGTGGACAGCGGATTAATTGCAGGATTGCGTTACGGACGGTTTGCCGGTCGCAGTGCTGCAACGGTTGATATCCAGGCATTCCCTGTATTTTGTCCCCTTGGAACAGACGCTCCAAGAGGTGCAACTCCAGCTTTCATTGCAACTGTAGCAAGTTTGAGAGGTGATCGGCTTATTAGCGGTCGTGCCGCAGCTGTTATTGTCCCAGCAAGTGCGGTATTGCCTGCCGTAAGAACAGGCCGACCAAGAACCGCAGGTCCAGCTCTCGCTGCAACTGTAGCAAGCCTGGGCGGTAATCGGCTTGTTGTAAGTCGTGCCGCAATTGTTATTGTCCCAGCAAGTGCGGGATTGCGAACCGTTAGCGCAAGCGCTCCAAGCATAACAAGTCCAATTTTCACTGCAACTATAATTGTAACCGCTATAATAGTTGTTGCCAAAACTGTAGCTGACGCTGTAAATGTTGTCTTCGCGGGCGGAAATGTCCCCGCCATCAGGGTAGTACATGGAAGAATCAACATTCTCAATCACCGAGTCCCAACGGAAGTTATTAGCGTTGAAGCCGGATCCGGTCACGTGCCTTTTTTGGCTGTTTTGAATATAGTAAACATCATTAGATCCCGCGTACCTTAAGAGCGTGCCGTCAGGCAGTTTTTGGCCTTCGGTAATATCGCAGGCCCCGTCATTATAGTAGTCGCTTTCAAAGCCGGCCGGAATAATCAGAGAACGATTGTATTGATAATTATTGTAATGGGCCGGAGCGCGGCATAACTTTCCGCCGGGCAAGACGGCGTACATCCTTAAGCTGTTGTCAAAATGAATCAAGGCATAGCCCGGTTTGACCGTGACGTTTTTACCCGTCGGGATTTGCAAGAGTTCATAATCGGTTACGGTAATGATGTACTGGTCGCTCCATGAGCCTTTATACCAACTGAAGAAAACCGCTTGATTGGGGAAAAGATGCCGATAACCGCCGCCATCAATATAATAGACGGCCGGGTTATTGCCGGTTTTGATTAGATTGCCTTCGCTGGCGACGTAAGCCCAGGCGGGCTGGGAAACGGCGAGCAGGCCGGCGCCACAGATGAGCGCGAGAATGATTTTTTTCATATTTTTAGATGTTTTTTATTAGGACTCTAAGGGGATTAATAACAATTGAAGTTTAACCGAAAGAGAGGCTTGAGTCAATGTTTTAAGGATGATTAAGGAGGTAAGCCTAATAAGGCCGGTTCGTTGTTTTAAGTTGATTTACTATCTTACTCCTTTGTTGTTTTTTGTCAAACCGTTATTGTCGGAGGGTTGATTTTTCTTATTTTAAATGCTATAATTTAGTTAATTTATGCCGAAGTGGTGAAATTGGTATACACGCATGCCTTAGGAGCATGTGGGCTTGTCCCGTGGGAGTTCGAGTCTCCCCTTCGGCATTTGATTGACAAAGGCCAAAGTATTTGTTATTATTTTAACAAGCTCTCACATATTATTAACTACAAATCACTACCTACGAACTAAATTTATGCCTAATAAAAAAAGCGCCGCCAAGGCTTTGCGCCAAAGCGCCAAACGCGCCTTAAGAAATTACAAGGTCAAGCACGCCATTAAGGAGCTGGTTAAGGATTCACAGAAGATGATCGCCGCCAAGGAAAAACAGGCCGCGGAAAAAGTCAAAGCCGCTATCAAAGTTATTGACAAAGCCGCCGGCAAAAAGATTATCGCCAAAAACGCCGCCGCTCGGAAGAAATCAAGACTGATGAAGAAACTTAACTCTTTGATGAAATAAAAAAGTTCCCGCCTGGTGCGGGACTTTTTGCATCGCTATGGATTTATCAGCCTTAAATAAAATATTAGCCGGCCAGCCCGCTTACCGTTTGAAACAAATCAAGCAGGCGGTGTATTTGAAATTAATCGGCAATTGGGATGAAGCCACCACCCTGCCCGCTGAGCTTAAACAAAAACTTAAAGACAATTGCCCCTTAGAGATCAACGCCACAGAAACGGCAAGCGGTTCAAGCCGCAAGGCATTGATTAAATTGGCCGACGGGGCTTTGATTGAAGCGGTACTGATAGAAAATGCCGATGGCCGCTTTACGGTCTGCGTTTCTTCGCAGGTCGGCTGTCCCTTGGGTTGTTTATTCTGCGCTACCGGCCAAAATGGCTTTGAACGCAATCTGATGACCGAAGAAATCATTGAGCAGGCGGTTTATTTTGCTCGCCGACTCAAAACCGAAGGCGAAAGAATAGACAACGTAGTGTTTATGGGTATGGGCGAACCGCTTTTGAATTGGCGCAATGTCGCTGAAGCGATTGATTTGATCAATAGTCAGGACGGTTTCGGACTGGCGGCCCGATCAATTTCCGTTTCCACTTGCGGTTTGCTGGAAGGCCTTAAACACCTAACCCGCTATCCCTTGCAGATCAATTTGGCGATTTCTTTGCATGCGCCCAATGACGAATTGCGGCGGGAGTTGATGCCGATTGCTTCCAGCTATAGCTTGGCGGAGTTGTTTAATCAGCTTAAATTGTATTTGAAGGCGAAGGGACGAAAGCTGATGTTTGAATATGTGATGATTGATGGTGTCAATGACGGCAATGAGCAGGCGAACGAACTGGTTAAGCTTTTGGAGCAGTTGCCTAAGAAATTAGTTATGGTAAACTTGATTCCCTATAATCCCGTCATCTCCCGTTCCGGCGCGGTCAGCCGCCGTTTCAGGGCTTCGCCTTTGGAGCAGATTAAGCGTTTTAAAATAATTTTAAACCGTTCCGGCATAGAAACGACGATTCGCAGGTCCTTGGGCGGAGATATCGCCGGCGCTTGCGGACAATTGGCTGGCAAGAGAAAAAAACAATAAAATAAAAGCCGCTCAAGCGAGCGGTTTTTTCGTACTTATGAAGCGTATTTACGAAGGAGCTTTTACGGTCTTGCTGGCGCAAGCTGCGCAATGGCAAACGGCCAATCTTCCATTGTGTTCCGATCCCTCGCGAAACTTGTCGCCGGTAAAAAGAATTTCATCGCTAATGGTTCCGTCTTTGTTGTGGGTCCTGGCAACGATCCTTAAATATTTGGCATTGCCATCAACCTGTTGGCGCGGATTGCGGGTAAAGGGGTTGCTATCATCGCAAAAAGTGACGATATCCGTCGGCTGTTCGCTCATGGTTTCTCCTTCCTTTCAGTTGGTTTGCTTGTTGCTAAGGTGCGATTAAAACCCATTCCAGCTTAGATCAAACTGCCTTGTTTGTCAACAATATTTTATCACAAACAAATCAAACAATAATTCCGGATTTTTGGCGCCGGATTTGAGCTGGCGCTCTATGTCCAATAAGTCATTTTGAATGTTAATCAGCTGCTTGAGAGTGAAACTTTTGGCAAAGCCTAAGCTTTTACGGGCCGGATAAGCGTGAACGCCGATTTCCTTGGCTGCGCCTTCCGGCGTCAGGCGAGGGTTGTTTTCCAGCAGGGTTTTGGCTTTAAGAATCAGTTTGAATTGCCAATTGATTGATCCCAGCAGCGCCAGCGGTTCGGCGCCGGAGAGAAATTGCCGGCTCAGCAGTTCCAGCGCGTGTTCGCGATTCTTGTCGCCCAGAGCGTCAGTCAAAATAAAAGCATCATCGTCAATCTTGGCCTTGACTAAAAGTTTGACATCGCCAGCAACAATCAGTTCTTCAGCTTTGTACGCCCCTAACTTGTTCAGTTCATTGGTCAATTGGGTCAAGTCATTGCCGACCAAGAGCAACAATTCGCTGACAGCCGCCGGAGCGATTTTTATTTTTTTGCCCTCGCAGTATTTCTTGATCCAGCCGCTTAACTCGCGATCTTTAAGGCGAAGCAACTTGTAAGCGAATTTTTGTTTGGCTAAGAAATTAAAAAGCGCGTCCTTCTCCGGCATCTTTTTCTCTTCTTCAAACAGATCAACAAACATTAGGTTATTATCAATCACCGACTCCTTGGCTTTGAGGAAATCCAAAACTTGGTCGCGCAGCTTTTTTTTGCCGGCGGACATGTCAGCCAAAAGCTGTTCAATGATAATCAGCTTGCGTTCTCCCAGAAAGGGAGTGGTGAGAGCTTCTTGCGACAGGCGGTCAAAATCCAAGTCCTCGCCTTTCAATCGGACGATGTTAAGACTGCCCTTATCCCGTTTTTGGATAAAGCCAGCCTGCAGTTCTGCGACTTTTTGGCGGCATAAATGCGATTCCGTGCCGTAAACGAAAAATATCATAAAATGGCTTATTGCATATGGCGCATAGCAAATAGCATACACAGCAAATGCCGGAACACGAGATAATTTTAGCTGATTTTAGGATAAATGACAATCGCCGGAATTTTTTGATTCAGTTGCAGGATTTGTGCCAGTAATTTTTCTTCCTGTGGATAACTATAAAAATGTAGAAAAAAAGTTAATAAAATAAGCTATAAAATATTCTAAATTTAGATAAAATATTATAAAATAATAAAAAATGTAGAAAAAGTCTTGACAAATAAAAACAGGCAAGGTAAGATAGTAATGTAATTAAATTCACTCGGGGTAAATATGGAAATACAATCGTTATTAAGAAATTTCGGCTTGAGCGACAAGGAAACCTCGGTTTACTTGGCTTTGATTGAATTGGGGCCGTCTTCCGTTCGCGTCGTGGCCGATAAAGCCGGGATTAATCGGGGAACAACCTATGATATTTTGAAAGCGCTTATTGCCGTCGGGCTGGTTACTTATTACCACAAGCAAACCAAACAGTTCTTTGTGGCCGAACCGCCGGAAAAGCTCTTAAACGCCCTGGAAGACCGCGAAGAGAAACTGGCCCTGGTTAAAGAGGACATCAAAGAGAATTTGCCTCGTTTGCAAGCGATTTTTGAACGCAGTGGCAATCGGCCGGCCGTTAAATTTTATGAGGGCGACCAAGGCATGAAGCAGATTCTGCAGGACGTGTTGGAAACCATGAGAAATCGTGAGGATAAGGTTTATTTTGTTTATTCTTCCGGCGCCGCTGAGGATCGCAAGCATCTTTATACGGCTATGCCCGATTTCAATAAAAAGCGAACCGATAAAAAGATAATCGTACGCGTGGTTTCTCTGGGCGAAGCGGGCGGAATTTTCGGCCTGGATGAAAGACGGCAGATTCCCGTGGCCGGCGATAACCTGAGAATGACGCATGAATTGATCTACGGCGGCAAGATCGCCCACATCGGATTGGATGATTCCGGCAATTCCCTCGGCGTGGTAGTGGAGAATGAGTCAATTTATCAGATGCAAAAACAGATTTTTGAATTTAATTGGCAAGCGATTAAGAAATAAAGAAAGTAAACCGCACTTTACAACCACCCTCCTACACTAATGTTTCGGAGGGCAAAAAGGAGAAAAGAATATGTTGCAGCAGCTTAAAGATAGTGGTAAAAAAATTATTTTTGTGCGCCATGGTGAATCAATCGGTAATGCCAAGGGTTTGGACGATGAGTCATTGGTTGAATTGCCGAATCATCGGTTTCCCCTGACATTAAACGGTCAAAACCAAGCGCATCATGCCGGTCGGGCTTTAAAGATTGTGGGACTTTCTTGGGAGCAAGCATTTTTTTCCAGCTATCTGCGAACCGAACAAACCCTGCAGGGAATTACAGAAGTTTATAACCCTTGCGGTTTGAAACCGATTATGGATTCTCGTTTGGACGAATGGTGGCGCGGCATCTGGCACACAATGAGCAAGGCGGATATTGTTCGGCTGTATCCGCTTGAGGAACAAATCCAAAAGCGCGAAGGCTGGTATCATTACCGCGCACCGGGCGGCCAGTCCGGACCTGATGTAGAATTGCAGATTCGCTCTTTTTTAAATGATTTTTTCTATGGTTGTTACAGTGGTTTTAAGACGATCCTGGTTGTTGGTCATGGCAAATGGGGTATCTTGTTCTGGCGGCTGATTATGGACGTCACAATTGACAAGGCCAAAGAACGATTGCAGCTTATGCCTTTTGGCAATTGTCACATATCCATATTCAGTGGTATCGGAGAAAATATAATCGCGCTTTAATCGATGGGAGGCATATTATGAAACAACAATTCGATTTTGAATATTTGGCAGAGGTCGCCCATAAGTTTCTGGACGCGCGGCCGGACAGCATTGAGCGTTACGGTAAAGGCGCGATTAATGACAGTTTTTGCGTTACTCTGGCCGGCAAGTCATACTTATTACAGCGAGTTAATGACCAGTATTTTCCTGAACCGCTGAAACTGTTAGAGAATTTTTCTGCCATCGTGTCTGGCCGCGGCCAGGCGCTGGGTTTGTCCGCTGTCGGCTTGAAAGACGGCAGCGCTTTGTGGCATCGCGATGAGGCGGGAGCTTATTGGCGCTTATATGATTTTTTTGATCATTCTTACAGCTGTCAGAGGATTGAAAATATCTATCAGGCGTATGAAATCGCCAAAGCCTACGGCCAATACTTAGCTTTGCTAGTCAAGTTGCCGCTTAATGCGCTTAATGTGGTCGTGTCCGATTTTCATAATACCCTATGGCGTTATGAACAGCTAGTCTTGGCGCGACAGCAAGATCAATTCGGCCGAGTTGCCGACTGTCTGAAAGAAATTGAGTTTGTTAAAAGCCGGCTGGAGGAGATCATGGAATTCTCCGCGCTGATTAACGGCGGTAATATTCCTTTGCGGTTAACGCACAATGATACGGGGATAGATAATGTTTTATTGGATAAAAGCACGGGCGCGGCGGTGGCAGTGATTGATTTGGATACCACTATGGCGGGCTATAGCTTATTTGATTTCGGCGATATGTTCCGTTCGGCTTTGGGCGTGGAGTTTGACGAGCGCCCCTCTCCGACCGAATGTTTCAGCGCTTTGCTTAACGGCTATTTGGCCGGTACGGGCAGACTGCTGTTGCCGGAGGAGATTGAGCATTTTGCGTTGGCCGGAAGAATTATTTCTTTGGAGCTGGGTATCAGATACCTGACTGATTACATAAGCGGCGATCCCGTATTCAAATATGATAATGGCGCCAGCTTGCTTCGCGCTCGCAAGTCGTTTTTACGCTATAAGGTTATGAGCCATCATCAAGAGCAGTTTAAGGTAGCGATAGATAAGGCCTTAGCCGTCTATTGCGCTTAATATTTTGCACATTTATAAAACCGCCTAGACTTGGCCTTGGCGGTTTTTTGGTTAATAAAAAACGCCACTCGCAGCAGATGCTTGAGTGGTGTCAAATGAGCATTATTATCTGTCGGCTACTTCTTTTTTCCAAAGTCTTTTTTCAGAGTCTCCAGTTTTTCTTTAAAAACTTTGAGCGCCTGTTCGCCGCCCCTTTGTTGAATTATTTGGTGAAGTTTTTCCTGGCCGTAATCCCCTAGCATTGCACACAGATATGGAAAAGTAAGCCGGTAAAGGACGCCTTTCCAAAGTTCGCATGGGACATTAAAACCTGTCATACTCTCTAATCCTTCACTATAGGGGCAGGCGGAACAAATAATGCTTTCATAATATTGTTTTTTGGCTTCTGCTTTTTTCGCATAATACCAATCCCAGTAATAGGTTTTTCCTTCCGACGCCGGTGGAACTTTTTCGCCTGGTTTTGACTTGGGGCAATCCCGGGGAGGGATTACTCCGAATTTATCAGCTAATTCATTGACTAAGCGTTCAATGGTTTCTTGGGCATCGGTCAGGTATTGTTCTATCTCTGAAGAATTTTCGTACCGTCCATGGCCGATATCGTGATTTGTGTTCCAGATTATCCCCCCGATACCATCAATCGCCTCCCAGTATTCCATTTCTGTTTGCGGTTCTTTTTTCAATATGTTAGCCATTATTTGATCCTCCTTTGTTTTAGGTCTTAATTTAAATGTTCAATAATTCTTTTTCAGATTACCATACTAATTATGCTTTGTCAATATCTACTCCTTGAATCCTAATTATAAAAAACCGCCCAGTTGCTCAAGGTGGTTTTTATGTCATCACTGAACAAAGTGAACCTGCCTGCCGGCAGGGGATCTCAAGTTATTACCTGAATTCCGGCTCTTCGTTAATACTACGGCCGGAATGACAGCGGGGAGGTCTCTCCCCAATTATCGCCGGCGGAAACGTCGGCGTCAATGGGCGCGCGCAGTTTCATGACCGAGCACATGGTGTCATGGACGTATTTGCCGACTTTGCGGACCTCATGTTCCGGCACTTCCAGAACTAATTCGTCGTGGACTTGCAACAACAGGCGGGAGCGTTCCGATACTTTGGGCAGGCCGGCGTGGATTTCTATCATAGCCAGCTTGATCAAATCGGCAGCCGTTCCTTGAATCGGCATATTGACGGCCATGCGTTCGGCGCTGTTACGAACCTGGGAAATGCTGGAATTGATTTCCGGCAAGTAGCGCTTGCGGCCGTAAAAGGTCTCCACATAACCCTTGTCTTTGGCGATCTCCACGGTTTCCTCCAGCCATTTCTTGACGCCGGAAAAGGTTTCAAAGTATTTGTAGATGAATTTCTGCGCTTCCGTGTTGGATAGACCGGTACGAGAGGACAGCCCCCAGGCGCCCATGCCGTAGATTACGCCGAAATTGATTTCTTTGGCCGTGCGGCGCAGAGCCTTAGTCACTTCTTCCGGCTTAATGCTGTGAATAATGGCCGCGGTCATAGTATGAATATCACCGCCAGACTGGAAAATCTTCAGCATTTGCTTGTCGTTGGCGAGCGATGCGATGATGCGCAATTCAATCTGCGAGTAATCGGCTTTAAGAATTTGAAAACCCTTGTCGGCGATAAACGCCTTGCGAATGGGTCCGCCCGTTTCGGTGCGAATGGGAATATTCTGCAGGTTGGGCTCGGAAGACGATAGGCGCCCGGTGGCGGTGACGGTTTGGTTGTAACTGGTATGGACACGGCCGGAGGAATCAGCCAAAGCCGGCAGGGCGTCCAGATAGGTGTTCTTCAGCTTAGATAGTTCGCGGAATTCTATGATTAAGTCAATTATCTTATGTTGACCCTGAAGCTTTTCCAGTTCGCCGGCGGCGGTAGACAAGCCGGTTTTGGTTTTGCCGATGCCGGCAGTGGAGATGCCCATTTTGTCAAACAAGATTTCCTTTAACTGCTTGGGGCTGGCCAGATTGAATTCTTCGCCCGCCATTTTCCAGGCTTTTTTTTCCAGCTCTTTGATTCTCTTGGCAAAAACGGCGCTTAAGTTTTTTAAGGCTTTGCTGTTTATTCTGATGCCGTTAGTCTCCATGGCCACCAATACTTCAACCAAGGGCATTTCCAATTTTTCAAATAGTGGCAGCAGGGCGGATTTATCCAGCTCCGGCCGAAGCTTCTGATACAGGCGGAAGGTCAAGTCAGCGTCCTCGCTGGAATACCAGCTGACTTTTTCCAGCGGCGCTTCGGCCAGGGAAATTTGGTTTTTGCCGTTGCCGATCAAATCGCTGATCGGCTGCATCTGGTAACCGAATTCAATAAACGCCAAAGTGTCCAGGTTGTGCTGGCGATGGCCGGGGTTCAAGATGTAGGAAGCAATCATGGTATCAAAAGACAGCCCGTTGATCGCTTGGCCGAAATATTTTTCCAACACTTCGGCGTCGAATTTAAGATTGTGTCCGATTTTTTTGATTTTTTTACTGTCGAAAATTTTCGACAGTTCCGGCTTAATCTGATCGGCTAAATCAACCGGCAGATACCGGGCTGCGCCGGCTTGCCAGCAGAAAGCGATGCCGATTAAATTGTCAGCAAAGGGGTTAAGCCCGGTTGTTTCCGTATCAAAGCAAAATTCTTCTTGTTTTTTCAGTTCGGCTAAAAATTTTTTCAAGTCGCCGGCTGTTACCAGCCGGTAGTCCTGTTTGCCCAAGCGGCTATTGGCAGGATGATTATTAACCTGGATTCCCGCCTTCGCGGGAATGACAGAGAAGGCGGTTGATTCTTTTTCTTCTTGATCGCTAACCGCGGCAGAGAACAAACTGCCTTGGCCGGTCGGCGCGATCAGGCCGCTTTTAGCCAGCGTGGCCACTTGGTTCATCAGCCGTTTAAATCCCAACTCTTGAAATAAATCAACGACTTTGTTTTGATCAAAGCCGGTGAAACGGCAATCGGCCAATTTGAATTTTATGGGCGCATCCTTTTTAATTGTCGCCAGTTCCCGCGACATCAGCGCTTGCTTCTTTTGTTCCTTAAGCAGTTCCCGCGTGCGGTCTTTGATCAAATCAGAATCAATGTGCTCGTAGATTCCTTCAATGGTCTTGAAATTATTCAACAAATCAATCGCGCCTTTCTCGCCGATACCCCGGACGCCGGGGATGTTGTCAGAAGTGTCGCCGCGCAGTCCTTTGTAATCAATCAGTTGACCGGGCATCAAGCCGCCGAATTTTTCCTTGACTTCGGCTTCGCCGTAGAGGATTGTTTCTGACAGCCCCTTATGAGGCGAAAAAACCTTAGTGTTGTAGTCTACCAATTGCAAACAATCCTGATCGCCGGTTAGAATAATAGTTTCAATATCGGGCCGGTCAATGGTTTTCAGATTGGCAATAGTGCCGATCAAATCATCGGCTTCATAGCCGGCCAGTTCAAAAATCGGTATGCTAAATGCTTCTAACACTTGTTTGACCAGAGGGATTTGTTCATACAGCTCATCCGGCGCTTTGACGCGCGTGGCCTTGTACGCCTCATACTGCTCGTGGCGGAAGGTTTTCTCTTTGCGGTCAAAAGTGGCCGCGATGTAGTCGGGCTTAATGTCTTTTATCGCCTTAAGGAAAATGGAGGTGAAGCCGTAAACCGCGTTGGTCGGCCGGCCCTTCTCGTCGGTTAGGGTCGGCGGCAGGGCGTGGAAAGCGCGATGCACCAGAGCATTAGAATCAATAATCAGGAGTTTTTGTTTTTTAGCTGTCATAAATCATGGTTGAAAGTTGAGTTAATTATAGTATTTTTTCGGCTTTAATTCAATTAAAAAACCTCGCTGCTTAACCTTTAGATAAAAACGTTATTATTGGTTTTTCTTGACTAAAAACATTTCCGGTGGTATGTTTTGAAGAAGATTGATGGGTGAAATGCAGTACTTTAAAAACCAAAAGGAGTTTTTGCCATGCCAGTTATCGGTGTCATTGCTGATACGCATAAGGATAAAAACGGCGCTACGCCCCATATTATTTCTGAGTTCAAGCGTCGCGGCGTGGAAGTGGTTTTTCACGCCGGCGACTTGACCGAGCCCGAGCATTTTAATTCTCGGCTTTATGGCGATTTTCCCGTTTACTATGCCTTAGTTGAGAATCAGTGCGAACGGGATGACAAGGGCAGTTGCTTGAGCCCTCGAGGAAAGTTTTTTCCTCCCGTCGGCCATTGGCGCTACACCATGCCCGGCCATCGCATCATCAAACGCAACGGGGAATTGTACTATCTCGGCCATAAGTTGCCATTTGATTTTTATCTTAATATGAACGAGGCTAAGTTTGACGAACGCCTGCAACGCCTTCGGTTAGAGAATGACGGCTTGCGTTGGATTTTCGGCGGACATACCCATGCCCAAACCTATCGGCAAGGCCACTTGGTTTCCATGGTTAACCCGGGCGCGGCTGAAGAATCAGTCAATTGGGGTTATGAATTCGCCGTCGTTTATACCGAGGATAATCAGGTGGTGTTTGGCCGGGTAATGCCTTGCCCGCCACAGGAAGAGCCGTTTACCGTCGGCATCATTTCCGACAGTTTGAATGTTTCCAAGTTGGATGTCGGTTTTTGGGATCGTTTGCGTCAGGAATTCGCCGCGCGCGGAGTCAATTACGTGATTCATATCGGCAATATTGACTTAAGCGATATCGGGCGTCCCGAGTTAGCCGGTTTTGATGTTTATTATAACTTACTACCGGAACAGATTGAGGATCTGAATATAGCCGATACTTGGGGCGATATTCCCGCCAATTGGCACCGGATTGACCCGGAAACGCCCATCGTGAGCATTAAAGGCCAGCGTTTTTATGTCAAATTGGATTTGGCTCTGGAGTTCATGGATTTAAGCGAAATGGGCATGGATGTTTTGGCGATGAAAATCCGTCAGAAATTTCCCATGACTAATTACGTGCTTTGCGGCTTTACCAACGAAGCATTGTATTATGAAGGCCAGCAGATTCGGATTATTAATCCGGGCGATGTCAATCATGATCGGAATTTCGCTACCGTCTGTCTGCCACGGCATGAGATCACTTTCGGTCATGTGCCGGTTGATCCTCTGCCGCCGCTGGCGTTTTAAGCGCACCTTGCCCGATTCCCCAGGAATCGGGTTTTAATTTTGCCGATTTCCTGATTTTTTGATAAAATATATGTAATTGCGTATATTGACCATCAATGTTTTTGGTCATCGTATCTTGATTATTGATTATTATTACTTATGTATTTACAGCGCATTGAACTGCATGGTTTTAAGTCATTCGCCAATAAGACTATTTTGGAATTCCCCAGCCCGGACAAGCGGGACAATACCTGCGGCATTACGGCCATTGTCGGCCCCAATGGTTCGGGCAAGTCCAATGTGGTGGATGCGGTGCGCTGGGTGTTGGGCGAGCAGTCGCTCAAGCTTTTGCGCGGTAAGAAAGCCACTGATGTGATTTTCTCCGGCTCAGCCAAGAAGGCGCAGTTGTCTTTGGCTGAGGTGTCTTTGTTTTTGAATAACGAGGACGGCTCGGCGCCGATTGACTATGCCGAAGTGGCCATTACCAGAAAATTATACCGCGACGGCACTTCCGAATATCTGCTCAATAAGGCGGAGGTGCGCTTATTTGATATCGTCATGCTGCTAGCCAAAGCCAACTTCGGCCATAACACCTATTCCATTATCGGCCAAGGCATGGTGGATAAGATTGTCAATTACAGCAATGAGGAACGCAAGGATTTTTTTGACGAAGCCACCGGCGTGAAACAGTATCAAATCAAGCGCGAGCGTTCCGTGTCCAAGCTCAGGCGATCCCGGGACAATTTGGAACAAGCCAAGGTGTTAATAGTGGAATTGGAACCGCATTTGAAATCATTGACTCGCCAAGTCAATAAGTTGCGTCAACGCCAAGAATTGGAATCAGAGTTGAAGACTTTGCAAAGCAGGTATTACGGCCGGTTGTGGCAGGATTTGATGAAACATTACGATGAGCTGGCCCTGCAATATAACACTTTAGATAAACAGCGTCTGCGTTTGGATAGCAAATTAGACGAGTTGCGCAATAAATTGGAAGAATTGTCCAAGCAAGGCAGCCGCGCCGAAGAATATGACAAGTTGCAGGAGGAGTATAATTCAGCTTTGACCAAGCAGAATGAAACCATGCGCGAATTGGCGGTCTTGCGCGGCAAGCTGGAAGTGGAATATGCCAAAGCCGGCAAACAGAATCTGTCATGGCTGGAGAATCGCCGTACCGAGTTGGAGAGCCGGGTAAAAAATTTGCAATCCGAAATCAGGAGCGCCAAATTGCGGCAGGAAGGCAGCAGCGGCAAATTAAGTGAAAAGGAAAATCAGGTTAAGGTGCTGTCCGATGAGTTGCTGGTCTGGCAAAATAATCTGGATATCATACAGGATGAATTTTACCGCGTCCGTTCCGGCGGACGCCTCAACCATAATCAAGAGGCGGTTCGGGCGGTTTTAGGATTAAAAGACAGGATTAGCGGCATTTGCGGTACGGTCAGTGAATTGGGCAGGGTCAAGAACAGCAAACACGAGGCCGCTTTGGTGGCGGCGGCCGGCAATCGGCTGTCGGCAGTAGTGGTGGAGAGCGAATCTGACGCCATTGAGTGCATTAATTGGCTAAAAAGCAACCGTCTGCCGCCGGTAACTTTCTTTCCCTTAAATCGCCTGAAGGAGTTTTATCTCTCCCAAGATACGACCGATGTTCTGACTGAAAACGGAGTACTCGGCCTGGCGAGCGACTTGCTGTCTTATGAGCGTAAATATCAGCGAGTCTTTGAGCAGGTGTTCGGCAGCACTGTTGTGGTTAATGATTTGGCAAGCGCCAAGGCGGTCGGCGTTAATCGCGAACGCATGGTGACTTTAGACGGCGATGTATTGGAAAAGTCCGGCATGATGCGCGGCGGTTTTAAGAAAACCGATAGTTTGCAGTGGCGCGCGCCGGATGAGAAATATTCTTCCGAAACCAAAATCAAAGAGATTGCCAGTTTGAAAGCCAAGGTGGAAGATCAGCGCCGGGAACGGGAAAATTTGTTTTTGCAAATCGGCGATTTAAAGGTTCAAGTCCGGGTGGACTCGGATAAGGTCCGATCGCTGACTGCGGAAATTGATGACCAGGAAAAGGAATTGGTTAAGATTAAGGGAGATATTGAAGAAGCGCAGTTAACTCCTCAGGAACGTGAACATTTTCAATCTGAAATCTTGCTTGGCAGAGAAACCAAAGAAAAAGAGTTAAAGGAGGTGGAGGAAATAATTTCCGGACTGCGTGAAAAAATTGACGGCTTTAATTTGCATGAAGAACGCAAAAAACAGGAAGTTTTTTCTTTACAGCAGGAATCATACGCCTTGCAAACCGATTTAAATGGCATTAATGAGAGGCTGTCTCTGGTAAAAGTGGAGTTGGCCAAAATAGAGACGCGGCGAGAAGATGCATTGTCGGCTATCCGGGAAAGTTTGGGAGCGGATTGGCAATTCAAGAGCAAGGAGGATTATTCGGAAGTTGATTTAACCGAAGACAGGGATAAAATTGACCGCCTGAAGCGCCAATTAGAGCTTATTGGCGGCATTGATCCGGAGATAGAAAAAGAGTATGAGGAAGTAAAAACCCGCTTTGAATTTTTATCCGAGCAATCGCTGGATTTGGATCAGGCTATTACGGATTTGGTGAAAGTGGTGGAAGAACTGGACAAGTTGATAAAAATCCAATTTGAAGAAGAGTTTGAAAGGATCAATAAAGATTTCTCCCGTTATTTTAAACAGCTATTTGAGGGTGGCAGCGCTAAGCTGGCTTTAGTGCAGAAAGAAGAAGAAAAGACCGAAGCGGAAAAAATCAGAGAACAGTTGGCGCAAGAGCCGGCGCTGGCAGGATCTTTGACGGAAGAGAGCGGGCCTGAAGCGTTGGAAGAAGCCGCCCCGGAAGTTAGAAAACCGGTTTATCCGGAAGACAAATCGTTTTTGTCTAATATGGGTATTGAAATTGAGGCCTGTCCGCCCGGTAAGAAAATCAGGGCGATTAACATGCTTTCGGGCGGTGAGAAGACCATGACGGCTTTGGCTTTAATTTGCGCCATTATCAATAATAATCCGTCGCCGTTTATCCTTTTTGACGAGGTAGACGCGGCGTTGGATGAAAGCAATTCAGCTAAGTTTTCCGGTATCGTTAAGGAGCTGGCGCATAAGACGCAGTTTGTTATCATTACCCATAATCGCGCCATCATGTCCGAATCCGATGTGCTTTACGGCGTGACTATGCAGGGCGACGGTGTCAGCCGATTATTGTCGCTAAAATTATCCGAGGCGGAACACTTGGGCAAATAATACAACAAATATAATAAAAAAAGTCCGTCCGACGCGCAGTTCGTCAGACGGATTTTATTTGTGTTCTATATTTATTCTAATGGTACGAGCAAATCAGCTCGCACCTTGGCAGCTTGGTTTTTACGGTTTATTCATAGCCGTATTTTTTAATAAATAGCATTTTAACTAATTGGGTTAAGGATAAGTATAAAAGGCCCAGGCCGAATAATAAGACGAAGTACAGGCTCGGCAACGGTTGGAATTGGAACAATCTGCCGATTGAAGTGAAGGGCAGGATACAGCCTAAACCGACAATGCTTAAGGTGGCAAAAACTATGGCGCGGCTGGGACGGCTTTGCAGGAAGGGGATTTTGTTGGTGCGGATGACGTAAATAATCAGGGTTTGGGTAAAAAGCGATTCTACGAACCAGCCGGTGCGGAAAAGGGCGGGGTTGGCCGCGCCGTTGAATATAAACCACATCAGGCCGTAAGTCATAAAATCAAACAAAGAAGAAACCGGCCCGATAATCAGAATGAATTTTTTAATGAAAGCGATATGCCAAGGACGAGGCTTGAGCAGATAGTCTTCGTCCACATTGTCGGTCGGCAAAAAGATTTGCGAGAGATCATACATGAAGTTGTTCAGCAGGATTTGCGGCGGCAACATCGGCAGAAAGGGCAAAATGATTGAAGCACCGGTGATGGAGAGCATATTGCCGAAATTGGAGGAGGCGCCCATCTTGATGTATTTCAAGGTGTTGGCGAAAGTCCTTCTTCCCTCTTTGACGCCGTCGGCTAAGACTAATAAGCTTTTACGCAACAGGATCATATCCGCCGTTTCTTTGGCGATATCCGCGGCGTTATTGACGGAGATTCCCACATCTGCGGCCTTTAAGGCCGGAGCGTCGTTGATGCCGTCGCCCAAAAAACCCACGACGTGGCCGTTATCCTGAAGAGCTTTGATGACCCGTTCTTTTTGAAGCGGTAAGAGGCGGGCGAAGATGTTTTTTTCTTCTACTATTTTACGCAGATCATCATCGTTTAAACGTTCAATTTTGCCGCCGGTAATAACGCCGGTGCCGTCCAGCCCCACTTCTTCGCAGATTCTTTGGGTTACATGCTCGTTGTCGCCGGAGAGAATTTTTAGTTTGACGCCAAGCCCCTCTATTTTATTGATCGCTTCCTTGGTGCTGGCTTTGGGCGGATCCAGGAAGGAAGTAAAGCCGTGGAAGACAAGCTTAGTTTCATCTTGTTGGCTGAATTTTTTCTGTTGGCGGTCAACTTCCTTGTAGCCAATGGCCAGAACACGAAAGCCGTCCCGGCTTAGTTTGTCATATTGCCGTCCCAGCTGTTTTATTCTTCCTTTATCCAGGGCGTATCTGCGCCCGTTCAAATCGTAGCTGTTACAGCGTTTAATGATTTCTTCGGGCGCGCCCTTGGCGATTAATCTGTCGGTTTTTTCGTCTTGAATGATTACCGAGACAATGCGCCGATCAAAATCAAAGGGCACTTCGTCAATTTTTTTCAAGCCTGATTTTTTAAATTTGTGGTGCTTGATGATCGCTCGATCCAACAGATTGTTCATACCTGATTGGAAAGTGCTGTTAATCCAGGCATCGCGCAGAATCTCTTCTTTTTCTTTGCCCTCAATGTCCGAGTGCTTAATCAGGATAATTTCATCCATAGTCAAGGTGCCGGTTTTGTCGGTGCATAAGACATCCATGGCGCCGAAATTCTGAATGGAGTCTAAACGCTTGATGATGACCATTTTTTGGGCCATAGCCCTGGCGCCTCGCGAAAGATTGACAGTAACTATCATCGGCAGCATTTCCGGAGTCAAACCGACGGCAACGGCCAAGGAGAATAACAGAGAATCAACGAAGTTGCCTTTGAATAAGGTATTAATGACAAAAACGAAAGTCATCAAGATGAAGATCAGCTTGATCATCATCCAGGTGAAGTCCCTGATGCCCCTGTCAAAAGCGGTTTCCGGTTCGCTGGCGGCCACATCAATGGCCAACTTGCCGAATTCAGTGTTGGCGCCCGTAGCCATTACTAAGCCGCTACCCGTACCCGATGCCACGCTGGCGCCCATTAAGGTAATGGTCGGCAGGTCATAAATCGGGGTGTTGGTTTTAACCGGACTGGGCGGGACAGCCCATTTCTCCATAGGGAATGATTCGCCGTTTAAGGTTGATTGATTAAGGAAAAGGTTATTGGCTGAGATGATTTTAATGTCTGCCGGTATCATATTGCCGGCGGAAAGATTAACTATGTCTCCCGGCACCAAGTCTTTCAGCGGGATTTTAGCTGTTTTGCTGTTACGAACAACTTCAACATGCAATCGGACCATGGCCTTGAGTTTGGCGGCGTTTTTTTTCGCTCTATACTCCTGAATAAATGACAGGACTACGCCGATAAGCGCCATTGTTATAATGATAATGGCAGAAATTTTTTCGCCCAGAAAATAAGAAAAAGCGGCCACGATTAAAAGCGTGATTACCAGCGGGCTTAGTATTTTTTTGCTTAATTCCCAGATTAACTTGCCCTTGCCCTCGCTGGTAATGGTGTTTAAACCGTAAGTTAAACGGCGTTTTGACGCTTCTATCCGCGTCAAACCGGAAAGGGAGCAGCCCAATTCGGCGGCGATTTTTTCTGCCGTCAAGGAATCCAGCCTGTTTAAGTTTTTATCGGTGATGATTTTTCCAGCCATAGTGTTGTGTATAATTATATTTTATCACAAAAATCGTTTTTTACCCTAAATTTTTTGAATAAAAAAAGGGGCGCAAGATTCGCAACCTTAAATTATTACTTATGGTTGGCTTGCGCCCACTGAGATCCGGTGCTCAGTACTCATTTTCGCCTGCTTGATGAGTAGGCGAGAATAAATAATCCGAATATCGGAGTTTTAGCCGTAAGTCAGATGGCTATGCTTTTTACCCGCGAAGCGGCGAGCACAATTGCTCTTTTTGGAATTGTTGGACGCCTGGACAGTGCGAATTGTCATGAGAAACGGATTGGGGAGCGGGTTGTTGCGTTGTAAGGTTCGCTGACGCGAAGGTGAGACTTATGTCCCTTCATCATGCGCCTAACAGATAAAAAGCAGAAAGCTGGGTCTAAGATATGAATCTATGGAGATGTTTAGCCGTGAGAGCCAAGAGAGACTTATATTTGGCTTATTGGGGCTAACGTATCTTTATTGCCAGGTTTCTATATCTGCGGTCATTGTTATGACCCTAATGTGCGTTGGAAGCGTTATCTTTGCCTCCTGTTGATATTATATCAGTTTTTGACAACACGGTCAAAACTTTGGCAAGTATAAATAAAATGTTTTAATTTAGCTAAAAAATAATATAGTGTAGAAAAATACAAAATATTTTTTATTATAAATGGCAGTTTTTAGTAAAGTTATACACATCTTATCAACAGCTGTTATTCTTTGTGGTTTAATAGATTATCACTTTATTGCCCCTGGATTCCAGCCAGTTGAAATCAGCCAAAACCGGATTGGTGTATGTTTTGAAGGCTTGCAGATTGATTTTTAGGTAATTTTTATCATCCAATATTCGGGATGGTTGCCAGGAAAGGCTGTTCCCCATTTCTAATTTGTCGTTTTCGGTTGAATAAAACAGAATAAATGACTGATCGGAGTTGGAAAAGAAGCGTTGGCCGTCATCAGTGCTTGATTCTTGCGGTTCGCCGCCGCTTAACAACTCGGCAACCGGCGTACCATCGCTTAAATAAATCGTTTGAACTTGAGGTTGACGGCGAGAAACCAGCTTTTTCATCATAGTTTCTATTTTTTCCATATCTGTGGCAGACAGAACTCGGCCGGCGGATAAAAATAACGACCAATCATAACCACTTAGCAGATCTTCGCCGGAAGCCGAACGAGATTTGGCTATAATCGTCAGCGGTTGGGAGGCTAATTGGCTCCAAAGGCGATCAGTCGGATCAAAGCCGTACGATTTTTTCAGTTGAGCGGTAATTTTTTCTTGAAGTTGGTAGTCTTTGGGCAGAGAGGAAGAAATTATTTTGTGCCATTGTTGCCAGAATTTGATCGGTTCGGATAGAACCAGGGTTAAATCGGCGTCTTTTCTATTTTTAGGCAACTGTTCGGTGGAAATAATGGGCCAGGACAACAAAGGAAACGAAGATTGATCGCCGATTAAACTGATGGCGGGGCCGGAAAGTTTGCCGTGCCAAGACAAGCCGCCTCGGTCAGCAGTAGTTAAGGAAATTATTTTTAGCATTTTGGGGCTATTGCCGGTTTGCGGACGCAGATAAACCGTAATATCCCGCGGACGATTAATCTTATCATGAGGCTTTAGGGGGGAGATCAACAGATTGGTCCTAAGCGACTTTAATTTTTCTCGGCTGTCGGCAATGGCGAAGGTTTTACCGAAGCGTCGATAGGGAATATTTTTTTTTGCCAGATAATTTTGAATTTCCTGGGTTTTTCTGGCATCAAACAGCAAAAAACAAGATTGATTGTTATTATCAGCCAAACAAATTTGGCCCAGGTTTGATTTGAGCCAATGGCGGTTAAGATCGGTTAATTGATAGCCGGCCAAGAGGCGGTCAATTATTTTTAGGCCGGCCAGGGACTTTTCCGCTGAACTGAGATTAAGCGATAAGTAAAAGGTGGTGTTGGGTCGGACGAATCTAACCAGTTTATCATTGCTGTTTAAACCGTTTAACAGATTGATTAAGATAAGAAAAAAAACAACTCCTACCGAAATCCCGGCCAGAAGCCGGGATCGGTGAGAGATTTGTTTCAGCTTGATAATAAGCAGAGCAATCATTCTTG
The DNA here is from genome assembly GCA_041662745.1 of Patescibacteria group bacterium. GTDB lineage: Bacteria > Patescibacteriota > Patescibacteriia > 2-01-FULL-39-33 > 2-01-FULL-39-33 > CAISTG01. Next base: position 16,340 of record JBAZRV010000006.1, on the reverse strand, counting down.
GGTATGTTTAATCGGTTTGATATTAGCGTCGGAACCCGCCGCGATCATTATCGCGCCGTCTTTGTCCGCCGAACCCGCCGCGATCGCGGTCGCGATTGAAACCGCCCCGTCCGCCGGGACGATCGCCGCTATCGCTGCGCGGGCGACGCATGTCTTCGGCCGGATTATAATTCGGATCAGCCTGCTTGACTGATAAATTGATGCGACCCTTGTCGTCTATTTCAATGACTTTAACAGTCAGTTCGTCGCCGATGTTGGCTACATCGGTTATTTTGTCTACGCGGTTGTTGGAGAATTCGGAAATATGCACTAAGCCGTCCTGGCCCGGCAGGATTTCTACGAAAGCGCCAAAGTCCATCAGGCGGACCACTTTGCCGGTGTAAATCTCACCCGGTTCCACTTCTTTGACTAAGCCTTCAATCCAAGCCACGGCCTTGTCCATGCTTTCTTGGCCGACGCCGGTAATAGCGACAATGCCGTCATCATCAATATCAATCTGAACGCCGCATTCTTCAATAATTTTGTTGATAACCTTGCCGCCGGCGCCGATAACCGCGCCGATTTTTTCCGGATCAATGCGTAAGCAGATGATGCGAGGAGCGTATGGCGATAAATCGGAACGCGGTTCAGGAATAGCGTTGGTAATTACGTCTAAAATTTTCAGGCGCGCTTCTTTGGCGCGAGCCAGGGATTCAACGCATAAGTCTATGGATAATCCGTCTGTTTTGGTGTCCATTTGGATGGCAGTAATGCCATCGGCAGTACCGGTAACTTTGAAATCCATGCCGCCGGGACCGTCTTCAAAATCCTGCAAATCAGTAATGACCTTGTTGCGCTGGCCATCAGAAGCGAGGCCCATGGCGATTCCGGCCACCGGTTTTTTGATGGGTACGCCGGCATCCATTAAGGCCAAAGTGGAACCGCAAGTAGAGGCCATGGAAGATGAGCCGTTAGAGCCCATGACTTCGGAGACGACTAAGATGGTGTAAGGGAATTTCTCTTTGTCCGGCAAAACCGGAATCAAAGCTTTTTCCGCCAAAGCGCCGTGGCCGATCTCGCGGCGTCCGGGTGAGCCAAAACGTCCCGGTTCGCCATAAGCGAAGGGGGCGGAACTATAATGGTGGATGTAAGTTTTTTTGGTGTCATCCTGGGTCATTTCATCCAAAATTTGAGCATCGCCGGGCGCGCCCAAAGTAACAACGGACAGGATTTGGGTTTCACCGCGCTGGAACAAGCCGGTGCCATGGGTGCGGGGCAGGATGCCGACGTTAGCCGATAAGGGTCTAATGTCAGTAACGCCGCGGCCGTCAATTCTTAAGTCTTTATCTAAGATGGCCTTGGTTACTTCGTCTTCCAAATACAAATCAAAGTTTTCTTTGATATAAGCAATAATCTCTTCGTGAGTATTTTTGGCTTTCAGTTGTTCAATGAACAAATCCAAGAGTTTTTCAGCCACGGCCTTGCGTTCGCGTTTGGTGCCTTTGGGCTGGTTGAACAGGTATTTGTCCAGTTGGGGCGCAAAGAATTTCTTGGCTTCCTCAAAAGTCGCTTTTTTCTCGGCCAAGGTGATTTCCATGTTGGCCCAAGCGGCTTCAACTAATTTGGCCTCGTCTTTTTTCCCCAGTCCGATTTCTTTTCTGATGCTTTCAATGAAATCTAACAGCGGTTTGATAGCTTTGAGTCCGAAGCCAATGGCTTGAGCCATATCCGCCTCGGTGATTTCTTTGCCTTCAGCGTCAATCATCAAAACTTTGTCATAACCGGCCGAGAAAATCAATTTAAAATCAGATTCTTTCAATTGGCTTTCGGTTGGGTTAAGAATGAGTTCGCCGTTAACACGGCCGACGCAGACGCCGACCAAGGGGCCGCGCCAAGGGATATCGGAAATATGCAGGGCCAATGAGCCGGCGGTAATCGCCAAGACATCAACAGAGTTCTCCTCGTCATAAGACAAGACGGTAGTGGCGACTTGCACCTCGTGGCGCATTTCTTGATTGAAGAGCGGGCGAATGCCGCGGTCAATCATGCGGCCGTCTAAAATGGCGTTATCGGTCGGGCGGCCGTCGCGTTTGACGAACTTGGAACCTTTGATTTTGCCGGCGGCGTACATCTTTTCCACCATTTCTATTTGCAACGGAAAGAAGTCAATACCCATTCTGGGTTCTTTGCCCATAACGGCGGTGGCCAAGATAACGGTTTCGCCATAAGAAACCAGGGCTGCGCCATTGCATTGGTGAGCCAGTTTGCCGAGTTCTACGGTTAAAGTTCTGCCGCCGAATTCGGTTTGGAATTTTTTGTTTGCAAACATAGTTTCGGTCCTTTCTTGTTTAGGAACCGAGCGGGATTTATTTGAAGGGAAAGCCGGCTGCCTGAGTCAGCTTTTCTTTCAAATAAATAATCTCCTGTCTCGGTCCGTTAGGTTAATTTTTAAAAAGCGAGCTTGGCGCAAAACGCGGGGCGCCGAAAAGCCGGCGTCCCGCGCACCATATTATATTTCAGTGGTTTCGGTTTCAGGTTTGATTTCTTCACCCAATTCTTCTTTGATCTCGTCTTCCAGTAATTTGGAGGAGAGCTCTTTGCGTTTGGCGATCTTCAGCTTCAGGCACTTGACCAGCTCGTCAAAGCCGGCGGAATTTTCTCTCTCCAAATAACGCAACAATCTGCGTCTTTCGGCCACCTTGCGCAATAAGCCGCGGCGGGAAGAAAAATCTTTTTTGTGGGCTTTTAAGTGTTCGGTCAGGCTTTTGATTTCTTCGGTCAAGAGCGCGATTTGCACTTCCGATGATCCGGTGTCGTTCTCATGGACAGCAAATTTTTTGATGATTTGCTGTTTCTTTTTTTTGTCTATCATAGTGATGACTTGTGTCGCGTAATTCCCAGTACTTGTGTAGTTCTGCAGAATAGCAGAAACCGGGGTTGCCGGCCCTCCGGCACCGGAAATTCGCCTTAATAATTAGTGGTTTTATTATATAGCATTTAAAGAGAAATGTCAATATCAGAGTTGTCATTCCCATGTACCTTGCCTGCCGGCAGGCAAGGGCGGGAATCCAGGTTATTTCTACCCCTTATGGAAGAGGAGATTATGAGGGGTTTAATTTTCACGATACTTTTCTCTAGAGAAAAGTATCACCAAAGAGTCGCGGCCGCTAAAAATCATGGCCAAATTTTCAGTTGCGCCCACTTAAATTTTCTGACGCTGCGCTTGCGAAAATTTTTCGTGTCCGCACGGTCCGTCTGTGACGGACACTGAAAATTGGCGCAATATTTTCAATGGCCGCATTTTTTAAATGTAAATATAATGCAAATACAATATAAGGAAAATAAATTCCCCCGCGAAACGCGTTCGCGGGGGATGAGGAAAAAACATTCTATTGCGTCGCCTTATGCTTAGGCGGCAACTCATGCGGCAACTCTGTTTGCGATCCGACTGCTCCGCCCTTCACGAGACGGGCGAAGTAATTCTCGGCGGTATCTATGGCTTTCTTCCCGCGCTGGCGCAGAAAAGTCCGCACATAGAAACTCACCGCCTGTTTCTCACTGTACGCTTGGATGACCAGGGGTTTTCTCTTGTAGTGAATCCTCCGGCCCTGCCTGGCTTCCCAATCCTTCTCGTAAATCCAGAAGGCCGACTTCCCGGGACGCCTAGTAAGACGCAATTGTTTTTTTCTTGGCATTCAATCTCTCCCGGCTTTGAGCTATAATTTCGGACTGGTTGTCAGTACGGATCAAGTTCACCGTTTTCTTCCATTTCTTCCTCAATAAACTTGGTGTACTGTAGCGATGGGATCCCGCACATGGGGCAAAAATCGTCGTCGGTAATATTTTCGGGATTATTTTGACAAAACGGGCATTCGTCTTTTGGCATCGGGTATTCTCCTTCGTTTGTTAAATCATTATCCGCGGATCCATGACATCATTAGTTATAGTGATTTAAGGAACTTCCCCTAGAATCATCAATATACCATTATAGCACACTTTAATTTTTTTGTCAAGAGGGGGGTGTGGATAGTATAATGAAGACATGTTCATCCATTATTTTACCCCCGGCAGAATCGTTTTTTCCTTTGGCCCCATTAATATTTATTGGTACGGCCTGATTATCGCTTCAGCTATCCTGCTTTGCTTAGCTGTGGCGGTTTATTTGTTGCGCCGCCAGGGCGATAAGAGCGATGACATTTATGAGTTGGCTTTCTGGGCGGTTATCGGGGCGGTTATCGGGGCGCGTTTGTATGACGTGCTGGTAGTTGACTGGGCTTATTTTTCCCGGCATCCGCAGGCGATTATCGCCGTTTGGCAGGGAGGAATGGCGATCCACGGCGCGATCATCGGCGGGATTTTATTTTTGCTCTTCTGGTGTTGGCGGAAGAAACGTTCAGTTTGGCCATGGCTGGATCTATCCGCCGTGGTCTTGCCCTTGGGTCAGGCGTTGGGGCGTTGGGGCAATTATTTTAATCAGGAATTGTTCGGCCGGCCCACTGGCCTGCCTTGGGGCATACCCATACCGGCCAGCTTGCGGCCGGAACAGTATTCATCCAGCCAATATTTCCAACCGCTGTTTTTGTATGAATCGTTGTTGAGTTTATGTTTATTTTTATTATTGTTTTTTTCTTTCAAAAAAAGGCTGTTCCGGTCGGGGCAATATTTGGCGTTATATCTCGCTGGCTACGGACTGATCAGATTTATAATGGAGTTTTTACGGTTTGACGCGACAGCCATGATCTTTGGTTTTCGCTTCCCGCAGGTGTTTAGTGTTGCATTGATTATTATTGGGTTAATCTCGTTTTCTTATAAGAGAAAACATTGAGAGATTTGCATTTGATTTGTATTAAAAAATTAATTTTATTTTTTAAGTCAGAGATCCCGGATAATTTGGTTATAAATTTCCGGGATGACAAGATAACCTGGATTCCTGGTCAAGCCAGGAATGACAAATAATAAGATACGAAAAAACACCCGGTAATATCGGATGTTTTTTAATTGGCAATAAACGTGGTTCCACGGGCCAAAAAGTTGCGCCACTCGGGCTGATTTGGCTAGGCAAGAAAATTTTTATTAGCATCGTTCGAGTCGAAACCCAAACGAAACTGATAAAGAATTCCCATGCTTGTCGTGCCTAGCCGAAACAGCCCGCCTGGCAAACCGCGACTCCAGAAGAGTTGCGGCGAAATAAAAACTTTCTCAAAGTTTTGTTTAATGGAAGGTGACAAATTTTGAAGATGTTCTTACACCAAGCGAAGCTTGGCTGGCCCGCAGAACCGCATTTACTGCCGGAGTTACTGCAGACAAAGAAAATATCCAAAGGCAAATTCCGAGCTGAAAGCCGAGAAGATCCTCTGCATAATTCCTATGCTTGTCGTGCCTGCAGAAATTCCAGCATTAAATTCAACATGCGCAATAGACTATTGTATCAAAAATTTTGCCTAAAGTCAATAGCCCAGTTTAAAAAGTTTTTTATTAAAACAAAAAATAGCTAAAATTAGCTAATCTTTATTTAATGCCACTGAATTTTGTGGTACTCTGTTATTATTATACCCTAAGCCGCTCTCAGAGGCAAATGGAGGGCTTGGCGAGGGCTTAGCCGACCGTTACAACCTTGGTTCGGGAGGTTTTGCCGGTTTTTATCCGAATTAGGCTTTTAGCCACCTTGAAGTGATCGGCCAGGATTCTTATTACCGCTTCGTTGGCCCGGCCTTCCCGGGCCGGAGCGCGGACGCGGATTTTATAAACTGAGTCGGTGATTTTTTCCACCGCTTCCTGTTTGCTGTTGGGTTTGACTTCAATAAGTAGTTGCATATCAAAGCAGTTCCAAAACTTTCAACTCAATGTTTTTTGTTGACGTATCCAGTACGGCGAAGGTGGCTTTTTGGAACAATCCGCCCAGAGTGCCGGGGTTGGCCAATTGGCAGCCGTTTGGAAGCGTCTCCAGCCAGGGCTTATGGGTGTGGCCGTAAAAAACCATTTGATACTTTCCCGCAGCCGCCAAGGCCTTGGCTTCATTCGGCTGATGGCAGAAAGCCAGGCTGATGTTATCAGGGTTGATTTCTCCTTGGTCGCCGTAACATTCGGCGTGAGGAAATTTTTTGCAGACTTGCGGCAACAGATCGCGATCGGCCACGTTGCCGAAAACGCAGTGGAAATCAATGCCGGCCGGACCGAACAGTTCTGCAATCATTGACGGTGTGGCAATATCGCCGCAATGGATGATTTTTTCTATTTGATTGTCTTTGGCCCAAGACAGGAATTTTTCCGTGTTGACGGCATTGTCGTGGGTGTCGGAAATAATGGCTATTTTCATTTGGCTTGTTTTTTTATTTTTTTCAGCATTTTTATGTCTTTAACGCGATCGTTTCCGTCGGGAGTTTCTAAGATCAGGTTGATTTTTTGCTTTTCGGCGAATTTAACGATGGCCCTGAATCCGGCCAGTCCGATTTGGCCTTGGCCGATATGCTCATGCCTGTCTTTGTGGCTGCCCAGTCCGGTTTGCGAGTCATTGGCGTGGATAAGCTTGAGCCGTTTCAGTCCCAGGATCTGATCAAATTTTTTAAAGGTTTTTTTGACCGCTTGTTCCGTCCGCAAATCATAGCCCGAAGCGAAGGCGTGGCAGGTGTCAAAGCAGATGCCGATTTGATGCTTTCTAAGCCGTGGCGAATTAACGATTTTGGCGATTTCTTCAAAGGTGTCGCCAATGATCGCTCCCGCTCCGGCCGACAGCTCAATCAGAAATTCCGTTTTGCCCTTATAGCCGGCCAAGACTTTTTCCAATCCTTCCGCAACTCTTTTCATCCCCGCCTTTTTTCCTAAATCTTTGGCGCTGCCCAAATGCGCCATCATGTATTTGACGCCCAGCAACGATCCGCGTTCCAGTTCCTCGCGCAGGGCGCTGATAGACCCGTAGTAAATATTGTTTTTGGCCGAAGCCAGATTGATATAATAAGGGCTATGGAGATAACTTTCCAATTTATATTTTTCGCAGTCGGCTTTAAAGTCAGCGACCGTTTGTTCCGTCAGCTCTTTGGTCGGACCGCCTTGGGGCGATCGGGAAAAGAATTGGAAACATTCGCAGCCGGCTTTCCAGGCGCGCCGGGGCGCTTGGCTGATATTAACGGCGGCGGATATATGCGCGCCGATTTTGGGATAATCAGGCATAAAAATAACTCGGTTTGTTAAGTTAATTTTAATGTTTTTTGGAGATTAAAGCAATGCTGTTCAATTCCAAATAAATATAACTGACTATAACTGAAAAGATGATAATAAAAAACTCCGACTAGGTCGGAGCGGTCAAGGTGCTGGCAGTTAAAATTAATCAGCCGAAACAGAAAGGAATATTCAGGCGTTCGTGGCCGCGTTTAATGATGGCATGGATTTCCAGGATTTTTTGGGGACTTAAGTTTTCTTCTTCGCGGGCTTGCCGGATCAGCTCTTGGAAAGCCTCAAGCTTCCCCCTGGACCACTGGGCGTAAGCTTCGGCCGTTTCCCGATAAAAGAAATCTTGCGGTTGGAGCAGGAACAGATTAAAGGCGTAGCCGACCATATCGCGTTCGCCGCCTTGACGGGCGAAATCAAATCGGACATCATCGGTAATGGCGGGGTTATAGAAAGCGGTTTTGACTTGCCGGCCGGTCTGATAATAGCGAAGCATTTCCTCGGCCGGCGCGATTGAAATTTTGTCGGCTAAACGTAAGATTTCGGCCAGCGGTTCAATAAAGAATATGTCCGGGAATTTTTTGCCGTCTATTTCCGGCCTGAGATAATCGTGATTGGCGATCAGATTGTATAATCGCTGGGACATGGCCACCACTTCTTCGTCCTCATCGTCCATAAAACAGCATCTTGCCAAGTTGGCGCCAAACTCCTGATGTTCGCCAAAAGAAAATCCCAAACATCTGCCGAAATCATGCAAGATCGCCGCCCAAGTTAGCAGCGCTTTGATTTTCTCCTCGCTTTTTTCCGGCGTCTCATCAAAAATCATATCCAAACAATGCCGTTTCAATAAAGGAAATTGTTCCAGTAATTCCAGAGCGCGATTGTGGACCAGGAAAGAGTGCCTGAGGCCGTGGTGGCTATTATGCCAAAAATCATTGACCGTTGACGGCAAGCTGTCTATAAATTGTAATTTATATTTTTCAACGGTAGTGATATTCTCCAAGCCGAGCAGAATCCGATGCATCAGATTGTGTTCATTAAGATCATTCCAGTTAATGTAAAATCTGGCCAATTGCGGTTTTCTAAGCATTTATTCTCTCCCTATGGTTATTTTAAAGTTCTTGATGCTGTGGCGATTTTAGCAAGCCGGAGCGATTAAGTCAAACAAAAACTCCGAGTCGCCACTTTGGCAATCCGGAGCATAAAAGGTTCAATCAGGCCGGCCGTTTCCGGACAAATCGCTTAAGTTTTCTATCAGGCCGTCGGCCAAGCCGAAGGCGATAGCCTCATCGGCTGACAGATCCCTGTCCGCATCCAGTAAATCTGCTATTTCTTCAGCGGTTTTTTTCGTGGCTCGGCTGGCAATAATATCAATGAATTTTTGTCTGGTTTTTTCCAGATGGGAATAAACTTCGTCCATCAAAGTGCCGTCCCTGAACATGTGGAATTTTATTCTCTTTCCGGAATCGGCGGGGTTGGGATTGTGGACCAAGATGGTCGCGTGCGGCAGGATCAGCCGGCGATCGCAAGCCTGCAGGATAATCGCGGCCATGGATTGGGCGAAAGCGATTACCACCCCGGTTTTTTTCCCGGGGTAGGATTTGAGTATGTCGTATATTTCCAAACCGCGTTCCGCGCTTCCGCCGGTGGAAGTAAAAAGAATCACAATATCGGGCGCGCCTTCAGCGATCAGCCGGGAAAAAGCGGTTCGGATATAATCGCCCATTTCCGCGTCCACCCCTCCGGAGATTTCCAGTATCCGCCTTTCAAACAGTCTTTCCAGCACCGGTGATGGCAAAGAGAATCCGATCATGATTCCTCCTTTCCGTAAGTTTTGAGTTTGCAAGGTTCTACTGGTTTTCTACTTTATCATCAACCAGCGCCAGCGTCAAGGCCAGCCAAAAAATCATCAGGCCGATATATTGGGTGAAAAAGTAATGGTCAAATAAACTGATAATCAACAGGGCGGTCAGTGGCAATAGAGCAAAGGATTTTTTGCTGTTCTTGATAATCAGATAAAACAAAACAAGACTAATAATCAGCCCGATAACCCCCAGTTCGGCCAGGATAAGAAGATAAAGATTGTGAACCGGCTGTAACGAATACGCCGGCGACAAGGGTGATTGCCGATGCAGGGCGTAAGTGTAATTATTCAGTCCTGCGCCAAGTAGCGGTTGATTTTTAATCAAGCCGAGCGCTTGGGAAACTTGCGTCTCGCGTTCTGCCAAGGAGTTGTTTTCCAACCGGCCGGCCAAGTCGGCTCTGGCCAGGACTAACGGATTAAAGATAAAAGATAAGGTAGCAAAAATCAGAAGCGGAGCCAGTATGATGGCGAGATATTGCGGCCAAAGTTTTTTATTTTTCAGCCAATAACCCAGACAGATCATTAAAATAATCAAAGCTGCCAGCCAGGCGGAACGGGAGAAAGAAAAGAATAAGCTGGCGGAAATCAGGCAGATGACAACCAGCAGAAAAATCCGCTGGCTTTCCCGTTTAAGCGAAGGGAAGGACGACCAAGCGATTTCTTGCCATAAAATCAAGACAGCGCTCAGCGTTAACGCCAGATAGCCGCCCAAGATATTGGGGTGGGAAAACGGTCCGTAAGCCCTAAGCCAGCGGCCGACGTCCGTTTCAATGACCGTGTCGCCCAAAATCGCGGCTGAGTGCGGCGAAAGGCCCAGAAGCGTGTTGGCAAGGCTATTTTGCGTCAGGAATTGCCAGACGGCCAGCAGTGCGATTGGCCCGGCTGAGGCGATCAGGGGCCAGAGAAGGTTTTTCAAGCGCCAGCCGGAGTTGAGAATTATAAGCATTAGAGCGGCGCCCTCTAGCAGATGCAGCCATAAGTAACAGGCCGCCGGTTTTTCCGGCGACCAAAGGATAGACAGTCCCGACCAAAGAACGAACAGCCAGATGGCCGAAGTTATCGCCATTCTTTTTTTATCCGCCGATTTTAAAAGTTTAAAGTCGGGAACAAGCGATTTAAGGCCTCGGCTGTTGATTCGGCCGCTGACGAAAATCAGCGCTATCAGCCACAAGAGCGGTTCCGTCAAATAGATCTGTCCCGTACCGTATTGCCACTTGGCTCCGTTGATAAAATTTTCGGCAAAAATATAAACCGCCTGCCAAGGCAACAGGAAAAGATATAGCGCGATTAGGGCGTTTAATGTTTTTTTAAGCATGGTTGGCGAGCGAATTTAATTTTTTTTGAAATGATCGGCAATAGCTTTGCCGTTTATCCTGCAAATGAAGTTTGATCAGAGCCGGCTCCAATATGACATTACGGCCATCGCAGGCGTCAAAGTATTTTTGCGGCATGATTCGCCATTGCCAATTTTTGTAGTATCTCTCGGGAATCAGTCCCGTCTTGAATTCCATCAAACCCTTCAGCAGTCGGCCGATTTTTTTCAGCGTCGGCGCCAGCGGCGGTTGCCAATTGGGCAGTTTGGCCTTAAGCCAGCCGTTGGCGGAGAAAAATTGTTTTGTGATGATTCTGTCGCCGGCGACAAACAGGAAGGTCGCGCTTTCATAGTAGGGCAGAAAACATTCCGGCAGATTGACCCTGGACAAGGACAGGTTTTCTTCGCCGATAAAGTAGCTGGCGCAGAATTTGTCTTTGGCGTTTTCGCCTTGCGGCCGCAAACGGAAAAACTTTAAGAATGAATTGACGAAGAATCTGGCGGTCCACAGGCGACCGCTACTGGCGATGATAAACAGATCAATGTCGCTTTCCGAATCAGAGTTCTTTATGGCCAGCGAGCTGTAAACGGCCACGGCTTTGACATAAGGCAATCGGGCGATCAGGCGCGTCCAGAATTCGGCCCGTTTAAGTTTGGCAATTGACAGGCGGTAGCGCTTGAGCCGCAAGGCCGGCAAGCGTTGGTCGACGGTCAAACAGTATAAGCCGCGGTTATGACTGACAAACGGTTGCAGACCGGCGCCGTTTAAAGCCGAAAACACGTCCGATAGGGTGGCTGGCAGGGCCAGGAACTTTTTGATTTCCAAAAGAGCCAAAGGATAGTCAATGACAGAAAAATAAACCAGAGTTTTTAGAACAGCTTGCTCCAAGGCGGTTAACGGCATATGCCATTAATATAGCATAATCGGAATAAACAAAAAACCCTGCGTTGTGAGACGCAGGGTAAAGGTGCGAAGAAGATTGATCAACTGCCGGCGAAGGGACGGCAGACTGTTGATTTCAGATGTTGGAAACGCAAATGAACGGTTTTCTTTTCCTTGGGCAGGGTGGCATAGCTGATTTCTTCCGGTAACAAGTAACAGGCTATCTGTTCCAACTCCCGGTTCTGTCTTTGCCTTAGCAGTTCATTTTTTTTCTTAAGTTTTTGTTCGGTTTTTCTCATTCGGCCAAACCGTCTGGATGCTGACGTTGATCCGGACTTGTTTAACAGATAAATGATTACGACCGCTAAAAAAACCAAAAGAGCTAAACAACTGAGAATTGCAAGCAGCGGCAGCAGATAGGGGGCGATATAAGCAAAGAGAATTGTTAATGAATAGGCGAGCAAACCGTAAATGATAATCAGTCGCCAGTTCAATAAGGCCCGCCACCATTTTTTTGCTTTTATTCCCCCGTTCTTATCGGCATAGTCGGATACTTTCCAGTAACGTTGACCGCAATAGGCGCCATAAGTGAATGGCTTGAAAATACTGCGCCAATTTATCAGTGTCAGGCCGACAACGACATTGCCGAACATGAAACCTAATACCTTCGCGATTTGCATCAGTGGCAATACGGTGAGGGTTAGCAGGTATGCTACGAAACGGCGTTTCCGGTGGTGGCATTGGTCAAGGGGTTTGGTATCGTACCAATATTGGACCAGCTTGTAATCCCGGGGTTTCGGGGCGAATGATTTTTCATCCACATCAACTTCAAGCTAGGCCAAACTGGCCGGCATAAGAAGCAAACAGGTACGCATGCCGATACCCTCGGTCGTCCCGTCTCCTATAAAAGCGATAGAAGTACTTATGATTGATTTGTCATAAGAGTTGTAACCGGAATGGTGCCGGTATACTGACAAACAAACCTCCGGCGAATAGCAATCAGTATCCAAAATGCCGGCGCAAATGACGTGCCGTCCGGGATTGCGGAAACTGATAAAGGTGCTTGCCGCGGTTATCGGCAAAACTTTTCGGCTTTCCTCCACATAGCTGTATTCACCATAGCGTTGTCGGATGTGGAGGACGGTGATAATGATTTTCGCTTCCCTATCATTTGATTTTAGGCGTTTAATTTCTTCCGGCGACAGGCACCATCTGATGCCTATAGTGGCAGATTGACCGTCCGTCTCGCTTTTTAATTGATGCAGTAGCATGGCTGTCTCCTTGGGCTAAGCCCTGTTGTTTGTTTGGCGCGCCGTTGTCAGCAATGTCAAATAACTTATTGTCAAAGAACTTGATAAGGCATCTTATCATAATCACTGCATTCTGTCAAGGGTTTTGTCAAGAAAAAACTGCCCGTTTGCCCGGGCAGTCTAAAAAGTCTGAAAATTTAAAAAAGGTCTGGGGGGGGTCGCGCATCGCTCTCGCAATGCTTGTCCTGGGTTGGCGCTAGGCGCTCCCATAGTCGCGCCTATCGGCGTTCGGCTACGCGCTCTCGCGCTTGCCTCACTGCCAACCTGTTCGATCTCCCCGTAAAATTTAAAAAAGGTCTGGGGGGGGATCGAACCCCCGAATAACGGTTTTGCAGACCGTCGCCTTACCACTTGGCTACCAGACCGGCAAGTATTTAGATTGTAACAAATTATCGGCCGGATTTCAACCGATGCCGTTAAAATAAAACACCCCTGTTCGGAGGTGTTTTATCCATTCGCTGATTGGCGGAGTCGGGTTATCTGATGGCCAAAATTTTGGCGCAAGACCAAGCCGACCAACTGCCATCGTCCAAACGCTTGGCGATAGCCCATTTGGTAGCGGCTTTAAAATCCAACTTGTCAGCGTCAGAAATATTCTTATGGATAGAATTAATCTGCCACAAACCCATATCTTTGGTGCCGTTATAGTTGGGCTTAGAGACCACTTTATAATCCCAGCGGGATTCGCAGTTAACAATCGCCGCGACTTCACGGGGGTTTAAACCGGCTTTCTTGGCCTCGTTTAAAACATACTCCTTGACCTGCTCTACGGTCGGTTCAGGTTCGTCAATAACCTTGTTCAGGGCGATGGTGTCCTCAACGGTTTTAGTTACCTTGACGATCACGTTATCTTCACGATCATGGTTATAAATGACGGGTTCGGCCGAGGTGGCGGCAGTAGCATAGGCGATTTCTCCTTGGTCAAACAGGCCGGCGGCCTGCGCCATAGGCATCAGAGAGAACTGCAATAAAAAGACTAATCCTCCTAAGACAAGCGAATTTTTTTGGATTGTTTTTTTGTTCATAAATGATGGTTAGCCCCAACAAAAAATCACCCTATCATATTGGGTGACCTCGTGTTCAGGATTAACCATTGTATCACATCAAGATTAGTTTGTCAATAGCCGGAGTGTTTAAAATAGCTGTTTTTTGTTTAAATTTAGAGCAAATTAATTGGGGATAAAATAGGGCAAATGAGGGTAAAAAATCGAAAATCAGAAATTGAAATTTTTTTCTTCGCTTGGTTGATCCGGGGAAAAATTTTGAATAAAAAATCTGTCAAGAGATTTAATGATTTTATTATTGCGTTTTAGCTTATTTTAGGTAAATGGTTTTTTAGCTTGATTTTATCTTGTTTAAATTTAGCTAATATGTGATATGTTAAGAGTTATTATGTGGATAAATTCCTTGACAAAATTTTATAGGTATGCTATAATGGTATATTAGCGATAAGAGGTAATGGAAATGTCGGATCATTCACAACTCGGTCGGAACCCACAGTTCTCGCCGATTCGCATCTCCCCTGAATAAGGGGCAACGGAACTCCTGAATAAGGAGCAGAAAGCCGACGGCTAAGCCGATCGGTAGGAGAAGAACTATGTTGAAGAAAGACCGCGCTCCTGAAAATCATGGTGGCAATGCTCAGCAACGGCGGACGGCTCGACGGTTTTTTCGGCGAAACGATTTGCCGGTGCCGGTGTGGTGCTCGCATCTCGTCTTGGCTTCGGTCAACGGGGCGCCGGCCACTACGATGTCGCTTCTCTCGTTGCAAAAGGCGTTTGAGGCGAATGAATCCACTCCCACCAAACCGGCGGGATGGCGTCCTCGGCCCGATCCGAATCGCGCGTTGAAGAAGCCAGCATCCGGCGGCATCGCCCCCGTTCTCAAGGAGACGCTGGCGACGGTCGGCCCGAAGGCGATGGAGCAGATCCTGGACGATGTCGCCTCGGCCAATCGTCAGGAACACGAGCGACGGCAGGCCGCGGCCAACGCCGGGCTCGCGGTAAAGAAGTTGCCGTGGCACAAGCGCTTGGCCGGCTTCCTCGGCTTCGGCAACAAGAAGTAGCCTGCACATTTAAAGCCGTCCCGACTGTAACAAGTTGGGACGGCGATTTATTTTTATTTTTTTTGTTACTGCGTGGGCGGGAAAATTTGTTTATCTGTCGTGTTTGGTAACTATTGTCCTGGCAATATTTATGCGACTTGATGCGGAAATAATAAAACAAAAAATTATTTCTCCCGATTCTTTTTCGCCAATTCAAGAACATTCCTTAGCAGGCAGGCGACGGTAAGCGGACCGACGCCGCCGGGCACGGGCGATAGCCAGCCGGCGACCTTGGCGACGGACGGATCGGCATCGCCGACGGTTTGGCCGTCATATTTATTTATGCCGACATCAATAACGATGGCGCCGGTTTTCACTTGAGAGCCGCTTAGGGCATGCGCTCGGCCCAGGGCGATAATAACAATGTCAAAATCGGCGGAATTATCAGGCAGGGATGATGAAACGCTTATTTTCTTGATTCCCGTCTCTTGTTTCAAATATTTTTCTATTCCTCCGGTAAAGACATCACTTTTGCCGATGATTAAAGTTTTTTTATCGGTTAGATTTTCTCCCGTCGCTTTTAGCAGTTCAATAATGGCGGCGACAGTCGGCGGAGTTACCGGTCCGCCGTTGAAACCGTCAGCGTCTTTTTCCGGCGCTATCAGCTTGATTATCTTGTTTTGATCAAATCCTTCGGGCAAGGGCAGTTGCAACAAGATGCCGTCAATTTGCTCGTCGCGATTGAGGAATCCAATCAATTCGGTTAATTCCGTTTCATCAAAGTCTTGCAGAATTTCATTGCCGCCCAAGTACTTATGAAAGTTGATGCCGACGTTAAGGCAGGCTTTTTCTTTCAGTCGGACGTACATTTCCGAGGCCGGGTCGTTGCCGACTAAAATAGCGGCCAAGCCCGGTTGTAGGCCGGCCTCAATGATTTGTTTTCTGATAGCCAAGAGGATTTCAGCGGCGATTTTTTTGCCGTCCAGAATGACGGCTGGTTGTGATGTGGACACACTGTTGACAAAGTTAATTATTTAAGGTATAATGGTTTATCGTTCGTTCCAATCAAATAAAGCTAAAGCAGATTAAGGGGTCAAGGACCAAGGAGATAAGAAATCATGAAAGCGATTTATGATCCGGAAGAAAAACAGTTAGTAATTATTGCGAGCAATCCTGATGAACAGGATGAGTTGGAGGGATTAGCCGGGGTTATGCGCCACGGCGACCACGCTTTTCTTATGTATGAAGCCGCTGAGCATGCGGTAACCATCGGCGGTGACTCCATCAACAGGCGTTGGGGCCAGCCTTTGCGATTTATCGTGGCCGGTGCCAACGAAGAAGCCGTCTCCAATTGCGTTGATGAAGTTTATAATGCCGTGCTTGGAGACAGATCGTTCTCTTTCCTTTGGGCCGGAGAAATCCCGGAAGATGGCTGGAACACTCTGGTTTTCGGTCACATCTAACGCATTTCATAACGCATTTCAATGAACATTTCACGCCCAGCCGGCTTTGTCGGCTGGGTCTTTGTTTACTATAAATCATCTGACAATAAATTTCAATTACGTCAAGTCACCCGTTGGCTTGATTTTTTTGGCTTATTTTGTTATGGTTAAAGCAGTTTTATGCAATTATTTTGATTCGAAGGCCTTTGATTTCATACAAAACCTTTGCTTTTATGGATTGATTTTACAGATCTTATAAACTTTTAACTTAAATATAATGAATGTATCAGAATTGGCCAGACGGCTGAGAACAACTTCCAATGAGCTTTTTGAGAAATTGCC
>JBAZRV010000005.1:0-106315 GCA_041662745.1 Patescibacteria group bacterium | reverse complement strand
TCAGGACCGTATGCTTGGTGACGGCCTCGTTGGGGTTGCCCACGGTCTGAACATAGGCGTTATCGCCTGAAGAGGGATTATATTTGCCTTCCGGAGCCAAGGCCACCAGGGAATTGGCCTCCTTGTCTGTGCTCCAGGTGACAGTGGCCGTATCGGCGGTGGTCAGGACGCGAGGTTCGCCGGAAAGCAGGGGAGCGGGGACCGAGGAAGACAGCTGGCGGATGAGATTATAATTGGAAGTCAGATTGCTCTCCAACGTATTGACCGAAACCTTCCCGGCCATGGCCGTGATGTAGGAAGCGGCCTTGACCATGGCGGCGGAGAAGAGGTTATCGTTGCTGTTACTGCTAACGCCGGCTTCATTGACTGTTATGGCTGGATTGCCGTTGGCGTCAACGGCTAATCCCAGAATATCAGTAGTGACAAAGGACGCTTCAACGGAAGTCCCAATGTTGCCGTTTCCATCAATGGTATCCACCAAATAATTATATTCCGTTGAAGAATCAAGATTCTTTAACGGTACGCTATGATTTTTTGTATTGTCATAATAGACCACGGCATTGCCGTAGTGCTTATCGGTGCCATATCTCACGATGCTGCTACCCGCTTTATTAGTGCTCCAACTTATTACGGCTCCGTTAGCCTCAACCTCGCTTATTTTTATGTCACTGATAACCGGTTTGCTGCGGTCAATGGAACCGCCGCCCCCTCCGCCGCCGCAAGTGACATTCGCGGCCCCGGTAATTTCACCGCTTAATTCGGCTGCCGCCTCCCTTAGCAATATCGCTGATTCTTGAGACAAGGTTTCTAAGGTGGTGAAAGATAACTCTTCAGTGGAAGATGCCTCATTGCTTGAGGCATCCGAGGAAATGACTTTATAATAATAAGTGGTGGAAGTGGCAAGATCCGGGAGGACAATGCTGTGCTTGAGAGCTAAATTAGCATCGGTTGAATTAAGAGTATAATTATTTGATTCAGTGCCGTAAACCACTTCGGAGTCAGAGAGTTCATTGGTAGTCCAATTAATCAGAGCTTGAGTGTCAATGACAATAGTGGCAGCGGTGTTGCTGATGACTGGAGCAACATTGTCGTAAGGCGTGGTAAAGCTATAATAAACACCGGCATTGTCGTCAGTGGCCACGCCTGATTTGACATAATAATAATAAACAGTGCCGCGAGTAAGGCCGCTAATAGTCACTTCGTGGTTGGTCAATACAGTGCTAACCCCGGCATTTTCAAAGGCGGTGAATTCTGATGAAGTAGTGTAATAGACGGCGGAATCCGAACTTAGATTGGTATTCCAGACGATAGTAGCGCTGTTGTTGGTCAAATTATTGGCAGTAACGTTGCTGATGACCGGACCGGAAATAGTATCAAAAGGGTAGCCCAAGCTTTCATTAGTGTTGACGCCGGAAATGCCCAGGGCATTTTCCGATTCCACGGTAAAATTATAGGATTGGCCCGGAGTCAGATTGGTCAGGACTACTTGATGCCGGCCGATATGGGTAGCATCTTGGGCCATGCTCAGCGAACCGACCGTGATATTGAAACTTAAATCAGTGGAATAATGCACTGAAGAGTTGGCTAATTCATTGGTGTCCCATTCAATAGTGGCCGATTGGGTAGTGGTTGCGGTAACTTCCACGTTAGTAAGAATAGGCGGGTTGGGATTTGTGCCGCCGACGCCGTCAGTAGCGTCACTTACAATATTAGTATAAAAAGAAGTATCGCCATTGGTATTTTCCGTATAAATCCGGTAATAATGGTAACTATTATTGGTTAATCCCTGATGAAAGTAGAAATTAATACTGCTATTATCTATAAGATCCAGTTCTTCGTAAGCCACTCCGTCAGTTGAATGCTCCACGTGGTAATATTTGAAAGTAGTGGAAGCTATGGCCTTCCAAACGATGAATTCTTGATAAACCGAGGCTTCAACATCAGAAACGTCTTTGATAATTATGTTATTGGGCGTTTCAGGAGTCAGAGCGCTGGCAGTGGAAATATTGCCATAAGCGTCTTTGAATGAAGCATAAACGCGTTTAGGATCGGCGGTTAGAATGATAGCGCCGGCAGTATCGTAATCAGTATAATTACAACTGGCATAAGTGCTGTCTAAAGTCAGACACATCTGCAGGCCGAGAGTGTCATCGGAAGCATCAAGAGTCAATTGAGCAGTAGCGCCGTTAATTACGGCTCCGTTGGCTTTGACTATTATCGGTTTAGCGCCGAGGTCGGGATTAGCCACATCCAGAGTAAAGGCCTCGGTAGTAGTGACAACAAGGTTATTTCCGCCTTCCAAGTCATTAAGCGTAATCTCTATTTTGGTAGTGGTGGAATAGATGCCGTTAATCTGGCTTTTAGCATCCCAAAGGACGGAATAAGTGCTGGTTGCGGTGCCGATAGTGGTGGTGGCGTAACCGGCGTCGGCCCCTTCCGGAGCAGATAAATATTGTTCGGAAATACTGGTCCAGGATGTGCCGTCATCAATTGAATAGCGGAATGAGGCGATAACGCAATCGGGGCAGCTAACCCCCGAGGAAGCAGTGTCAGAATCCAGGGCGGAGTAATTTATTTGGACTTTGCCGTCGGGAGATCTTTGGCTGACAGAAGTGGTGGTAGTGAATTCGGGAGCGGCGTTAACCACGTAAGTGACAGTAACTGAAGAAACTGTCGGAGTGGAAGTGCCGCCTGAAGCCAGTTCTATCCGGTATTGGAAGTATCTGTCATCGCCCCCGGATATTAACGGATGTTCGGAATCAGTAATCTGAGTCCCATTTTTGGCGTAGTCAAAATAATTATCACCCGTGCAAGCCTCTCCCGTATCGGCGAAACCGCACCAGGGGGCGGAACTCAAAGTGGAAGTGGCAGCGGCTGATCTGATTTGGAATTTGACCGTATTAAGCGTAGAAGTGTTAGTCGCCGTCCAAGTTATTTTAGGAATGATATTGCTTGCCGATCCCGAGTCGTAAGGAGAGGATATGAGCGAAGCCGAAGAAGGGTAGGCGGTCCAATCAAGGGTAATCTCATCCAAACTGGGAGAATTATTTAAATCAGTAGAAGATAAAATAGCACGATATTGCAAATAATGCCGGCCGAGAAGCGCTTCAGCCAAAGGAACGCCGCTGGCGGTTTCGGTCCAAGCGGTCCAATTCGGGTCAGAATCGGAAACGGGGGAATCCGTGGAGCCGGAACGAACTTGCAGAACAACAGCGCTGGTTCCCGGAGTTACGGAAGCTGACCAAGTAAGAGTAACCTCTGAACTGAGTCCGTCTAAATTTTTGACGGCTGAGGTGAAGGTGCCAGAATTGGAGACTACCTGCGCTTCAGGCACGGAATCTTTTAGACAACGGACACTAAATCCTATTGTTCTAAGGTTAGAATCGCGACTAAATGTAACACCATTATACGACAGTAGACGCCTCCAGGTTAATGTGGCGGTTTTTGGCGACGAGGCCCAAAAATAAGAGTATTCGCCACGATTAGTGAATAATCCAGTAGTAAAGCGGATGCCTGACGCCAATGCGGTAAAACCAGAGGAATTATCTGCCCCGGTATTTGGAGCATTCCACGTAGTGACAGCCTTCAAATTATCACCACTAGCACTATCGCCACCCAGGTAAGTTGAGAGAGCGGAGAATTCAGTGTCACTGGGGATGTGCCAACCAGTCGGGCAGATGCCCTGGATGTTGCCGTCGGTCACAGTTTCACCAGTTGTAAGTGTCACACCATTGTTGTATTGGACCGCTTCCGGCCATTGGTATAAACCGCCATAAACGACGCAATCGGCGAGGCCAGCAGTTATTTGTCCGGCATTTCCTTGTTGAATATAGCTGTAGCAATATTTCTCAATAACTTCATTATCTGTTTGATTCTGAAGCGTAGAATTATTAGCCAATTTGGAACCGATGGCAGTACCAATATTAAGATTATCCTTAAACCAGCATTGGTCACCTATGGCGACGGTACGATAGTAGCCATCCGTGGAAGTCGATGTGCCGGCACTGTCCCAGGGACCTCCTTCGTAGGCGACAGTAGATGTTCCACAAGCATAGCATTGACCTGCTACACAGGCACCATTAGCACATTCGGAAGCAATAGAACAGGAAGCATTCTCTATTTTTAGTAGAATAACCGCACCTGTACTGGAAATATAGGTATTACTCGCTGTGCCGGCGTTGAAATCAACACTTAGAGTATCAATACTGGTAGAAGCATAAAGAGATAGCGCCATGATAGAGCCGGCCTCAATACCCCCGTCCTTGGAATAATATTTGTTCCAGTCGGTTTTGTCGTCGGGATGGGTGGCCACGGTTACGGTATCAGCTCCGCCGCTCCAGGAAGTTTGGATCCAGTCATAGGTGGCGGCTTTGGCATTGCCCGTGATTAAAAGCGCTACGGATAGAATCAAAACGGTAATGACGAGTGAAGCAGTTATGGTGGCGAAAGTTGCTTTTTTCTTTTTATAGTGATGAGCCTTTAATGATTCTTTCAGATATTCAGCTTTAACCGGTTCTGTTTTGAGTCTGTTTTTTTTATTGAAATCAATGCCTAACGGCAGATCTTGGTTTATGATCAGGCCGAAACCGGAATCAATGTCGTGTATTAACAGCGTTAGATAATATAGCAATTTGAAGCGGAAATGACGTGAATTAAGTTGGCTGTAATTTTGAGTGGAAATTCTTATATAGTGAGCAGAAATTTTGGCGATGCCGGGGATAGAGATGGAATAACGATAGGAGACATATACGGCAATATCCGCTAACAGTAGTAAAACTAAAAAAATACTTTTTAAACCCAGAATTTTTATTGAAGCCCAGATGAGAATTAAAAAAACAGCAAAAAGCAGGGCGTCAAAGCCGTGGCGCTTAATTAACAATAATTCGTAACCAAAAAATCGACGCAGTGATTTCTCTCCCTGCATATTTTTACTCTCTTCCTTGCTCTTCTTTTTGGAATTAATCACGAGAGAATCTTATTTAGTTTGCTTATATTATACCATAAATCGGGCCAAATTAAAAAACATCGCTTCTGGGGATAAGTGATGTTTGGTTTACTTGTTTGTCTATTATGGTTTTAAAGTGTTTTTTCTTTTTTGACAGTTAATGCTAAATGATAAAAAATAATGGCGATTATAATTTTATTAATTTTTTAATAAATGTTATAATTAAAGTACTTATATTAATTTAAACATTATATTTATGATTTGTTTCAATTGCAAACGCCAAATACCGGATAATGTGCCTAATTGCCCCAATTGCGGTGCGCCGGTGGTGCCCCAGGTCCAAGTGGGCAAGGAAATAAGATTCCGACGCTGGCAAAGATGGTTTTTTTATGGCGTGATTATCGTTTTATTTATTGCCGAGACCGCTTATGCGGCCAAAATTTATACCGATAATGCCGCTTTATTGTCGGCTTCGGTGCAGTTGCAGTCGTCGCTAAGGCAATCGCAAACAGAATTGGAGACGGTCAATCAGACTCTGGCAAGCAAGGACGCTCAATTAACTAAAAGCTTGAATGATTTGGCTAAAATGCAAGAGGATGTTAATGCCAGCCAGAGCGCTATCGCTTTGCAGACTCAGAAAGTCCAGGATTTGATTCAGCAAAAGGACGAAGCCGTCAGGATCTATAATACTTTCAAGTCGGCTTTGGCCAATATTGATCCCGACGCTTTTTATACCATCTTAAATCGCGGTGTGGCCATTAGTGCCAATGATTTGGTGCGCATTCCCTTGGGTCAGGCCGGCACTAGCGGCGAGGACGCCAGCATTAAACAGCCAATTGATCTGAAATTCGCGGCTAACTTCAAGGGTAAGATACTTTTGCTTGACGGCGGTAAGACCGGCGCCTGGTATGTTTCGCCGGTTGATGGCAAACGCTATTTCCTGGGTTTGGCGGCCATTGATTTGCAAGCGCTTAAGGGTATTGGCGAAATAATTTCTCCCGCTGTTTCCGAAAGCATGCCTAATGGCGCCTCAGCCTCTTCCCCCGTTATATCCAACATATCCGATACCGCAACTTCTACTCGTTAATCAGACTATGTCGGAGACGTTGCGCATTGAGGCAGCGTCTCTTTTTATTTGGATCGTATTTATTCATATCTTATGAAAGATAACACTAAAAAAACTTTAGGTCATTATTGGCGGGCTTCCAAAAAACATCCCTGGACCATGTCCTTGGCTCTTGGCGGCATTATCGGCGGTACCATTCTGGAGGTTATTTCGCCCTTGTATTATAAACAGTTATTTGATTTGTTGACTTTGCCGACCGGCAAGGCGGATATCCTCCCCGGTATTGTTTGGATTCTCGTTATTATCGCTGTTATTTCTCTGGTTCGCTGGCTATTGAAACGAATTAACGTCTTTTCCGCCAATCATTTTGAGGCCCGGGTTATCACTGAGCTGAATAATTCTTGTTTTGAATATTTGCATAAGAACTCCTTTAATTATTTTAACAGTAATTTTGTCGGTTCGCTGACCAAGAAAGTCAAATGGTTCGTTGCCTCATTTGAAAGCATTGCCGATCGCATAATTTGGAGTTTTGCTCCGTTAGTCGTCATGCTTATTTTCATTACCGCCGTTTTGTTCGGCGTTAATGTTTGGTTGGGCGCGTTGGTTATTGTCTGGCTGGTGGTTTTTTTGACTATTAATTGGTTTTTTACCAAGTTTAAGCTTAAGTATGATATTAAGCGAGCGGAATTGGACACTAAAAGCACCAGTATTCTGGCCGATACCATCACTAACAACGCCAATGTCAAATTATTCAACGGTTATCGGCGTGAAGTTAAGGCTTATGCTCAAGCCAACGAAGAACTGCGTCGGGCCAAGGTTTGGGCTTGGGATTTGGGCGCGGCATTTGATTCGGTTCAGGGGTTTTTGATAAACGGCCTGCAGATCGGCATCTTGGCTTATGCGGTTTATTTGTGGTATCATGGCGAGTTTACTATCGGCGATTTTGTCTTGGTCCAGTCGTATTTTAACAGCATTACCGATCGTATTTGGGAATTCGGCAATAATATCAGGCGTATTTATGAAAGTTTGTCCGACGCCGAGGAAATGACTGTCGTCTTGGCTACCCCGCCTGAGTTAGCGGATATTCCCAAAGCCAAAAAATTGCAAGTTGATAGGGGGGAGATTGTTTTTGATCACGTATTTTTCGGTTATCATGACGGGGCCGGAGTGCTTGAAGATTTTAATTTGTCTATAGCGGCGCATCAACGACTGGCGGTAATCGGGCCGTCCGGTTCAGGCAAATCAACAATCGCCAAATTAATCTTGCGCATGCATGACGTCGGCGGCGGCAAAGTTTTTATTGACGGCCAAGACATTTCCCGCGTAACACAGGAAAGTTTGTGGCAAAACGTTTCATTGGTGCCCCAAGAGCCCATGTTATTCCATCGTTCGCTTATGGAAAATATCCGCTACGGCCGGCCGGAAGCGACTGACGCCGAGGTGATAAAAGCGGCCAAAGCCGCGCATTGCCACGAGTTTATCAATAAGATGTCCCATAACTATGAGACCTTGGTGGGGGAGCGCGGGATTAAATTGTCTGGCGGCGAACGCCAGCGCGTTGCCATCGCCCGAGCCATCTTGAAAGATGCATCAATACTGGTAATGGATGAAGCCACTTCATCGTTGGATTCGGAGTCGGAGATGTTCATTCAAGACGCCTTAAGCAAATTGATGAAAAATAAAACCGTAATTGTTATTGCGCATCGCTTATCCACTATCCGTAAAATGGATCGCATTATCGTGGTTGATAATGGCCGGATCATTGAGGATGGCAGCCATGATGATTTATTGAAAAAGCCCCGTGGCATTTATGGCAAATTATGGAATTTGCAAGCCGGCGGCTTTATCGGCGAATAACGATTAGCGATATTGCATATTTAACATTCCGTTCACCGAACTGTGATCGGAATGTTTTTTTAGTTTAGTTTTGAGAAGCAAGTCGTTTTGTGTTATAATATAAGCAAACAATGTTGTCATAAAAATAATTTTTATCATGAAGGCGGATAATAAAAAAACTAAAATTATTTTACGATCGCCGGCTAAGGCCAAGAATCGGCTTAATGAACCATTAATAGAGAGTAATTGGCATAGTTTGGAGGCGAAAGCTTGCCTTAAATCATTAAATTCGGCCAGCGGCGGTTTATCTGCTGATGAGGCGCAAAGGCGACTGGAACAATTCGGCAAAAATGAATTGAACCGAGCCAAGCCGGCATCATCTGTAATGATTTTTTTATCTCAATTCAAGTCTCCCTTGGTTTATGTTTTACTTATCGCCGCTATAATTTCTATTTTATTGCAGAAATGGCCTGATGCCGCAGTTATTGCGGTAGTAGTCGGCATTAACGCTTGGTTCGGCTGGTTTCAAGAGAACAAAGCGAATCGGGCGCTGGAAAAATTGCGAGCCATGGTTGTTTATTATGCCACGGTTTTTCGCGATGGAAGGCCGTCAGTGTTGCCGGCCGCCAAGCTTGTTCCCGGGGACGTTATCGCCTTAAAAAGCGGAGACAAGGTTCCGGCCGATTGTCGCTTGTTTGAAATTTATGATTTGCAGACTTCGGAAGCCGCTTTAACCGGCGAGTCAAATCCCGTCAGCAAAGAAACAAGGAAACTAAATCAGCAAACTGTTTTGGCTGACAGGAAAAACATGGTTTATCTGGGTACGACCGTTGTGCGAGGCAAGGGGTTGGCTGTTGTTTGCGCGACCGGCAGTAAGACGGAATTTGGCCAAATCGGTAAAATGTTGGAAGGGATTAAAGAAGAAAAAACCTTGCTTTTCAAGCAATTGGAGCAGTTTAGCCGCTTATTGGCTCTGGCAGTCCTTATTATTTGTTTGATTATATTGGTTATGGGGTTATTTAGGGGATATGGCGTCGGGCAAATGCTTATTATTGCCGCCGCGGTTGCCGTCGCCGCTATTCCTGAAGGGTTGCTGATTTCTTTGACGATTGTTTCTGCATTAGGCATGCAACGCATTTTACAGCATCACGCTTTGGTGCGTCACTTGTCAGCTACGGAAACCCTGGGGAGAATCTCGGTTATCTTAACGGACAAAACCGGAACCTTGACTGAAGGACATATGAGGGTGGCGCGTTTGCTCACCGCCGAACGGGAGTTTTCTCTTGCCCCCCTTCAAGAACCATTAGAAGGCGGAGCGGAAACCAAGGAGTTGGCTTTATTGGCTAAGATTTCCTTGTTGTGCAGTTCCGCTCGGATTGTTAATCCGGAAGCCGCATTGGCCGAGTTGCAAATTATAGCCGATCCTACCGAGCAGGCCTTGGTCCTATCCGGCCTGGCCGCCGGTTTCAATAAGGAAGAGTTAGACCTTG
Organism: Patescibacteria group bacterium; assembly: GCA_041662745.1. Classification (GTDB taxonomy): domain Bacteria; phylum Patescibacteriota; class Patescibacteriia; order 2-01-FULL-39-33; family 2-01-FULL-39-33; genus CAISTG01. The sequence goes on along the minus strand of JBAZRV010000005.1, from coordinate 96,978 downwards.
AATACCCGAAGGTGGCAGAAATTCCTTTTGACTCATCGCGTAAATACATGGCTACTCTGCATCGGCATAAGGCTGACGGGCATAGCCATATTTTTGCCAAAGGCGCGCCGGAAAAAATCCTGCCTTTTTGTAATCGAGTCTTGATCGGCGGCGAGAAAAGGCAAATGTCACCGGAGCAGGTGAAGCTGTTGAAAATTAAAGTTGAAGAATTGGCCAAAGAAGGTTTGCGTGTTTTGGCCTTGGCTTATGACACGGCAGATCATTTTAAGCGGTTGGATGAAAAATTGCCTGATTTGGTTTTTGTTGGTTTTGTCGCCTTGAAGGATCCGTTGCGTCTAAACGCCGCTAAGGCCGTGGTTGATTGCCGCAATGCCGGCATTAGGACGGTTATTGTGACTGGCGATCATAAGATTACGGCACAAGCGATTTATGCTGAACTGGGATTGGGACGAGGCCGAATCCTGACGGGCGAGGCTCTGGATAAATTGGACGAAGTTCAATTAATGCGGCAATTGCCGCAAATTGATGTGTATGCCCGGGTGGAACCGCGGCATAAATTGCGCTTAGTCCATGTCTGGCGTAATCTTGGTCAGGTAGTGGCGATGACCGGCGACGGCATTAACGACGCGCCAGCTTTAAAGGCCGCCGATGTGGGCATTGCCTTGGGCGGAGGCACTGATGTGGCCAAGGAAGCCGCTGATATGGTTCTGTTGAATAACGGCTTTGACGTGATAGTGGAAGCGATTAAAGAGGGAAGGAATATTTTTGATAATATCAAGAAGGTCACGCTCTATCTTTTTCTGGGCAGTTTTTCGGAAATTATCTTGTTGGCCGGAGCTTTATTTTTGGGTTTGCCCTTGCCGCTAATCGCCATACAAATACTCTGGATCAATTTAATTGATCATGGCTTGCCTAATCTGACCTTAGCGGCCGAAGCCGGAAATGGCGAGGCGATGGCTTATCCGCCGGCGCCGCGAGAACAGCCGATCTTGGATAATAAGATGAAGTGGATGATTATTGTAGCGGCGCTTATGACTGATGTCTTGCTGTTATTGATTTATATTGTTCTGGAAACACAGGGCGCGCCCCTGGCTCATATCAGAACGATAATTTTGGCAACTTTAAGCGCTGACGCCTTGCTGTACGCTTTTAGTTTGCGCAGTTTATATCAGCCGGTTTGGCGGCAGAGTATCTTTGGCAATCGGCCATTATTTTGGAGTGTTACCGTCTCCTTTATTTTATTATTTGCCGTTATTTATGCGCCGTTTTTTGCCGAGATTTTCGGTTTAACCTCATTGGATCTTAATGATTGGCTGATAGTCATGTCTTTGGCTGTTTTTAAGACGATTATGATTGAGATAATGAAGGATTTGTTATTCCGCAGAAAACCAAACGGCAATATTATTAAATTTGCGGCTTAGAAGCGGTTTATGTTATAATAACTATGTCGTTAGAAAATTCTGAAATAAAACAAAAAATATTTTTTAGATTTCTGTCAATTGTTGGCATTGTTATTATCTTGCTTTTAGCCGTATCTTTGGTTCGTGAAGCGATTAATCGTAATAAGATCGCTTTGCGGATCAGCGATTTGCAAAATCAAACTGATGATTTAAAACGGCAAAATAACGATTTGCAATATCGGATAGACAATTGGAATTCTACCGGAGAATTGGAGAGCAGCGCTCGTACCCAACTGGGGTTGAAGAGGGCGGGGGAGAAGGCTTTTGTCATAATGCGTCCGGAAACATTAGGTTCCTCAACTTCTTCAATTGAAGAAGTGGTTATTAGGGATAATCAAGATTTGCTGGAGCTGGTTGACAGTCCCTCCTCGGCCAAAGAGTCCAACCCGGCAAAATGGTGGAGATATTTCTTTAACTAAACTTAACAAATATTACTGCAAATATCACTTAGCAAATACCCTTTATAATATCATATGCCTAAAAAATCGAACCTTTCCCCAGTAAAAAAAGCGCAATTAAAGCAAGAAATAATGGCTGCCCTGGAACCGAAAACGGATCGCATTGCCAGTGAAAAAAGATCAGTGACGGAATCGGCATCAGCCAAAAATTTTGCTTTGGGGTCAATCAAACCTAAGCCGATTTATCAAGCTAAGAGCGGTTTAGCCCAACTTAAAGCAGCGCCAAAATCCGCTTCTTCAATCGTCGGCCAGTCGGCAATAGCGGCAATAAAACCGCCAACCCGGGTAATGGCCGTAACGGCCAAACCGTCAGTTAAAGTAAAAGGCAAATCTAAAACCGCCGTTGTTGCAAAAACAAAAACCAAACCGGTCAAAGTAAAGAGAATGTCAGCCAAGTTGACTAAGCAAAAGTCCGAGGCTAAGGCGATGAAGTCGGCGAAGCCGGCAAGCGTCGCTCCGGCAATAAAAGTCCCGGCAATTGCTAAAGTTATTGCCAAACCGGAGAAGCGCTCTTTTTCTTTCGGTCCGCGTGTCGCACCCGATCTATCTTGGACTAAGCCAAAGAAGGAGGAATCATTGGAGAGTCTGTTCAAGCGCCCGACCTCCCGATCAATGCAGCCGATTAAGGAAAAAGCTTTTAAGATCGGTGAGGGCGCGGAAAAAAAATCTCATCGTTGGTTAAAATTATTAATTTTTTTGTTTTTAGCCGTTATTTTGGTTTTGGTTGTTGATTTGGTCGGCATTTACCGTTTTGGTTTTAAGGATTGGGTCAGCGTTGAGGTGGCCAAAGTCTTGCATCTGCCGGCCGGCCAAGTGGCTGGTCAAATGATTTCTTTGAGTGATTATTACAGCGATGCCAAATTGTTGGACGCCGCCCTGGCTCAGAAACGCGAGGGGCTGGACGTATCGCTTTGGACTCAAGAGAATGATAAGATTTTTTATCGTTTAGCGGCGGATGAATTAATGGCTCAAGAACTCAAGCGTTATAACAAGCCCGTTACCGATAAAGAACTGAACGATAATTTAGACGCCTTGATCGCTCAAGCCGGATCGCGCGAACAGGCCGAATCAATGGTGCAAAAGAATTGGAATCTTAATTTGGAACAGTTTAAGGATAAAATCCTTAAGCCGGTGATGATGCGGGAGTATTTGCGTGAGGCCATAGTGAACGATGAATCGTTGCCGATAAACCAAGCAGCCAAACATGAAGCTGAACAAGTGCTGAAGTTAGCTTTAGCCACTACCACTTCCAGTACCACTGATTTTACCGCTTTAGCTAAACAATATACCGATGATGAAGCGGGAGTAAATACCGGCGGAGAATTCGGCTGGGTGGTTCGGGGTCAGCTTGATCCTCAATGGGAGGATGTTTTGTTCAGCGCCGCCACCAACACAGTGTATAAGCAGTTAGTTAAAAGCCGTTACGGTTATCATATAGTTAAAGTGGAGAGCAAGTTAAAAGATAAGACAACCGGCAAAGAAAGCATTAATTTGCGCCATATTTTGATTGAAGTTGATGTGGATCAGTATATTAAAAGTTTGCTGGATAAAGCCAGGATTGTCAGATATATCAAATAAAAAAGAAACGCCCGACTGGGCGAATCCCGTTTGAATCTTACTTAAGCCAAGAGGGAGATTCGAACTCCCGACCCACGGTTTACGATACCGTTGCTCTACCAACTGAGCTATCTTGGCATTTTTTAAGTTTTTGAGCGGGTAACGAGAATCGAACTCGTGCCTCAACCTTGGGAAGGTCACGTTCTGCCACTAAACCATACCCGCAATAACAATATTATTATAGCAAATTTGCCTAAAAAATCAACTATGAAAAAACCCGGAAATCGTTATTTTAGTTGGAGGGAGGGATTATTTTTTACTTTATTGCTTGCCGGTTTCGCCGCTTTTGGCTTGTTTTGCCATTTTGCCCAGGCCGAGGATTTAATAGTGATTGATTTAATACCGGCAATTAGAAAAGGCGATTTTGTCGTTAAGTCGTCGGACGGCTCCCTGGCTTTTCGAGTAGCCAAGGGAACCAGTACGGCTAGCGTCTCTTTCAAGCTATTGTCTTTGATACCGCAATCAGCCATTGCCAGTTCAACTTACGTTCTGCCGGAAAAGACCGAGGCGGCATCCGATATTTATTTTTTGGGTATCTCCACTTCTTCTGATTGGAATTTTTTGCCGCAAATAATAATGTCGTATCCGGGTGATAATGATTTGCGCAATCTTTATTATTGGGACGAAAGCAATGGTCAATTTACCCGTCTTGAGACGGTTAAAGATTTAAAAAAATATACAGCCACAGCCGACGTCACTTTTCCCGGCAAGTTGATTTTTGTCTTGCTTAAAGAGCCGGAATCGGTCGGACGCGCTTCTTGGTATGTTCATCCCAAATATCGCCGGGAGCTGATGGCCGCTTCCACCCAGTTTTCTCGCGGCGCCAAGGTGCTCGTGACCAATTTGGCCAATGGCAAGCAAGTCGTAGTGACAATCAAGGATTGGGGACCGGATCCGGCTGTTCATCCCGATCGGGTAATTGATTTGGGCAAAGAAGCGTTTAAAAAAATCGCTTCTACCAAATTGGGGGTTATTGATGTAAAAGTTGAGGCGTATCAGGAGCCGGCCTCCGCCATAGCAATTAATAAGTAAATGCAAAGTATTTTATTGATAATTGAAATTAATCAGCCATGATCCATCTTGTTGACGTCTCAAAAAAATTTCCGCCCACCACTGAAGCGCTTAAAAGCGCTAATATTCATATTGAGCCGGGAGAGTTTGTCTCCATTGTCGGCCAATCCGGTTCAGGCAAGACAACTATTGTTCGCCTGCTTATTGCCGAGCTGCCTCCCGATAGCGGTCAGGTGATAATCGGCGGTTGGGATATCACTAATATCAAGAAGCGCAGCATACCGTCATTGCGCCGGCAAATCGGCGTAGTGTTTCAGGATTTCAAGCTTTTGCCCAAGAAAACGGTCTTTGAGAATGTGGCTTTCGCTTTGCAGGTTGCCGGCGCCACTAAAAGCCGTATTCAGGCGGTGGTACCCCAAGTTCTGTCTATTGTGGATCTGCAGGATAAGCTGGCGCGTTATCCGCATGAGTTGTCCGGCGGAGAGAAACAGCGCGTGGCCATCGCCCGTGCCCTGATTCATCGTCCCAAGGTGCTTTTGGCCGATGAGCCGACCGGCAATCTGGACGCCCTAAACACCAAGGATATTATTGATTTATTATTAAAAATTAACGAGTTTGGCACCACTGTCGTGATGGTGACTCATAATAAAGAAATTGTTAATTCCCTCAAGCGTCGCGTTATTACTTTGGATGAAGGCTTAGTGGTCGGAGATCAAAAAGTAGGGAAATATGTAATCTAATTTATGTTTCTTTTGACTTTAAATCGTTCAATTTTTTTCGCCCTGCAGTCTTTTTGGCGCAATATTTGGCTGTCTCTGGCCACTGTTTTTGTGATTTTTTTAACTTTGATTTCCGTTAATCTGCTTCTGGTCGTCAATGTTATTTCCGACTCGGCCATTGCGGCGGTTAAAGACCGCATTGATGTCTCAGTTTATTTCAAGCCGGAAGTCAGGGAAAGCAAAGTCGCCGAAGTCAAATCCCATCTGGAAGGATTGTCTCAAGTCAAAAATATCACTTATCGTTCATCTGAAGACAATCTGGAAGCGTTTAAGGAGAAGCATGCCGGCGACGTTAAGATTCAGGAGACGCTTAAAGAGTTATCCGCCAACCCTATGAGCGCCACCCTGGTAATCAAAGCCAAGGATCTCAAGGATTACCCGGAGATTCTAAAAGCCATCGATGATCCATCTTTTGCCGAGTTGATTGAGGAAAAGAATTATGATGATAATCAATTGGTGATTTCGCGGATTAACGGCATTGCCGATACGGTGCGCCGCGCCGCTTATTTCGTTATCGGCATCTTCGCTCTTATTTCCATCTTGATAATTTTTAATACGGTTCGCGTGGCTATTTTCACTCACCAAAATGAAATCGGCATCATGAAGTTGGTCGGGGCTTCCAATTGGTTTATCCGTTCGCCTTTTATTTTGGAAAGCGTTATTGCCGGAATCGTCGCGGTATTTATTACCATAGTTTTTTTCTATCCTTTGTTATCGGTGTTGCAACCGTATGTTTCCGGTTTTTTTGCCGGCGCCACCTTTGATTTGACCGGTTATTTTAATGCTAATTTTGTTTATATCTTCGGTACGGAATTGTTAGCCATTACCGCCGTCAACATTGTTTCTTCGGCGGTGGCCATTGGCAAATATTTAAACGTCTAAAATTAACGTCTAAAATTAGCAGAAATCTCACTTTATTACTGTCGAAATTTTCGACAGTTTTTGTTTGACAAAAAACGTTGTTGCTGATAGGATAACTTGAATGGCAATTCCTGACCTAAAATGGCTATGATAACTAAAAAGGAGAAAATTCATGAGTCTGCGCAGATTGTGGCTTAAGTTCTTTTCCGCTTATTATGGCAGCGGCGCCGGTTTTTTGCCTCGTACCGGTTCAAAGCGGGAGGAGCGCAGAGCGGAGCGGCGCGCCAACCGCAAGAGGAGCAATTGACATGTGGCCGGCAATTTGTACGCCGGTTATGGAAGTCTTGTGCATTTTTTTTGCGCTTTTCGTCTTTATCTCTTTTGTCGGCGTCAAGGTTAAATGCGCGCAATGCCATGCAGAATTTTATAGCTATTTATCGCGTTGCCCGTCCTGCGGCTTGAAACTGGGTGATCCGCCGGTGGAAACACCGCCTTGCCCGTCCGATGAAACGGAACAGTAAAACGATTTACAACAATAGCACTTTAACGGGACCGGTTCAGCCGGTCCTTTTGTTTTTCTTGAATTTTAGCCAAGATTTTTGTATAATTATGGCATGAATGACAATGATCCCATCATTTATTTTGGCGCTATTTTGCTGTCTTTTTTGTTGGCCGTCGGTTTGACCCCGTTAGTCAAATTGGTGGCCCGGCGTTTTGATATTATGGATAAACCGCAGGCGGCCGAACGCAAGATCCATCAGAATCCGGTGCCTTTCATGGGCGGGTGGGCGATATTTTTATCGGTTTTTGCCGGTGTTTTTATTTTTAGATTTTTTAATTTGGCGGATTTTTCTTTGATTAACGATTGCTTGCTCTGGGGCATTTTTCTTGCTTGTTTGATATTGATGATCGGCGGCACGATTGACGATAAATACAGCCTTAAACCGCAACAGCAAATATTTTTCCCTGTCTTCGCCGTTATCGTTGTTTTATTGTCGGGGCTGCATATAGCTTTTATCACCAATCCCTTAAGCCAATCCGGAGCCGTTTTGTTTATTGGCAAGTATTTGGGCATAGCCATCGTGTTTTTTTGGCTCTTGGGCATGGCCTATACCACTAAGTTTTTGGACGGTTTGGACGGTTTGGTGGCCGGCATCGCCACTATTGCCGCGTTGTTTATTTTTTTGGTTTCTTTGCGTTGGGATGCGCCGTTGTCGGCGACAGGCATTTGGGCCTTGTTGCTTTTGGGGGCAGCGCTCGGTTTTTTGATTTACAATTGGCGCCCGGCCTCAATTTTTTTGGGCGAGGGCGGTTCCGTATTCATCGGATTTTTGTTGGGGGTGCTCTCCATTGTTTCCGGCTCAAAAATCATTACTACGCTACTGGTGATGGGTTTGCCGGCCCTGGATGTTCTGCTGGTGATTATACGTCGCTTAATTTCCGGCAAATCGCCGTTCGCCGGCGATCGCAATCACTTGCATTACCGCTTGCTCGGCTTGGGCTTATCGCACACCCAGGCGGTTTGGCTCTTGTGGCTGATCGCCCTGGCCTTTGGCTCCTTGGGAATTATTTCAACCAGTTCTGGTAAAATGATATTGATTATTTGTTTGGTTTTGGTTATGGCAATAATTTCCGTCGCCTTATGGGTCAAATCAAAAAAAGCTTAATTTTGTCGTTCGCCTTGTTTTCCGGTTTGTTGCTAACCGGCTGTACTGCCATTAAGACGGCCGATAAAGCTGATAAACATGTTTATTTCGGCGAGAAAAAAATCAAAGTGGAATTGGTAACGACCGAAGCGGATAAAATCAAGGGTTTATCCGATCGCCGGTCCTTGTGCGCCGATTGTGGCATGTTGTTTGTCTATAACGCTCCGTCCGCTCGCAGTTTTTGGATGAAAGATATGAATTTTCCTTTGGATATCATTTGGTTAAAAGATAATCAGGTCGTCGGCGCCAGTGAGAATCTGCCGCCGGCAGGGGAGCGACCAACTGAGCTTTATGCTTCGCCCGGCCCGGTAAATATGGTATTAGAGGCCAACGCCGGTTTCGTCGCCAGCCACGGGATTAGGGCAGGTGATGAAGTAAGAATTGAATAGTTTTATTAATTATTGTATTTATTATTAGCATTTAAAATGCGACTATAAATAAATCTTGTGCTAATTTTATACGAAAGCGAACGCTAAAAATTTTCGCAAGCGTAGCGTCAGAAAATTTTAGTGAGTGAAGTGTAAAATTTGGCCATGATTTATGACCGGTCGCGACTTTTTCAGCCGATTTTTCTAGAAAAAGCGGCAAAGAAATCTATGTTAAAGATTTTCAACACCTTAAGTAAAAAACAAGAGGATTTTAAGCCGCTTAAAAAGAAAGAAGTCACTTTCTACCAATGCGGGCCGACTGTTTATTGGATTCAGCATCTCGGCAATATGCGCGCCATGGTGCTGGCCGACTTGATTCGCCGGTCGCTTGCCTATCTTGGTTACAAAGTGAAGTTTGCCCGGAATTATACCGATGTCGGCCATTTGACCAGCGATGAGGATGAGGGCGAAGACAAGATGATTAAGGCGGCCAGACGCGAAGGCCTAACGCCGAAGCAGATAGCTGATAAATACATCGCGCAATTTGAAGCTGATGTGGCTGATTTGAATTGTTTGCCCCCCGACTATAAACCGCGGGCCACGGAGTATATCAAGCAAATGCAAAAAATGGTGCAGGTTTTTCTGGATAAGGATTATGCTTATGTCACCGATTTGGCGATTTATTTTGATATTGCCAAGGCCCGGGACTACACCAGGTTGTCCGGCCAGAAATTGGAAGAAAATCAGGCTGAGGCCGGCAAGGGCGAAGTGGGCGATCCGGGAAAAAGGAATTCGGCTGACTTTGCCGTATGGTTTTTTAAGGCGGGCGCGCATGAAAATGCCTTACAAACTTGGCCGTACAAATTTCGTGTTCAGGGTAAAACAATTAAAGGGGAGGGTTTCCCCGGCTGGCATTTGGAATGTTCGGCTATGAACTATAAGATTTTCGGTCCAACGATTGATTTGCATATGGGCGGTATTGAGCACGTGCCCGTGCATCATACCAACGAGATTGCTCAGAGCGAGGCCTTTTCCGGCCAAAAGTTCGTGGATTATTGGTTGCATAATGAACATCTTAATGTTGACGGCGGCAAGATGTCAAAATCCGACGGTACGGCTTATTCGGTAACCGATATCAAGGCCAAAGGGTATGATCCGCTGGTCTTGCGTTATTTTTTCTTGGGCGCGCATTATCGCAGTAAGCAAAATTTTACTTGGGAGGCGCTTGATGCCGCCCAATCCGCATTAAATAATTTACGCTTGCAATTATTGTCATTCCGACCGAACCAGCCGGATGGCGGGCGAACGGAGGAATTATTTAAAAATAAGTTCATCGCCGCCCTGGAAGATGATTTTAATATTCCCCAAGCCTTAGCATTGGTTTGGGAAATACTCAAGGCTGATTTGCCTGATGCGGAAAAATATGCGACCATAATTGATTTTGATCAAGTTTTGGGCTTGAATTTATCGCAACTTAGAGCGGAAGAAATTCCCGCTGAAATAAAAACTTTAGCCGAAGCGCGTTGGCAGGCTCGACAAACCAAGAATTGGGCCGAGTCGGATCGTTTGCGTGATGAACTCTTGCAAGCCGGTTGGCAAATGGAAGACAGTAAGGATGATTATAAATTAAAAAAAATCTAAGCAAAAAACACGGCAGGGGTGCCGTGTTTGGTTAAAGTGCTTATTGTCTTAATTTTTTTCCATCCGCTAACCCCATTTTATAGGCTTCTTGTAACATTTTGATTAAGTCTTTTATAGAATGGCAGGCGCCGGTTATGACACCAATAGCAACATCTGGCCGGCCCTGGATTTTCCGAGTAATTCCTGTCCAACCCTCGCCATCTATCCATTGAGTGTATCTCGGTTTACTCACAATTAGAGTCCTCCTTGGTTGTTATATTGATTAAAGTATTGCCATCTTTGGACTTCAAATTGAGTTTTAGTCATAGTCGGTCACCTTGCTCAAGTTGTTTTCGCAATTTCTTTATTTCTTTTTCTAATCGGGCAATTTCTAAGTCTTTTTCGCATGATTTTTGTTCAGCCTCATTAAGGCCAGTTGCTTCGACTATGCCGAGCCGTTCAAGAAGCCGCATAACGGTTTTGTGACCGCGTTCTGACATTTTGTCGTCACTGGGCATAAATTTTTTCATCCAGGCAAACGGCGGTTCAATCGTCTCCACTAGCAGGTCCCAAGCAGATTGGCCATGCAGTTCAATGAACCTTTTTTTAGTCATGTTTAATTCTCCTTACTATAAGGTTTCTCGCATTCGCCTTCTTTTAATTCTTTGCCTGACCAACGGCCGAAACGTCGGTCGCAATTCTGGCAATGGATTTCACTGATGCTATCATAGTAATTAGGATGATCATGAGGGTATTCCACGAATTGAATATTATTGCCCCCGTATTTTTAGCAATGATTCGGGTATAATTCTCCTCTTTTTGATTCAAAAATGTCCTAAGTTTTTTTCACTCCCAAATTAGTGAGCGTCTTCCAGAGATCGGGGGCGGATAAGAATGTTTGCTCGCCCTTCAATGATCGGGAATTAATTGATAATAAATAAGCCGGTTGCGATTCATCGTTGGTCGCTTCCAAAGTGTTCTTGATGAATCCGGCAATGATAATCGCGCCATCAAAAAACCCTCTTTCAGCGCCAGTGTTGACTCGGACAAATTGGAATTCAATTCTCCAATTACCGCCGGCAGTATCAGTTTTTTTCCCCGCATTGCTTCCCGTAGTGGCAAAGTATTGTTGCAGGGGCGCTTCTTCGTAGGTTGTTTCCCACATTAGAACCGACGATTCCGCCTCGCACCATGATCCCAGTTTTCTAAACAACATACTGCCCGACACGGCAGTGTCGGTGATTTCCACTTTGATATACGGCTTTTTGAAAATCTTGGAGTTCATTATTAACCTCCTTCCATGTGGCATTGATCTAAAAAGTCGCTTACCATGGGTTATTTGGATTTTAAGGTTCTTTTTGCTCTGATTATTTATTATAGCCAAGAGAAGTAAAAAAGTCAAGACAAGGCGGAACGATGATCTGTGTCAATCCATCTTGTTGATTTTGCCAATGTTGCCGACGTGTTTTAGTATTTTATGGGTTATGCTTATCTTCCCTCATACCCATAATTATTGCGCCGGCCACTATCAAGATAACTAAAATTATAATCCCGATATTTACCATGTTTTTATTTTTTTAATTATCCAACCAACAAAGAGGCCAAATAAGAAATAAATTCCCATTGAAATAGCCGTACTTAAAATTAATGAAAATGAATCTATTATGCGCGGGGGATAGTAGTCAAACATCAGAAACATAGCGACTCCGATAATGATTGCCCCGGGAAATGAAAAGAATAACCAAAGCGGTTGTGCCCAATATTTAAAATCAGGGGCATAAACAATAATACAAATTATCCATGAGGCTAAAGCTAAGATCGTCGCGACGGCTACTCCCCAGCAGCCATTTTTAAACCACGGTTTCATAAGTTTAAATTAATAAAAAGTTTGTTTTTTTAAGATTTCACATAACTAGCGCTTATGCGAATTGTTTTCGTATAATGTGTGGATATTGATTATTTTACGAATAGTTGATATAATCAATTTACATATAAATTATAGCCTTTTTACCCTATTTATGCAAAGTTATTCGGATAAAACAATAATTGAGCTAAAAATCAGGAACTACAGCCGAAAGACCATCAATAGTTATATTCATTATCTGAATGACTTTCTATGTTTTGTAAATGACAACCCCATGGCGGCGGATTCCGCTAAAATTAAAGAGTTTATTTTAATCAAGCAGGAAAAAGGCTATTCCCCTCAGACGATCAACTTGTGCCTTAACGCTATTAAGTTTTTTTATCGCGAAATTCTAAAAAAGCCTCAACATATTGATTTTAAATTAGCCAAAAAAAATAAGCGGTTGCCGGTGGTTTTGAGCCGGGAGGAAATAAATCTGATGATAAGCAACACCGATAATGAGAAACATAAGCTAATTTTGGCTTTGTCTTATGGCGCCGGACTTAGAGTCAGTGAGGCAGTTAATTTAAGAATCAAAGACGTTTTTCTTAATGAGTTGACGCTTAAGGTGGATCAGGGCAAGGGACGAAAGGATCGCTTGACGATTGTTCCGGAAAAAATTAAAAGTAAATTAGCCGCGCTTATCAGTGATCGCTCGGGCAATGACTATCTGTTTGAGAGTGAACGTGGCGGAAAATTGACGGAAAGAACTTTACAGGCGATTTTTGCCAAAGTGCTTGAAAAGTCAAGCATCAAGAAGGAAGCAACTTTTCACAGTTTGCGCCACAGTTTCGCCACCCACTTGTTAGAAAACAGCACTGATGTTCGTTATGTGCAAGAACTTTTGGGGCATCAGAATATCCGCACCACGCAAATTTATACTCATGTTACTAATCCGAGCATCAGGAATATCAAAAGCCCGTTGACGTAGCGTAAAAAAATAATTTAAAAAAATGACTGAAGATAAGATAATTATCCGCAACGCGCGGGTGCACAATTTAAAGAATATTTCGTTGGAAATACCGCATAACAAGTTGACGGTCATGACCGGCGTGTCCGGCAGCGGCAAATCGTCGCTGGCTTTTGATACGATTTTTGCCGAAGGCCAAAGGCGTTATATTGAATCGCTGTCGCCTTATGCCCGGCAGTTTTTGGGCCAAATGAAGCCGGCTGATGTGGACGAAATTGTCGGCTTGGCGCCGGCTATCAGTATTGACCAGAAAGCCCTGTCGCATAACCCCCGTTCCACCGTGGGCACCTTGACCGAGATTTACGATTACCTGCGGGTCCTGTATGCCCGCTTGGGCGAAGTATTTTGCCCGGTTTGCGGCACTAAGATCGCTAAGATGTCTTTGGATGAGATGATAGAAATCATCAAAAACAAAGCCGAAGAGTCGGGCGCGGATAATATTATGATTTTATCGCCGGTGGTGGTGGATAGGAAAGGGGAATATTATCAGATGCTGTATGATTTTTTGGCCCTGGGTTTTGGCGAGGCGCGCGTGGATGGCAAAATTAATTCTTTACGCGAACGTATTGAACTGAGCAAGAACAAAAAACATTCCATTGATATTGTTATTGATAAAGTCAGATTAGCAGATGAAACGCGTTTGACTGAAGCCGTGGAAAGCGCCTTGGATCATGCCAAGGGTTTGGTGCGCGTGATTTTTAATCAGAAAGATAAAGAACCGGCGGAGATCCTCTTGTCTTCCAATTGGACGTGCCCCAATGACGGTTTTGCCTTCCCTGAAGTGGAGCCGCGCCTGTTCTCATTCAATAGTCCGCATGGCGCCTGCCCCGAATGCCACGGTTTGGGCCGGAAAGAAAAATGGGTGGAAAGGGAAAAAACCGACGAAGATGATGACGGCAACAAATACGAACGCATCGTGGAGGAGTGCCTGACTTGCCATGGCTTGCGCTTGAATGAAAATGCCTTGTCGGTGCGGGTCAACGGCAAAAATATCGCCGAGACCTCGGCGTTGTCTCTGGATAAAGCCCAGAAGTTTTTTTCCGAATATTACAACAAAATGACTGAACGTCAGAAGACTATCGGCGAAACCGTAGTTTATGAAATCAGCGCCCGTTTGGATTTCTTGCTTAAGGTCGGTTTGAATTATTTGACGCTGGATCGCGAGGCTGAGACGCTATCAGGCGGCGAGGCTCAGAGAATCCGCCTGGCTTCCCAGATCGGTTCGCATTTGTCCCATACCCTGTATGTTCTTGACGAGCCGACTATCGGCCTGCATGAAAGGGATACGGAGAAACTGATTGAAACCCTAAAATCATTGCGGGATCAGAATAATACCGTTATCGTGGTGGAACATGATGAGCGGACGATTATGGCCTCGGATTATCTGGTAGATTTGGGACCTTTGGCGGGACGCCACGGCGGGGAAGTGACGGCCGTCGGGGAAACCAAAAAACTGCTTAAGGGCAAAGATTACCCCGATTCTTTGACATTGCAATATTTGCGCGGGGAGAAAGAAATCAACCTGGATCGCAGCCGCCGCCTTAAGGAAGCTGAAGCCATCAAGGTTATCGGCGCCAAGATCAATAACTTGAAAAGTATTGATGTGGAGTTTCCCTTGCGGAAATTCATTGCCATTACCGGCGTGTCCGGCAGCGGCAAGTCCACCCTGCTTTATGATGCCCTATATGAAAATCTACTGAAAATCAAGCACGGTTTTCGGAAAGAAATCAGGGGTGTGGCCAAAATTATCGGCAGCGAATACATTAACAAGGTGATTATCGTAAATCAGTCGCCTATCGGCCGGACGCCGCGAAGCAACCCCGCCACCTATACCGGAATTTTTACGCCGATTCGCGAATTTTTTGCCCAGCTGCCGGCCAGCCGCGAACGCGCTTACACTGCTTCGCGCTTTTCTTTCAATCGTCCGGGCGGACGTTGCGAGTCTTGCGACGGCGCCGGATTCAATCTGATTGAAATGCATTTCTTGCCGGCCGTGCTGGTGGAATGCGAGGTTTGCCGTAGCAGAAGATTCAACCGCGAGACATTGCAGGTCAAATATAAGAACAAAAACATCGCCGAAGTTCTACAATTGACGATTGACGAAGCAATTGATTATTTTGACGGCCAATATCTGATTACCGACAAACTTAAGGTTTTGCAAGAAGTCGGATTGGGTTATCTGCAATTAGGCCAGTCAGCCACCACCCTGTCCGGCGGTGAAGCGCAAAGAATTAAGTTGGCTCGCGAATTGACGCACACCTTGGGCGCTAAAACTTTATACTTATTGGACGAGCCCTCGGTCGGTTTGCATTACCATGATATTGAATTATTGCTTAAAGCTTTAAATAAATTAATTGATAAGGGTAATAGTGTCGTTTTGATTGAACACAACATGCATATCATCAAAGAAGCGGACTGGGTGATTGATCTGGGACCGGAAGGCGGGGATAATGGCGGTAAAGTCGTAGCCAAGGGTACGCCCGAACAGCTTACCGGCGCGAAAGATTGCTTGACCGGTGATTATTTAAGAAAATATTTGAAATGAAATATAATTTGGGTAATTAGAAACCCCGCGACGCCTCTTGCTGCCTCGGGGTTTTGATGTATGAATAATAGCTATTACCAAGTTATAGGTTTTTTGTTATAATATAAGCAGTAACACTACTATGAAAAACGTTATAACTTTAAGCATAATTTTTTTGTGTGTTCTAATGATCGGCTTTGGCGTTTATCAAAAATTCAAACCGACAGATTTGACCGTTGCCGGCGTTGAACGGCAATCCGCCGCAACCGCTTCTGTTCCGGCAGTAACCGCGCCGGCAGTCGGATCGCCGGCAATTAACCAGTCGCTCGCGACAGTTCCCGCCTCCGATTCCAGCGCGCCGGCGCCGGCCGAGGTTAAGCGCTATTATCCCGATCAGAGTTTGGCTCAGGCATTGGCCGGCAGTTCCGGTTCGGCCTCCGTTCCGGTTGAGAGCAAATTTGTAATCACCCCGCAACTGATTGCCAAAATGCATTTGGTTGATAAATATAAACCGGGCATCTGTTACGGCTCGGCCATAACCGTACCGGAAGTGGCGATCCAGAGCATGATTGCTGATAATAAGGGGTTGGCTGAATTTTTGCGGCAAAAATATTCGCTGAAAACCGATTTGGAGGTTTATAATAAGATCAAGCAGCTTAACGGCATTATGCTGACGGAAACCGCCAGCAGCAAGTATGATTTCCGTTTTATGGATGGGCAATGTTGCACTGAAACTCTTTACTTGGGCACGGTACAAGTGTCCGGCAGTACGGCGACTGATATAGTTACCTCACAAGAAAGTCATAGTGAACAATGTTAAACTTATGAAGAAAAATATTTTCAATTTTTATATTTTTGTTTTCGGCATCATCAGCCTGATGATTTTTGGTTTGGCCGGTTGTGACAGGCAGGCAACGCCGATCACGGCTCTTTCAACGGCAACGCCGGCAACAGCTGTTTCGGACAGTTCAAATCTTACCGCTCCAGCGACCCAAAATTCTCAACCCGCTGCTCAGTCCGTCACTCGGCCGATCGCAACCAAGCCGACTCAAACTGGAACGGTTGCCGTTCCGGCCCAGTCAATGCCCAAGAGTTATCAATTGAATGTCAGTTTTGCCCAGCAAGCTCCTTTTGCCAACTGGGACGCCTTGCATGAAGAGGCCTGCGAGGAGGCGTCCATGATTATGGCCGACAGGTTTTATAAGACTCAGCCTTTGGATGAAAGCATTATGGAAGAAGAAATTCAGAAGCTGGTCAAATGGGAATCGGGCAAGGGTTACCAGGTTGATCTGACTGCCGAGGAAACCGTTACCGTACTGCAGTTATATTTCGGTTTAAAAGCCGAAATAGTTTCTGAAGTGACAACGGAACGGATAAAAACGGAAATTTTTAAGGGCCGTTTGGTTCTGATTCCGGCCGCCGGCCGTTTGCTGGGTAATCCCAATTTTAAAGCGCCGGGCCCGATTTATCATATGTTGGTAATTAAGGGTTGGACCGGCAGCGAGTTTGTGACCAATGATCCCGGCACCAGAAAGGGCAATGGTTATCGCTATGGCTATGCCACATTGTTGAACGCCGTGCATGATTGGAATCCGCTTTTGGCCGCCGATGGCATGACTGACGCCGAAATGATCCAGGGGCGGAAAGTGATGATTGTTGTCAGCAGATAGCTTATTATAAACCGGCTCTTGACAGCCGGTTTTTATGTTGCTATAATACTAATACCAAGTAATTTAGTAGGAATTAAACGATTATGCTGTTTACCACTAAAACCGAATATGGGCTTAAGGCTTTGGTAATTTTGGCTGAAAATCAGGCTCAACGTCCGATTTCTTTGGCGGAAATCGCCCGAGTTACCGGTTTGTCATTGTCTTATTTGGAACAGCTGTTTGCCAAGCTGAAGCAAGCCAAATTGGTCAAAAGTATCAAGGGCGCCGAAGGCGGTTATGCTTTGTCGCGTTCCGCCGGCCGGATTAACTTATTGGAGATCGTGGAGGCGTTGGAAGGTTCAGTGGCGGTCAATCAATGCATGTCTAGCAATTGTTCAACCAAAAATTGCCTGACTCGCCGCGTCTGGCTCCAAGTGCAAGGCGATGTGATTAAGACGCTAAAAAAATATAAGCTAAGCAATTTAATATAATTAAATATGTATACAGAAAAAGTCATGGATCATTTTTCCCACCCCCGCAATCAAGGCGTCATTGAAAACGCCAGCGGCGTCGGGCAGGTCGGCAATCCGGTCTGCGGCGATGTAATGAAGGTTTACATCAAAGTGGAAGCCGATAAGCAAGGCGAGGATGTCATTAAGGATATCAAATTTGAAACCTTGGGTTGCGGCGCCGCAATCGCCACCTCGTCCATGTTGACTGAAATGGTTAAGGGCAAGACCATTGCCGAAGCCCTGAAAGTCGGCAAGCTGGATATTGCCAATGAATTGGACGGATTGCCGGAAGCCAAATTGCATTGTTCCATTCTGGCGCACGACGCTTTGGCCGCCGCAGTCAAGGAGTATGAAGGAAAAAAGCAAACCAAAGATTAATAACAAAGCAAAATATGTTAGAGCAAAAAATCAAAGCGGTGCTGGACGAACTCAGACCGCATCTGCAAATGGACAGTGGCGATGTGGAATTCATTTCTTTTGATGAAAAGTCGGGAAAGTTAACGGTGCGCCTGCAAGGCGCTTGCCATGGCTGCCCCATGTCAGCCATCACCCTAAAAGAAGGCATCGGCAAAGTAGTGATGGAACGCGTCCCCGAAGTCAAGGAAATTGAAAACGTTTAATTTATTTAATCGTCAATCATTGGCTAGGCGCCATAAACTGCAATCATATGCCTAAAAAATTAATTTATCTTGATTATGCCGCGACTGCGCCGGTTGATCCGCGAGTGGTGAAAACCATGGAGCCGTGCCTTAAGGATAATTTCGGCAATGCCAGTTCTCTGCACCAGGCCGGTATTTCTGCCGCCAAAGCGGTTGATCAAGCCAGGGTCGCGGTGGCTAAGTTTTTGAATTGCCGGACTGATGAGGTTTATTTTACTTCCGGCGCCACCGAGAGCGATAATTTGGCTGTCCTGGGCGTGATTAAGGGTGTTTTATCGCAAGGGTTTATTGAAAAGTCAGGCCAAAAGCCCCATATAATCATCTCGGCCATTGAACATGACGCTATTTTGGAGCCGGCCAAACATTTGGAAAAGTCCGGCGTGGCAGTGACTTTCTTGTCGGTCGGCGAAAAGGGTATAGTTGATCCGTCGGCATTGAAGAAAGCCATTAAGGATAACACGATTTTTGTTTCCATTATGCTGGCCAACAATGAGATCGGCGCTATCCAGCCCATAGAGGAGATAGGTAAGATAATCGGCGAGTTGAACAAGAATCGCCGGCAAAAGATTTATTTCCATACTGACGCCACGCAAGCTCCGGCTTATTTGGCTTGCGATACGGCTAAGCTGCAAGTTGATCTGTTGTCGCTATCGGCGCATAAGATTTACGGACCCAAGGGCGTGGGTGCTTTGTTTGTCAGAAAAGGCACGCCTTTGAAACCGTTATTTTACGGCGGCGGCCAGCAAGGGCAGGTCCGTTCCGGCACTTACAATGTTCCGGGCATTGTCGGCCTGGGCAAAGCCGTAGAGTTGATTGCTGACAAGAAAATTAGAGTTAAGGAAATTAAGGAAATAAAAAAGTTAAGGGATTATTTGCTGAAGAATTTGCCGAAAAAGATCAAGAACTGCCGAGTTACCGGAGACCTAATTAGGCGTTTGCCCAATAATGCCAGCTTTGTGATTGAGGGGGTGGAGGGGGAGAGCGTTTTATTGATGCTGTCGCAAAAGGGTATTTGCGTTTCTACGGGTTCGGCCTGTTCGTCCGGATCACTGGAACCCAGCCATGTGCTTCTGGCCATTGGCTTGCCGCCGGAAGTCGCTCACGGGTCGCTACGCGTTACTTTAGGCCGTTATTCTAAGAAAGCCGATGTTGATGCCTTGCTTAAGGAACTGCCGCCGATTATCGCGAAGCTCCGCGCCATGTCGCCTCTGAAATAGCTTAGAATAGTTTAGAAAAATAGAATATAAATAAGATAATAAAAGACGCCGAAAATCGGCGTCTTTTTGTGCGATTAATATGTCCCCCGGCTGATAATCTGTTTGATTTTTAATTTTTAATGGTACTGGTAGCTTTGGTGGTGGAAGAAAGAGCAGTGGAAGAGGCGGTGCTGGTGCTAAGCAAATTATTAATGATATTTAAGGGTTGAAAATCATTTGACGGCCGCAAGGGCGGATCGTTTGGCGAAAAAACAAAAGGATTTTTGAAGGGCCAGATGGCCGGCGTGGAGGTTTTCCGGCATAACAGTTCCTTGATCTGGTTTAAGGAATTGCCATTGATTTGGACTTCTATAACCTTGCTTTTTAACCCGGCCAACAAATCCATCTGAGTCGCTGTCTGATAGACCTGTTGATACAGGAAGGACATGACGATAAACAAAATGACAACGATAACGATTATGGTCAGGGGGTACATTAATCTGGCCAGCCAGAACCAATCCAGCTTAATCTTGTTGGTTTTGGCCTTGTTTGGACCTGACAGTTCCGTCTCTTCCATTTCAGTCTTTACTTGGGTTATATTTTTTATTTTTTCCATTAAGCCCATATTATTTGGTGGCGGCGATTTTATTTTCTTGCCGATAAATGTTACCGCTGACAGCGGCGGCCACTAAACCGTCGTTTTGCGCCGTTAAGCTTAAAACGTCAATTATAAAATAAGTGTCTCGGCGTTCCAATTCGTTTAGGGTTGTCAAAACATTTTCAAATTTTCCTGATAAAATCAGTTCAATCGGCAAACGAGTGATTTCCGGGGAAAGGGCTTTACCGGTGAAATCGGGCTTGATGTCTATAGCCAGGTTATTTTTGGCGGCTAAACCGTCAAGGTAATTAAGAAATTCCAGCTCTTGCCCCGGCTTGATATAAACTTGGCGCAGTCCCGGCATTATTTTCTCCACGGCATCGGCCTCTTCCTTGATTTTATTGGCATTAAGACCCATGGCCAGTTTTTTCTCCAAATCCTGGCGTTCTTTGAGTATCTCTTGGCGGATAGCGATAATTTTGTTGGCCGTAGGATAAATAATAACAATAATCAAAGCTGTCCAAGCCAAGAATAGGATAAGCGCCCAAATTATTTTTTTGTCTATTTTGATTCGGGACATACATTGGTGGGCGTTAGCGCCTGATAGTTGATATTGGCTTTGATGCTGAAAGCATTGTTTTCTTTGGGCACTAAAGCGGACAAGGGGATTTCGGCGTCGCTGAGCCAATCGGCCTTATCCAAATAATTTTTAAATTTCATCAGGTCATCTCGGGTTTTGGTACTGCCGGAAAATTCTATTCGGCTTTCTTGGCGGAAAAAACGCAAACTGCTGATAGCGACATTGGCCGGCAGGGTGTAGGAGATGGCGGAGATAATCGGAGTTACCGGTTGGTAATTTTTTTGTATGCCCAAAGAGGCGTTGATCTCTTGGTTTAAGACGTTTATCTTTTTGGCGACCAGCTGATTGGAATAAATATTGGCGGCATTTTGGGTGATCATTTCGCTTAATTGCTGTTCCAAGAAATAACGGGAAATCAAAAGCAGAATACTGATAATGGCGGCGAATAAAAACAATAAGGTCAGCGACTCTTGGACGGCTTGGTAAAGGCGATTGTTTTTTAATTGATTTTTTTGCTTGGGCGGAACCAAGTTAAGCCTGATTGTGATCATAAAAAGTTTTGGGCGACAAGCCTCTCAGGGCCAGGCCGATGGCGGGAACGAAAGATTGCGATTTTTCAGCCGTGAAATAGTGAGGATCGGGATTAACGATATTTTTGAACGGTTCGGCGCTGACAACCGGCGTATTAAGGCGATTTTTAATTTCTCGGCTTAAGCCCGTCAGTCCGGATAAACCGCCGCAAAGCTGGATTTGTTCAATTAAACCCGGAGAGGAAAAATTATTTTGGTAGAAATCAACAGCATGGAGGATTTGCGTCGCCAGCTCGTCAATTAGCGGTACGAGCAGTTCCAGAACGGCGCCATGGCACTTATCCTGGCTTAAGCCGCAGATAATCTTGGCTTGCTCGGCTTTACCCAAATCCAATTCCAACGATTCGGCGATATATTGGTCAATCTGCTTGCCGGACAAAGCCAGGGTTACGTTGAATTTGACGTCAGATCCCTCGCAGAGGATCAGGCTGCTGCGGTTAGCTCCCAAATCGGCAATAATCTGCGGCCGAGTGTCGCCGGCGCGTTCAACCAGCAATCGGGCGATGGCAATAGCTTCAATTTCAAATACCACCGGCAGGATGCCTAAGCTGTTTAGGGCGGAAGAATATGAATCAACCAATGCCCGCGGAGCGGCTCCGACCAGAATGGTGTAAACGCCCTCCTGGCTTTTAATGGTTTGCCAATCGTAGTAGATCTCTTCCAGGGCCAGAGGCAGGCTTTGCGGCAACAGTTCCTCAATTTTGGGCAGGAGTTCCTCCTCATTGTTGGCGGCAATTTCTAAGGTTTTGAGAAAGGTGCCGGCTTGAGGCAGGGCCACGACAGCTTCATTGCTTAATCCGCCCAGTCCGCGTTTGGTGCCGGTGAGCTGTTTCAGCGCTTGGACAAAATATTGGCTATTGACAACTTTGCCGCTGACCACGGTTTGCGGCGGCAACTTCACCTCGTTGAATAATTGGATTTTTATTTTTTTACCGAAGCGCTTAAGCTGGATCAGCCGCAAGAAATGATCGGAGATATCCAGACCGAAAGCCAATTCGTCGGTGGAAAAAAAGGACATAGTGTTAAAACCGGCAAAGGCGATAATTTATAAGTTAAAAGTTTGGCTTAATGATTATATTATAGCATTTTTTGTTTAAGGTCTCAATTTTTATTGTTTATAATTTTTTAGATTTTATTAACTTTGATTGTCCGGTTCATCAGTATTCTTCCTCCCAGTGCTCAACGGTTACAATCGGCGAGAATTGCGGGTCGCCCAAAGTATAATTGACAACGCTATTGTCATAAGTAATGATCATGGGTTGCCAGATGCTGGTCAGAGTGATTTTGCGCGAGATTAAACCGCCGGTCAAACCAATGCTGTTAGGCAGGCTTAAGATGTTTATTTTGTCATTGGCATAAACCAGGCCGGTGCCGGAGAAACTGTCCAAACAAAGTTCAAAACTGACATCCTGTTTGCTTAATATTCCGGCCGGGGTGGTGGAGCCGACGCGATTAATGGTAATGTGGCTGCGGCCGCAGTTAAGCCCCCAACAGCATAGTAGGGTGTTGGCGCCCAGCTCAATGTCGCCATCGGCGGCCAAGACGCCGTTAATGATTAAGTTATTATTGCCTCGGATGGAGACATCGCCGGTAACATAAGTGATGCCATCTAAGGTTAAGGTGCCGCCTCGGTTATCCCAGAGCAGGCTGTCAAATTGGCTGGTCGTATAGATATGATCGGCCTTGGCTTTGTAGGAGTCGGGATCGCCGGGATTATCAAATGAGACTGCCGGCATGGCCAGGGGGTCCGGTGCCGGCGGATTGATGTTATGGGAATGGATTTCTGTGGCATTAAGAGCTGATTTACTGCCGATATTTATATTGCCCACGGCTTGGACTTGTTTATCGGCATCAATAGTGCTCCAGAAGTTAATGATAACGTTCAGGTTGGAGAAAAATCCGCCATTAACGATTGCCAGGTTGGATCCGGACATATCAATGTTGCCGTCGGCGTATTCGCCGTTATTGCCGACCAAGCTTTCTCCCAAAGCTTTGTAAATCAGGGTTTTAATGACGCGCCGGGAGGAACCGCCGCTTAAAGCGAGGGTGCTGGTAACATTAACTTCTCCTCGGCCGCGCAGGCTGTTTTTAATGTTGATGGTGTAGCTGCCATTGTCATACAGAGCCGCCGATCGGGTATATATTATGTTCCAGTCGTCTTCGCTTTCAAATTGGGTTTTCCAGGCGGCGTCGTTTTTGACGCGCCAGACCGCTTCGGCTACGCCGCTTTCCGCCAAATAATAGTTTTGAACCGAGGCCGCTTGGCTATTGGCGATATGCAATTCGGTCAAGACAAAGGAAGCGACGAATAATCCTAAGGACAGCAATAGCAACATGACGAAAATCGAGGTTACCAAAACAAACCCCTGAGAAGGGTTAAAAATTTTCCAGCAATCGGTTAGTTTAAAATTGAAAAATTTTTTCATAAGTTTCGGCCGAATACCGCCGTGTATATCACCTGACTGGCATTGTCTTTGGATAAATAAAGATTGATGTTTATCAGTTTATCGCCCCAAAATTCAATATCATCAACAAATTCTCCGACAATCTTATCTTCCGTAGTGGTTGCCAGGGGAGGGTTGTGCGGTTCATCCACGTCAGTGTCAGTTTCCAAAACGTAATAAGTGGTGGAGGCCGGAAAGTAATAAAGGATTACTTGGCGTTTGAGCGTGTTGCCAGCCTGATAATAACGGATGTAATGCTTGTAAGAGATATCATGGCCGTCTAAGAATTTTATTTCATTGGGCAGATTATCCGGATCCGAAGTATCAATAGGCAAATCATTGGACAAACGTTGGGCTTGGCGGATTTCCCGTACCAGGCGATCCAGCATAACGCGGCCGTTTTGGGTTAATTCGGCCGTGGTGTCGGTTTGGCTGTAGGCGTTTTGGCTGATGACGTAGGTGGAAGTAATCAACAAAAAAATTATTATGGCAATCGTTATTGATACCACGATTTCTACGATCGTAAAGCCGGAATTGTCGGTTGGACCCAGTCGCATTATTTTTCGCTGATTAAAAAGGTTAACGGGAAGGTTATTTCTTTATTCAAATAAGAAGACAGCCAATAAACCGTAATGGAAATTTTTTTTAATCCTAAATCCGTGGCCGAATTGTTCAGATCGCCATCAACATAATCCACCACTGTTTGCCTTTCGTATTTGTAAAAGGGATTGGCCGGATCACTGGCCAAACGATGCCTGGCCTCAATGGCGCCAGTGCTAATTTCACTGTAATTTAAGGAGTGGATTGTTTCAGCCTGAGCTTGGGCCAGGTTGGCCGCCACCGTGGTTTGTTCGGCGATGCGCGACATTTTTAGGGCCAAGGGGAAGATTTGAATAATGCCCAAAATAGCCATAGCCAGGACGGCAATAGCCAAGATGGCTTCCAGGATGGAAATGCCTGCTTCAGTAGGAGAATGATATTTGGGCATAGCCGGAGGGTTTTATATCTATAGTGGCGTGACGGCCGTTAGAATTGGATAGGATGACATTGCCCGAAGAAACGGCTGCGCCCGTGGCATTAAAGACGGCGGTTGAGGAGGCTAAGGTGGTTGATTCCAAGCTGATCGGACTTTTAATGACGCGGGATTTTATCAATAATCCGCTGGAGGCGTTTTCTACGGTGTAGAGATTTTGATTGATATCAAAAACCACTTGATAATTGTTTTGGGTGGTGACGGCCTGTTGTTGGGCGTAACGCAAATCGGAAGTCAAATCGCGCGCCGCACCCTGCAATTGCAGGCTGACGGTGAAGCTTTGATAATAAGGCAGGCCGACGCCGGTGATAATGCCGAGTAAGGCGATTACCACCACTAACTCCAATAAAGAAAAACCGGCCAGGTTGCACCGGACGGTTGGGGGGCCGGCAAAATGTAATTTCTTTTCTGATTTGCTCATACGCGAGTTCGTCTTACCATTGATCGGGCGATGCTTAATAAAGCGAGAACCATTTAGAATTGAGAAGTCATGGAGTAGATCGGCAGAATAATGGCGATGGCCAAACCGCCCACGCCGAATCCCATTAAAATCATCAGTAGCGGTTCAATGATCGTGGGCAGCGATTCCATGGTTTGTTCCACTTCTTCCTGATAGAATTCCGCTAAATTTTTTAAGACCGCATCCAACGAGCCGGTTTCTTCGCCGACCGCCACCATTTGAATGATAATAACCGGAAAGACTTGGTATTGTTTGAAAACATCCGCCAGCTTAATGCCTTTTTTTATTTTTTCCGACGCCTCCATTAATGCTTGCCTATAAACCGCGTTGGACATTATTTTGGCGGTGATTTTTAAGCTATCGGGAATGGGAATGTCGGTTTGAATTAGGGAACTCAGGGCCGCGGACATCCTGGCAACATTTATTTTAATGGAAATCGGGCCGATGATCGGTGTTTTTAGTATTAATTGATGCCACAGCAGACGCAACGGGCCGGAACGGGTAAGGCGCCAAAGAAGAATAAAAAGCAAAACAATCAACGGCCCCAAAATCAGGCCGTTAGTCGTAACAAAATTACTGACAGCTATAAGTATTTTGGTCGGCAGGGGCAAGCCCGCCTCCAGGTCTTTGAACATTGAGGTAATGTTGGGCAGGACATAAATCATAACGAAAATGCTTAAGGCAATCATGGCGCAGACAATAATAATCGGGTAGATCATGGCGTTTTTGATCTTGCTTTTGATGGTGTGGTCTTTTTTGAGTTGGATATAAAGATTATTCAAGACGCCCTCCAAGTTGCCGGAGGCTTCGCCGGCGGCAATCATATTAACGAACATTTCGCCGAAATCGCGCTGATAGGGCAAGAGGGCCTCGGCGAAACTTTTGCCGCCGCGAATTTGTTGCTGTATTTCGCCTAGGACCATTTTTAACTTGGCGCTCTTGCCTTGTTCCGAGAGAATATTCAAGGCGTCGGCCAACGGCAGTCCGGCCTTAATCATGACAGACAGGTTTTGCAACATGAAGATTTTTGCCGTTTCCGGCACGCGTTGCAGGCTGATAAACATTTGATTTAGATTCGCCATAATTATTTTATTCTTTCGTTACTCTTAACACTTCCTCAATGGAGGTGACACCGGTCTTAGCCTTGATGAAACCGTCCAACATAATCGTTACCATGCCGTTTTCAATCGCGGCTTTCTGCAATTCGTCGCGCGTCGCCTTGCTTAAGATCATCGCCGATATCTTGTCATTTATTTCCAATGTTTCATAGATGCCGATGCGGCCTTTGTAGCCGGAATTATCGCATTGCTGGCAGCCGCGGCCGCGAAAAAACAAGGTGTCTTTAAGCTTTTGTTTTTTGCCTAACATGCCCAGTTCTGACAGGCTTTTTTCTACCGCGCTTAGGTTGAATTCTTTTTCCAATTCCATGACGCCCTTTTTGTCTAGATTATAACTTTCAATGCAATTTTTGCAGATTTTCCTGACCAAGCGTTGGGCGATAATCAAGTTAAGGGTTGAGGAGATTAAGAAAGTCGGCACATTCATGTCGGTCAAACGGGGGATGGAGGTGGCCGCGTCGTTAGTGTGCAAGGTGGATAAGACCAAGTGGCCGGTCATGGCGGCGTTTATGGCAATGTCGGCGGTTTCATTGTCGCGGATTTCTCCGACCAGGATAATGTTGGGATCTTGGCGCAAAAAGGAGCGCAGGGCCGCGGCAAAAGTAAAGCCTATTTTCGGTTGGACTTGGCATTGGTTGATGCCGGGCATTTTGTATTCAATCGGATCTTCAACCGTGGAAATATTTACTTCCGGTTTGTTAAGGACTTGCAACATGGTGTACAGGGTGGTGGTTTTGCCGGAGCCGGTCGGACCGGTAACCAGAATCATGCCGTGCGGCTTGACGATGTTGCGTTTAACCACGTCCAGCGCCTGAGGTTGAAAGCCCAGTTGTTCCAAAGTCATTTGTTGGGCCGTATCGGGCAGAAGGCGCAAAACCGCTTTCTCGCCGTCAAAAGTCGGGATGATGGAAACGCGAAAAGAGACCTGGTAGTCTTGGCTTTTTATTTTGAAGCGCCCGTCTTGGGGCAGGCGGTGTTCGTCTAATTTTAAGTTAGACAGGATTTTGATTCTGGCGATAATGCCGGCATGAGCGGTTTTGGGCAGAGTCATGACTTTACGCAACATGCCGTCAATACGGTAGCGTACGGCTACGTCCTGGTCGGAGGGCTCAATATGGATGTCCGAGGCCTTTTCCAGAATGGCGTACTCTAACAGGGTGTCCACGATGCGCACCACCGGCAGATCTTGAGCCAGGGATTTGAGGTTTTCCGGTTTTTCTTCGCTCTCTTCTTCTTCAATCGTTTTGATGTCGGCTGACAATCCTTTATGATATTGTTTGAGCGCGTCTTTGATATTATCCGGAGAAGTCAAATGAAGCAGGACCTCTAAGCCGGTTTTTTTGGCTAAGAAATCAAACAGTTCAATATTGGAGATATCCAGTGTGGCGACTTTGAGTTCCTTGGTGGTTTTGTCAAAAGCTATGGTTTTGTGGGCGCTGGCCGTTACTTCGGGGATGGTGAATAGGATATCCTTGCGGATAGTTTGATTTTTGAGATCAATATAGGGCAGATCGTAATATTTGGCCGCCGATTCGTACAGCAAATTGGGGGCGATGATTTTTTTGTCAACCAAAAAATCCTCCAGCTTTTTATTGGCCTGACGGGCCTTGTCGGAGTATTCTTTGATTTGTTTGGTTTCTAAAATTTTGCTTTGGAGCAAAATCTCTTCCAAATCTTTTTGGTTAAGCATAGTTTGTCACCTTCCGGGTGGATTAATTGATATTATTATAACACAAAAACAGGAGAAGAACAAAATAAAACCCCGCGTCAGCAAATCGCTGCGCGGGGCGGATAAGGTTCTTGATTGTGGATTAGTGCTTTATCATAAACTCTTCGATCGTTATCTTGCCATCCCAAAACGAGTGCTTGACAATGAACAATTCAGGTACTTGTTCTTTGCATTTAATCAATCTGAAAGCGCCATTCGGCGCTTTGACTGTAGTAATAAAGCCGTTATCCGCGTCGCGATGCTGGCCTACAACCTGATAGACGGTATCGGTTTTAAGCTTAGATAATGATACTGGATTGCCGATAAAAGTCATTAAGCCGATAGCAAAGAAAACAAACGCCGTCAATATTATGAGCGTTATGATATAAAACCTGCTTTTATATTTTTTCATATAAACACATCCGATTGCTGTGCCTAAAAGCGATAATCCAATAAACCAACTAAGTAAAATATGCATGTTTTCTCCTTTTTGTCTCGCCATGTTTTTGGCGTAGACGGTTTGATTGCATTGTAATGTCCGAAAACTTAGATTATCCATCTCAAAACAAACAGAACGACTTTGGTTTTAGCCGTTATGCTTATATTTGGCAGTTAATACTCCAAGTTGTTTTTCTTTGGTCAGTTCGCGATACAGAGCGGAAGTTTGTTGCGCGATGTCTTGCCAATCGTATTCGGTGGCCACGCGTTTTTGGGCCAAGTCAGCCAAGCGTTTTATTTCTACTGAGTTAGCTAAAGCGAATTCTATTTTTTTAGCCAAGCTCTCCCAGGATTTATTAATGAACTCCAAGGCCAAACCCTCGGCCGGTTCTTGGTTCTCTTCAATATTGGAGATAATAGCCGGAACGCCATAAGCCATGGCTTCCAGTAAGGCGATAGACAAGCCCTCGGCTTCCGAAGGTTGAACGAATAAGTAGGCATTTTTAAATAGGGCCGCTAATTCGTTACCCGATTTCAGTCCGGCTAAAATAATACTGGGGTTACTCTTGGCCAAGCTTTTAATTTGAGCCACATAAGCGTCAGTGTTGGCGCCGTCGCCGATAATGACTAATTTTTTGTCAGTCGCGATAGAGCTGTAAGCTTTGATCAGGGTATGGATACCCTTGTGCGGCACTAAGCGAGAAACGGCAATAATATATTCGCCGGCGATTAAACCGTTTTTGATTAGGCTGTATTCCTCCTCTTCCGACTGGTTTACGGCTACGCCGTTGGGAATGTATCGGCATTCCTTGTCAAAACGGTAAAGGCAGTACTTTTTTAAAATATTGGAAATGACAATGGTTTCATGAGGGAAGGTAACAGCAGTCCATTCGCCGATAGCTAAAGCCAAACGGGCAAAGCGACCCCATTTCTGATGGGTGCGGTCAATGCAATGGAAGGTGACGACTACTTTGGCGTGCGGTTTTAATAAGCGCGGGATGAAAGATAAAAGCGAGGGGCCGACGCCATGGTAATGGATGATGTCATAATTTTGGAATAAGGCGTGGATGGTAGCAACAAAGGTGTGGGTGATGGCGTCTAAATGCTTGGTCGCCAAAGAGGGGAGTTGGATGATTTTGACTCCGCGGTACTCATATTCTTTGCGACTGTCGCCGGTATAATTCGGCCGGCCATAAACGGTAACGTCAAAACCCTGCTCAACCAGTCTGGTGGAGAGTTCCTCAACGTGTTTTTCGATTCCGCCCTGGCTAGTAGGAATGCCTTTTTGGCCGATAAACGCTATGCGCATAAGTTTCTTTAGGATATGTCATTATATCAAATATAAAGTTTTTTGTCAATAGCCGTGAATAATAATAGTTTTATCTAATTTTAAATTAAAAAAGAGTGGCAACGGGTTTAATCGTCGCCACTCTACGGTGGAAAGTGCTATTTACTTTTAGACGGCGGCTTGGAAGGCCCAGTTACCATTGCCGTCATTGACGAGCGGTACGGTCGCTCCGTTCAAGGTAATCGTTACCGCATCATTGGCGACATAACCGCCGCTGGAGGCGTTGGTAACCACCGAGAACCGTATCGTTCGGCTGACATTGAAGCGGAACTTGGTGACAGTTCCATTAGCTAGTCCGGCGGACGAGACATTGTAGGTTTCCCGTTCAATCCACGGGTAGCTGGGCTGGTATAGTTCCAGTCCAATAATCCCGCTGGCCGGCGCGTTCGTGGCCGAAAGGTACAAGTAACTGCCGTTCCATGTCAACGCGATCGTCAGATCACTCGTGGGAGCGATACTGCCAACGATGACTGTCCGCGTTACCGAGGCCTGATTGCCACTGTTGTCGCTGGCTGTGTAGGTTAGGTGGTATGTTCCGGCGATTGCCGTGTTGACGGTGCCAGTCACATTGATCTTTGACGTCAAATTGCCATCCACATTATCTGTGGCTGTGGCGCCCGGGTCAACCCAGGAACCGCCGACTGACAGATAAATCGTGGAGGCGCCGTTAAGCGTAATGACCGGCGGAGTAGTATCACCGGTTGAACCATTGGTAATGGTTAGAATGGCCGGATCGGAGTAAACCGATCCCTGGCTATTCCAGACCCGACAACGATAGGCGCCCTCATTGATCTCTCCAATGGAGTAAATCGTGAGGGTTGCCGAATTGACTCCGCCCGAATACTGATTGGGCGTAATGTCAATGCCGTTGTCCTGCCAACAGTATTTCAGGTTGCCGCCGGTGGCGCCGACCGTGAATTGTACTTGCTGGCCGACGTTAGCCGTCAAAGAATCGGGCTGATTGGTGATAACGGGAACCGCTTCACCTTCACCCTCGCCTTCGCCGGACCAATCGGTTGCCATCAGGCAGGACTTTTGCGCCGTCCAGGTAGTGATGCCGACGCCCTCGCTATTGCTGTAGCCGACAGCGGCATCAAAGATCAGGCCGAAGCGTGATCCGTCCAGGGACATTTTAACGCCGGCGCGATTGGAACCCTTTTGCCAGATTCGCGGGGCCGAAGTTTCGGGATCGGCGCCGGTCTTGCTAATTGTCCAATCGAACGGAATGGTTCGACCGCTACTAAAAACGGTGTCCACGTTCCACACGACGTAATCCGCGTCCGAATAATCGACGGGCATATTGGCCTCATCAGTCAAGTCAACGGATCCCAGGTAGTAGTCATCGTCCCGCGGATCATCCGCTTGGACGTAGAAGTCGCCGGAAACGATAAATTTCTCCGGCATGCAACCGACAAGACCGATGGCCGACAGGGCCAGCAAACCAACCAGCAACAACGATACCTTACGCATGGGCTTAACTCCTTTTGTTTTCCCGCCTTAGCGGTACGAATTTGCCCTAAAATTGGGGGCGACAACATTGCCGCTTACCCATCCTGAGTTGGCGGCACACAGCGCCGCTTCCTCCTTTTTAAGCTTTTTTTAATGTTCTTATCATCAGTTGGGAACATCCCAACTTGATATATCAGTATAGCAAACAATGGTACAAATGTCAATAGTTTGGTCTAAAACATCGGAATTTACTTGCTTTTTACCAGACCGCCGTCGGGTTCCTCGGCAGTGGCCGTGGTGATGTCTTTTATGGTTTTTTCTATCCCTTCTCCCGTGAATGAATCGGTAGCAGTCAGTTTTATGTTATCAATCAGGGTTGCTGTTTGGCCGGATTGGCTTTGCCAGGGAATGATTTCCACCTCTAATGAAGCGCCGACAATTGAATAAAAATCAGTGGGCGCGGTTACGCGATCAAGTCGCCAAGCAATCATCCTATTGTTAGGATTGTAGCTGATGCCTTCTTCGCTTAAGGCGCTGGAGCGTCCGGTAAAGCGGACATTATCCGGCAGATGGCCGGTAGCTATGAAATTTTCAGCGTCATTATAATTAGTATTAGCAACGAAGAAGATCCAATAGCGGGTGGCTGATCCGGCCAGCGGAGGATTCGGTCCGATGCCAAGCTGTTCGCCCTCGGCAGATTGATAGCGGCTAAAAGCTTCCAGTCCGATAACGCTTCTGATTTTTTGGATTGACTTCTCGCTGACGATAACCTGCTTTTTGAGATTGTTCTCAGGGTAAAATAATACTTCAGTATAGGAGACAATAACCGGTTGGGTTTGATCGGAGGTTTGCTGAACAAAATTTTTGTTCAGCGTGAAAGAGTAAGTGACTTCCTGTTCGGCGTTAGGTTTTAATTCTGCTAAAGCCGGAGCCTGCTCGGAGGTAAAAATGATTTTTTTATCGCCGCCATAAAGTTCGCTGTCAATATGCAGATTGACGGTAACATCTTTGGCGGAGGCGCGGCCGACGTTTTTGACTTTAATGCGATAAACCAGTTTTCCGCCGGGGCTGACAATGCTGTCACCGGTTTTTAAGGCGACCGCTAATCTCGGCTGAGAGAAAGCCGCAGTCAGAAGACTGGAAATATCATTGGCATATCGGGGCGGATTAAGCCAGATATAAATATTAAAGACAGTGATAAGAATGATCGCTAAAGCTAACAAGCCGTCTACGGCAATATGCCAGAGCCAGTTGCTGTTTTTTTGCGGATGGTAAAATTTATGGAATCTTTTTTTGGCCGGCACCAGGAAGATATTAAGCGTGCCGATAGTGATTCGGGCGATCGGCCGGCGGTTCTTTTCAATCGGCTTTGGTTCAACTTTGATTATTTCTTCTGGCATATTATTTATTAGTCATGAATACGTTAGTGGTTAGGGCGATGACCTCATCCCGGCCGTCGCCGTCAACATCGGTGGCGGTTACTTTGACGCCGGTGCGTTTATTTGAGTCAAAACCGAACCATTGGCCAATGAGTTTATTATTATTCCAGACTCTGATGTGCGGTCCGCCGGTTTGCCCGGCGCCGGTAATGATTTCATCTTGGCCGTCGCCATTAGTGTCTCCGGCGGCCACATTGACGCCGCCCCTGAAATTATTGGCATAGGCGAAGAATTCACTTTTCAGGTTGCCGTTTAGATCAAATATTTTGACGTGCGGTCCGCCGCCGAATCCGGCGCCGACAATTAGTTCGCTGCGGCCATCGCCGTCAATATCGCCGGACGCCACATTGGCGCCTAAAGCGGGCCACCGGCTGCCGTAGGCGTTGAACGATTTGCCCGCATCGCCTAAATTCCAATCATAGATTTTAATCAAGTTAGAGCCCCCTTTTTCCGGGCTGACCGCCAGCCAAAATTTATTATCTTCCATTTTAATCGGCGCCAGGCTTAGTCCGCCGACAAAGCGATCGCCGTAGGGATAAACAGTCTTGACTCCCAATCCGTGCTTGTCATATAAAGTAATGGAATTCAGTCCGGCAACCACGGTTTCCCTTTCACCGTCATTATTTATATCCAGTTTAAGGATTTTATTGCTGCCCTTGAAATTACTGTCATAAGAGAAGAAGCCGTTACGTTTTATTTTCCCTTGCCCGTCAAAGATTCTGGCGAACGAGCCGTTGATATACGCGGCATCGGCGATAGTGTTAAGCGGTCGCATCATAATTATGCCGTCATTGGCGGCCAAGGTCAGACGGTTAATGATGGCGCCGTCATTAATCTGCTTGTCTTGAGTGCCTCGCAGTTTTTCATATTCGCCTTCAAATGAGATTGTTTGCGGTCGGTCCGTAGAATTAACGACTACCGTGCCGAATTCAAAATCTCTCTGCCAGACGCCGGTTTTCCATTGTTTGGAATCGCGATCCAACAGATTGTAGGAATCGGAAACGGGCTGGCCGATTTGGGCATCATATTCATCGTACCACCACAGTTGTTCGCGCAGATTGGTGCCGTAGCCGAAGGCGTAGTAGCCGTCAAACATTAAAGTTGAGGTCAAGCCGTAACGCAGGGATTGGTAATCGTAGCGGTTGCCGGTGTTAGCCGTATTGGATTCAATAATGTTCAGGCGAGGAGCGTAGCCGTTATCGTTAGTTTCGTTATAGCTCTTAAGCGAGCCGGACCAGCCACCCTGCCAGTAATCGGGAAATGACTCAAACATTCGGCCGTTGATTGCTTGGTGGTAAGCGCCGTCGCCGTTGCCGATGATTAAATATTGCGAACCGAAGCGGTCGCGTAATTTTTGGAAAAAGTCCCGATAGTAGTTTTGCCATTGCCAATCTATTTCCGCCGCCGGCCGTTGCCGGCCGTTATTATCAATATCAACGTTTTTATTGAACCAAGTCACATTTTGCCAGACGTTATCAAAGAAAAGGCCATCCCAGAGGCCGGTGGACAGGACTTTATTCTGATAGAAATCAGCCAGGAAATCGGCGTAAGTTTTGCCGGTCTCATCTTTAGCGCCTAAGTTCATCATGACATTGCCCGGCCAAAAAACAAGGCTATCGCCGGATATGGTTTTAAGTCGCCAGGCTGATTTATCGCCTTGAGTCAGTTCGTGCCATAGGCCCGAGCCTGACGGCTCTACCTGGTTTAATCGTTCCACCGGCATTTCATTGGCTGTGGTGTAAGCCAGTATGACCGCTTTAGGATTGAGTCGTTTGATTTCTTTGATCGCCGAGGCGCTGTTGGTTTGCGTTTGCATGTCCAAAACGATTATGTCCCACTTGGCCAATTGTTTGGCGTCATCCAGAGTAATCGGATTCTTCCAGTATAGGTTAGCCAGACGGGGATAATCATGTTGAGGCGCAATAAAAGCCCGACTGCGATTGACATCGATGTAGTAAATCGGCCAGATAATCAGCAGGGCGCAAATAGCCAGAATTATCGAGAGGGCGATTTTTTTGATTTTACGTTTGGCGGCGCTGCCCGGCGCGGTTAAGCGGTCATAAATCTCAGCCAATTGTTCGTAGTGTCTTTCCGGCGAATACTCCTTGGCTTGGGCTTGGCCCGCCCGCTCCAGTTTTTGGCGCAACTGGTCGTCATTTAGAACTAGCGACATTTTTTCTTTAAGCTCGCCGATATCAGCCACGGCAAACAGTAAGCCGGTTTGGCCGTCTTTTATCAATTCAGGAATCGCTCCGACTTTGGCAGCGATGACGGCTTTGCCCAGCGCCAGTGACTCCAATACGGTCAGGCCGAAAGTTTCATGGACGCGGGAAGCAAAAACCACGGCTAAGGAGTTGCCGATTAAATCCAATAATTCCTGCCCCTGCTTGAATCCCAGCAGTTCAATGCGGTTTTCCGCCTTGAATTCTTTAATCAATCGGCGCAAGTTTTCTTCTTCCGGACCGGTGCCGGCGATTTTCAGTTTTAAACCGTTTTCCGGCAGGGCGGCAAAAGCGCGAATGATATCATCCAGGCCCTTGCTTTCATCCAGCCGGCCGAAAGTAAAAAAATATTTGCCAGT
Organism: Patescibacteria group bacterium; assembly: GCA_041662745.1. GTDB lineage: Bacteria > Patescibacteriota > Patescibacteriia > 2-01-FULL-39-33 > 2-01-FULL-39-33 > CAISTG01. The sequence continues at coordinate 61,899 of JBAZRV010000005.1, read as the reverse complement.
GTTTCTCTGAACACTAAAAGTGTTCATTTTGATGAAGTGGGGGATAACGACTATTTTTTCCGTTTTATAGCCGGCCTTGACCAGTTCATTTTTGACGAACTGCGAGGGAGCGATAAAGATATCAATGCACCGGTCATAAACTTTGATCAGGCGGTGAAAAGCGAATTCCAGTTTTAACAGCCAGTCAATAATAAACGAATCTTTATGGCGTTTTTTGATGCCGTCGGCTCGCAAGGTATAGCCCGGGGTTACCAGCTTGAAATCATGCACGGTCATCACCGTCGGCAGGCCGTATTCTTTAAGGCCGGTTAAAACAGCCGGCGATAATTGATGGTAGATATTATGGATATGAGCTAATTCCGGCCGTTCTTTTTTGATCAGTTTTTTTATTTTGTAGCGGGACAGCGGAGACCAGAAAATCCTGAAAATCAGCATCAGGGCCTTAAAATTGAATCGGCCCAGATCCAGATCAGTGACAAAATATTTTTCTTGATCGTTTTTAATATTCTTAGGATTTTTTTGGGAAAAATAAATCACCTCATGGCCATTAGCCATCAGTAAGTTGGACAGGGCGAAAAGATAGGTCTCCGCTCCGCCTTTGGGATATAAGAATTTATTGACTTGCAGGATTTTCATAGTCATTATTTGGCGGTTACTGTTTGTTCGGAGTGCTTGAATGGCTTATTGATGATTGCCGCGGAACGCAATAAACCTAATAATATCCAAAACCAAATACCCATCAAGTTGGTTTCCAGGTATGGTTGAAAACAGCTGGCGAAAAGAAAAATCAAAGCGGCGACGGCAATGCCCAAATAGTAGGGAATCAGATCGAAATTGGCGTAAACCGGACGCCAAGCAGAACTGAAAACCGCCACAATAAACAGGACAAAAACAATCAGACCCGCTAGGCCCATTTGCACCATAATGGCCAGGGGCGAATTATGGATATTTCTGATTTCTTCAAAATTTTGATAGTCGCCGATGTCGATTAAGATCGTGTGGCCGAAACCAATACCCCCAACCGGATTGGCTTGCCAGACTTGTCGGGCGTCGTTCCAGAGATCCAAACGCCAAGAAGCAGAAGTGTCCTCACTTAGGTTTCCCAACGACAGCAGCCTTTCGCTGACATGGCGAACGTTGTCGGCGGCGGTTTCTGTGGCCGGATTAAAGTAAGCGAGATTGGCCGCCAATATGGCGACTAAAGCCAGCGACACCACTAATAATCCGGCTTTGACCGCTTGGCGGGAAATGAATTTTTTGTTTTGGTAAGGCATTAAGATGAATAAGGCGGCGATGCCGATAACTGCAGCCAGCCATAAATGGCGCATCAAGGAAACTGTCACGCCCAGAGACCATAAGGCGAAAACCAAAAGCCCCAATCCCTGGTTGCGCAAGCGGTTAAAGGCTAAAAGCGGTACGCCGATCATTATAGCGATTAACAGATAGAAGGCGTGAGTGCCGGCTAAGTAGCGTACGCCGGCCGTAGACAGAGGAGTGAATTCGGTCCATAGGCCAGCACCACGGACAAAACCGATCAATAAGAAAGCGATCAGGAAAACGCCGTTAAGCATTATCAGTTGGCTGACTTGTTTTAATCTTTTGGGCGACTGTACCACTAAGACAGTGAAAAAATATAATAAGGGATAGAAAAAATAATTCTTAAACGAACTGAAAGCCACTTCAAATTTTGCGTTAATATCAAACAATGAGCGGAAGAGATAGATCGCGACTAATAGCATAAAGCAGGCGAGAATAGTCTCCGGCCAGCCCCAGATCAATTGGCGCTTTTTTTGCAGGATAAAATGCCGGACGGCCAGGGCGGCGAAAGATAATACTATGACAATGTCTAACAAGTAAAATTTATAGACATCGCGATCAATAACCAGTCCGGTCAGGGTAAAGAAGCGCTCAAACAACATGGTCAAAGTAATAAGCAAGCAGAAGCCTAGAAAGTAATGGTTGGGCAGGATAAAAAGCGTTGCGACAACGGCGAACAGCAGATAAAACAAGGGCGCAGGGCCGTAGACGATAATGGCGACAATCAGCGCGCCCAAATAAATATACGCCAGAAGATTAATCGCTGATTTTCTGGTTTGCGAGTATTTGCCAATTTGGTTTTTGATTTTATCTTTAATCATGATACTGGCAAAAGGCCGCTTACCAAAAGTAAACGGCCTTAATGTTATAATTGATTGTTATGGTAGTAATCCTTCAGCCATTCGTTATTGGTGGCGGGAGGAGTAAAAGAATTTTCGGCTCGTTGCGGCAAATCGTTCCCTTGTTCTTTGGCCGGTTCTATTGTCGGCGGCAAGGGTCTTTCTTTCGGCGTGACTAACGGTTGCGCCGCATTAACCGGTTCGGTGGCCGGAGAGTAGGAATACTTTTTCTTTGGGGCAGCTTCAAATAAACGGTGATTGGGGAAAATAACAATGAAAGTAAAACCCAAAAGTAAGCCGACAATAATTCCCAAAATGGAATCTTCAATGATTTTAGTTAAAGACCAGCTTTCAAAAATAGCCGGCTGGTCAATCATCTTAATGATGGCGCGGTCAGCGGAACCGTCGTAGTTGCTATGGTTGTTGATAATTACCGCAGCAATAGCATTGGCCAAGGCATTGGTTTTTATTTTATCGTTGCCGTAGACATCAATAATCATCATGCCCTTATTATCCAAGACTTTGGTCTTGACGGTCTTTTGCCATTGATGTGAACGGTTTTCACTGCCATAACCCAGATCATCCTTGATGCCCGAAGAAACATAAACAGTGCCAATAAAAGAATCGGAATAGATGACTTCGCCCATAATGCCGGTGATATAATTGGCAGTCTTGCTGGCAGTGTAGGTATCAATATTGGCTTGATTAAAAACAGTCAGCAATTTAAAAGTTGATTTATATCTGGGTGTAGTCCAAATGCTGACCGAAAAGGCGATTAGGCCGGCTAAAACAGCCAGCAAACCGACGGTTAAAATGTTTTTCAGCTGTAAAAGCTTGTAATTAGACATAATTTTTGCTAAAATTGGATAATTTTTGGTAATTACTTTTGGTTAATATCTAATTATATCACTTAGTCAATAATTTGTCAATAGCAAACGATTTTTGCAGATTGACAATGACAGATTGTTTATGTTTTGGCAACATGGACTTTAAGCGCCATAACCGCTATAATTAAGTTAGCACTTATTGGGGATAATTTACATACCTTGATATTTTTTAATGAATATCATTTTTTTGAAATTACGGCAATTGATTGAAGAAAGCCCGGCCAAAAGGGATCGTCTGATTTCCGGCGTATTCTCAGCGGCTGCGCTTTTTGATTTGCTGGCTTTGGCGGCCGTGCTTTTGTATTTTTGGCATTTTCAAGAGTTTGTGGTTTTGCAATACAATATTTATTTTGGTATTTCTTCCTTCGGTCCTTGGCAATATTTATTGCTTTTGCCGTTAGCGGGCTGGCTGATTTGCCTGGTGAATTTTCTGTTGGCATTCAAGGTTTACTTGCGCGATAGGAATCTAAGTTATTTTCTATCCTTTGCCGCCTTGGCCTCGGCTTTGATTATCGCTGCGCAGATCGGATTATTGGTCTATATGAATTTATAGATGATCATTTCGAAACGCGTCGATTGGCGTAAATTGATTATAAGTTTTTAGATTTTTTAAAAATCTCAAGACAGTAAAAATAAAAATAAGCTTTATAAATTATGAGTTTTGATTTTATCGTCGTTAAGATTTTCTCCCTCACCTTTATTTCCTTTGCTTTGGCTATGGCCTGGACGCCGCTACTGACGCATTTTTTATACAAATATAAATTAGGCAAGCAAATCAGAAGCAGTTCCGAAGCGCCGATTTTTTCCGCTTTGCACCAGAAGAAATCCGGTACGCCGACCATGGGCGGGATCTTGGTTTGGATGACGGTTTTGGTCTTATCCCTGATAATCTTTTATCTGTCATTATGGTTTGACAGTTTTTTTTCATTTTTGAATTTTTTAACCCGGCCGCAAACTCTTTTGCCTTTGGGATGTTTGGTGTCGGCCGCCTTGGTGGGATTGCTTGATGATTATCTGAATGTCAGAAAAATCGGCCCTTACGGCGGCGGATTGTCAGTTAAGCATCGTTTAGCGGTTTATACCCTAATTGCCATGGCGGCCGCTTTCTGGTTTTATTTCCGTCTTGATTGGGATTTAATCCGCGTACCCTTCATGGGTAATTTCAATTTGGGCTGGTGGTTCATACCCTTGGTCATTTTTGTAATTGTCGGTACGGCCTTCTCGGTTAATGAGATTGACGGTTTGGACGGTTTGGCCGGCGGTACGCTATTGATTGCTTATACGGCTTTCGGCGTTATTGCTTTTGCCCAGGGCAAATACGATTTGGCGGCCTTTTGCGGCGTGATCGTCGGCGCTTTGACCGCTTTTTTGTGGTTCAATATTACGCCGGCAAGGTTTTTTATGGGCGATACCGGCGCCATGTCGTTAGGCGTTACTTTGGCGGTTATTTCCATTTTGACCAAATCCGTTTTATTATTACCGATCATCGGTTGTTTGTTCGTGATTGAAGCTCTATCGGTTATCATCCAAGTTTTATCTAAAAAATTACGAGGCAAGAAAGTTTTTTTATCCGCGCCCATCCATCATCATTTTGAAGCCAAGGGCTGGCCGGAAGCTAAGGTGGTGATGAGGTTTTGGGTGATCTCCGGCGTTTTTGCCATCATTGGATTGGTTTTATTTTTATTGGATAAAGGCGCCTGGCATTAAACGAAATCATTGTTTATAAAAAACAGCGATGCTTAATTTAAAAAACAAAAAAGCCCTAGTGATGGGTTTGGGATTATATGAGGATGGCAGCGGAATAGCCGCTACCAAGTTTTTGTTATCCCATGGCGCCAAGGTCACGGTAACGGATTTAAAAACCAGAAAACAACTCAATGATCAAATAAAACGTTTGGGACAATCAGCTGAGAAAATAGAATGGGTTTTGGGCCGGCACCGCGAGCAGGATTTCAAGCGTCAGGACTTGATCCTAAGAAACCCCGGCGTGCCTCAGTCTTCGCGTTTTTTGAAAATCGCTCGCGCCAATAAGATCCCGATTTATACCGATGTCTCTTTATTTTTTCAGTTGATTGATCGCCAGCGTTTGGTGGGCGTTACCGGCACGCGCGGCAAAAGCACCACCGCTACCCTGATTTACGAATTGCTAAAGACTTTGGATAGGTCAGCGGTTCTGGCCGGCAATATCACTAAATCTCCTTTGGCGCAGATGCCGTTAGTGAATCGGGGCGGCCGAGTAATTTTAGAATTATCGTCTTGGATGACGGAAAGTTTGGCTGATATCAAGGAGTCGCCGCATATCGCCGTCCTTACCAATATTTACCCCGATCATTTGAACACTTACAAAACCATGGCCGATTATATTGAAGCCAAGAAAAATATTTTTAAATTCCAAATGCCGCAAGACTATGCGGTCCTGAATCGTGACAATAAAAAAACCCTGCTTGCCGGCCGGGAAGTCAAGGCTCAGAGGTATTGGTTTTCTCTCAAGCTTTTTAGCGAAGAGAATGGCGCTTTTGTCAAAAACGGCAAGATTGTTTTTCGCCAAAACGGCGTTGAACAAATAATGTGTTCAATCAAGGAGGTTAAGCTTTTAGGCGAACACAATCTGTCTAATGTTCTGGCGGCGATTGCCGTGGCGGGAATTATCGGCCTTAATCCTCAAAAAGTTAAGCTCGTGCTAAGCCATTTTTATGGCATACCCGATCGTTTGGAATTATTAAAGGAGGTCAGGGGAGTAAAATACTATAACGATACCACTTCCACCACGCCGGAAGCGACGATTGCCGCGCTAAAAGCGCTGAGCGGTAAAAAGAATATAGTATTGATCGCCGGCGGTTCGGATAAGGGATTGGATTTTAAGGAGCTGGCGAAGGAAATAAAAAAGCATTGCCGAGCAGTAGTGTTATTGCCGGGCACGGGAACGGACAGATTAAAAAAATTAATTGAGGATTTAACCGTTGTCGGGTCTTTGCCTGATGCCGTTGGCGTGGCCAAATCATTCGCTAAGACAGGCGATATGGTTTTATTGTCTCCGGCCTGCGCTTCCTTTGGCCTGTTCGTCAATGAATTTGATCGTGGCAAGCAGTTTCGCCAATTGGTTAAAAAAATAAAATAAGCCATGAATCAATCGCCCAAAAAATACAAAGAGTCAGCCGGCATTGATTGGTATTTGATCGGCGCCATCTGGTTGCTGGTGATTTTCGGCTTGGTGATGGTTTCTTCCGCCGGCGTGGCTATCGGCTGGCAGAAGTATCAGGATGTTTATTGGCATTTGAAGCATCAGCTGTTATTCGGCGTTCTGCCCGGTGGCATACTGTTTTTGATTCTGGCTAAAATTGATTATCATCGCTGGGAAAAATACGCCGCACCCCTGCTGTTTATTTCCATTTTGCTTTTAGTGCTGGTATTTATTCCCGGCATCGGCGCGGCCTGGGGCACCAGCCACAGCTGGATTAATATTTTCGGCTATTCGCTTCAGCCGTCGGAAATAGTCAAATTGACTTTTTTGATTTACTTGGCTGCCTGGCTGTCCTCCAAGGAGGATCATCATTTGCAGGATTTATCCGCCGGTTTTTTGCCTTTTGTTTTTATTCTGGCCGTTATTACCGCCTTGTTGGTTTTAGAGCCGGATACGGGTACGATGATTATTATTGTAGTCATGTCCTTGGCCGTATATTTTACGGCCGGTGGCCGATGGTTGCATCTGAGTTGGCTGACTGCCGCCGGTTTAGCCGGCCTTTGGGCGATCGTAAAAGTTTCTCCTTATCGCGCCGCTCGCTTTACTACTTTCCTGCATCCCGAGCTCGATCCTCAGGGTATCGGCTATCAAGCCAACCAAGCGCTTTTAGCAATCGGTTCCGGCGGTTTATTCGGCCGAGGTTATAACCATAGCCGGCAGAAGTTTGCTTATCTGCCCGAAGTTACCGGCGATTCTATTTTTGCCGTTGTCGCTGAAGAGTTAGGATTTATTTTGACCGTAGCCATTGTCGCCGTTTATATTTTTATCGCCGTGCGCGGTTTCAAGCTGGCCGCCAAATGTCCGGATGCCTTCGGTCGCTTATTGGTTGTCGGCATTATTACTTGGTTTATCACCCAGGCTTTTGTAAATATCGGCGCTATGCTCGGCGTCATGCCTTTAACCGGCATTCCTTTGCCTTTCATTTCTTACGGCGGTACGGCGCTGATGATGTCGCTGGCGGCGGCCGGCATTCTGGCTAATATTTCCAAACAGGTTAATAATTAATTTATGAATAAACGCGAAGCAAATATCATACCGGATAATCAAGAAAGCCGATCTGATCAAGAGATTGCCGCTAAGATAGAAAAATTGAAATCAGCTTACCCCGATATTGTCCGGCCGGAGTACTGGTTGGCGCTGAAAAACGCCTTGGCGGCGGAAAAGTTTTTATTGGAAAAAATTGAACCGCTGATTGATACTCCCGACCATCCCCGCGCCGATCCCGCTTATCGCCGGCGGCTGAAAAATTTTGTTAATCGCATTAGCGAGTATCTCCGATCGCATCCTTTGGCTGAGATGGAAGAAATCAGTCGAGAGTGTCACATTAAGCCGAAAGAGTTAGAGCAAATCAGGCAATTGCAAATTGCTAAAAATTATTTGATGCATTGCCTGGAGTCTGTCGGCACGGACTCCTCAGCCGTAGTCAATGAATTCGATGAAATGTATTTTTTACGGCAGTCCAGACCCGAGGCGGGGGAGGAGAATAAATATTGGAAGGCGGAAGAGCTGGGCGTGCCGGCGATGCTCTCCGGCGCTTTTGTTTTCAGCGAAGAAGCTTGGTCTAGAATGAATCCTGATTGGAAGGAGGAGGGTTTTGATGAAGCCGGAGAAAGTTTTTGTATGCTGATGACAGGATCCAGTATATATAAGGAGTACTTTCAGGGAGAAAATAACCCCTTGCATTATTTGGGCTTAAGCTACTTTTTGGAAAGGACTAAAAAGGACATAACAAATTCCAGCAGACACGAAGTCATCCATCAAATTGATTTTTTAAAATCCAAACGGCGCGGCGTTGATTCTATCTTGACGGAAGTCATTGCTTTTCGTTTTGACGGCCAAATGGATTTGCCGAAAAACAGAAAAAAACTGCGTGACAGATTCCGGGAGTTCATTAATGATCATATAAAAGGTTACTTAAAAAAATATAAAGTAGCTGATGCAGAAGAAGCCAAGAAAACTGTTAAGGATTTTTTGGCGGTATTGGATGAGGCGGAAAAAACCATCGGTTTTGCCCGAACAACCGGTATTTTGCTGGATTCGCTGACTTTAACAGAGGCGGCGGATAAGTTAAATCAAGCAGCAGGAATAAGTTATGAAATATAAAATATTATTATCCGGCGGCGGTACCATGGGTTCGGTCAGTCCGCTTATCGCCGTTTATCAGGAAATCAAAAAACGTCAGTCCGAAGCGGAGTTTTTGTTTGTCGGCACCGCTAACGGTCCGGAACGATCAGCGGTGGAAAGCTATAAGATACCCTTCTTAGCCGTTACTTCAGGAAAGTTCCGCCGTTATTTTTCTTGGCAGAACTTTATTGATCCGTTTAAAATTATCTGGGGATTTTTGCAATCCCTGAAAATCTTGCTTGCTTTTCGTCCACAGTTAGTGATGGTGGCCGGCGCTTATGTTGGTGTGCCTTTAGCTTGGGCGGCAGGGCTGTTGCGCATTCCCATCCTAATCCATCAGCAAGATATTGAAGTCGGCTTGGCCAATCGTTTAATGTCGCCGGTGGCCAGAAAAATCACCGTATCCTTTGATATTTCTCTGCGCGATTTCAAGCGCGGCCGAGCAACTCTAACCGGCAATCCCATTCGGGAAGAATTCAGCCATTGCGATAAGGAGAAAAGCCGTGAATTATTCGGTCTGAAGAAGGACGTGCCAATAGTGTTTTTTACCGGAGGCGGTACGGGCGCGGCCACGGTCAATAAAATACTGGATCAAGCTCTGCCTGACCTGATGAAATTCATCCAAGTGATTCATGTTACCGGCAAGGGCAAAAAGATAAATTTTTCCGCTGATAATTACCGCCAATTTGAATTCATAACCCATGAGATGCCCGAGGCCTTGTGCGTAGCCGATTTGGTGGTAACGCGTGCCGGACTGTCCACTTTGTCGGAGTTATCTTACTGTGGCAAACCGTCAATCATTATTCCGATGTATCGGACGCACCAAGAGGACAACGCCAATTATTTCCAGAAGCATAACGCCGCCGTGGTTTTATCCGAAGTCTCGTTGAATAAAAAGATGTTGGCCGACGTTATTAGCGAATTGATCAAAAGCGACGACAAACTTGATAAGCTGTCAAAGAATATTAGAAAAATGATGCCGCAAAACGGCGCTGGAGCAGTGGCGGATATTATTTTGCAATTAATTAAAAAGAAAAAATGAATTTACTGGAAATAAAAAAAATCCATTTTATCGGCATCGGCGGCATCGGCATTTCGGCCACAGCTCGCTTGGCGCGGGATCGGGGGATAATCGTTTCCGGCAGTGATGCGCAGATCAGTGAAGTGGTTGATGATTTGCGGTCGCTGGGTCTGGATGTCAAAGTGCCTCAACGGGCGGAAAACGTGCCGACTGACGCTGATCTGGCGGTCTATACCGTGGCCGCGCCGGAGGCTAACCCGGAGCGGATGCGCGTAAAGGAATTGGGCATAGAGCAGATGACCTACCCGCAGTTTTTGCAATTATTGCTGGCTGATAAATTCGGCATCAGCGTGTCCGGCACTAATGGCAAGACTACCACTACGGCCATGATCGCCAAGATTCTAATTGATGCGGATAAGGATCCAAGCGTGGTTTTGGGCGCTAAAGCTGATTTTTTGTCCGGTAACGCCCGATCCGGCCGGGGCGAATATTTTGTTTTTGAGAGCGACGAGTATCGCCGAGCTTTTGATAATTATTACCCGCAGATTGCCGCCGTCACCTACATCGGTGAGGACCACTTAGATTATTATAAAGATTTGGCCGAAATCAAATCGGCCTTTGGCAATTATTTGTCGCATGTGCCGGCGGAAGGGTATGCGGTGCTTAATGCCGACGATCCCAATTCAATGGAACTCGCGCCGAAGCTTAAGGCGAACAAAGTAACTTTCGGCATTACCGGAGAAGCTGACTATAAAGCTGTCATTCTGAACGGAAGTCCGCTGACTGACGGACGTAGTGAAGAATCTCAAGTTTTAACTTTAGATCCTTCGGCTCTGCCTCAGGATGACAAAAACAGGCAAACTTTTTCCGTTACTGAACGAGGCCGGAGTTTAGGTCAATTCTCTTTGCTTCTGCCCGGCCGTTATAATGTCTATAACGCCCTATGCGCTATTGCCGTTTGCCGTACCTTGGGAATTGATGTCGAAATTATTCGACAGTCTTTGGCCGGCTTTACCGGCACCTGGCGTCGTTTTGAACGGCTCGGCCGACTGGGCCAAGCCGAAGTCATTGCCGATTACGCCCATACGCCTGATGCCGTCGCTCAAGTTATCAGCGCGACTAAGGAATTCTATCCGGGTAAAAAGATCTTGATCGTGTTTCAACCGCATCAATACTCCCGAACAAAAAATTTGTTCAATAAGTTTGTGACGGCCTTCGGCTCGGCGGAGCAGGTGATCATTCCCGATATCTTTTATGTCGCCGGCCGGGAGAAGCCCGAGGATTTTGCTGTTGACTCCAAGATACTGGCTGAAGCGATTGCAGCTCAGGGAGTTAGGACGCTCTATGGCGGTTCGCTGGCGGAGAGTGAAAAATTGATAAGAATGTTAGCTGATGATTTTGATGTGATTCTGATATTGGGTGCCGGTGATGTTTATGAATTGGCGAAAAATTTAGTGAAATGAAAACACCGACGAATTGCCGGTGTTGGTAAAGAACTTTTAAAATCATAAATCAGGAAGGTTTCCTGCCGATTGCGACGTTACATGCAAAAGAAAATCGTTCGGGATGTTCCAGATATTCATAAAGGAATTGAATCTTATTCTTGATCTCGCTTTTATTTGTCGGAGGAGCGCTATGGTTAACTTCCAGCCAAAGCAGGGAACGGATTTCTGCGACAATTTCCGGCAGTCGGGGAGCGGAGAGGGTTTTATGTTCTTCGTATGCGGAGTTGCTGCCCCACAAGACTGCCATAAGGGTAGTCATTAGATCGCCCGATTCTCTCATTGCGGCGCGCAGATTAAGCACTAACTCTGTTAACCGCTGGAGTGACTCGTAGGGAAAGGGCTTCATGGCTGCTTCATATTGCTCGGCCGTTAAGGGGCACTTGTATTCAGTCATCGCTTGCTTCTTTGTCGTTTTAGGTTCTTTTGAACCATCAGGAAATTGTACTGGTTTAGACATTTATAATCCCTCCTTAAAGCTTTCTTCAGATATTTCCTGAAAAAACAAAATAACTATCCGCGTGCTGTTATTACGTATGCCGCCATTATGAGAGTTACCGATTTCCCTTGTTGCTTCAACTATTGGAAAGTATTCTTTTTCAGATGCCAGAAATGTGTTATTGAAGTCTTGGTCAAAATGTTCCCGGAATATAGCGTAAGAAACAAACCAGTATTTCATTGCCTTTCCCTTTCTTTCTTGGTTGAATATTGATTTACTAAAACATCTGGTTGTTAAAAGAACTTAATTGATTTATTAACATATCACAGCTAATCAGCCTTGTCAATATGCCGGTAGATTTATATAAAATTCAACAAAAAGCCGAACAGCCGCGCAAGCGGAAAAGGGTTAAAAAGACACCCGGTTTTGCGGCGCAAAAGAAAGCTTTAGAATTAAGCAAATATTATGTTAGAGCAAGCCAGAAAAAATCTCGGTAAAAGGTTCAAGGAAAATGAGTCATTGGCTAATCATACCACCTTGCGGATCGGCGGTCCGGCCAGGTTTTTAGCTTTGGCCAAAGACGCCGAGGAAATAAAACAACTGATTGCTGAAGCGCAAGCGGAGAGCATTGATTATGCGGTGCTGGGCGGAGGCAGTAATATTTTGGCCAGCGATGACGGTTTTGATGGTCTGGTGATAAAAATAAACGGTGGCGAAATAAAAATCAACGGCGATCAGTTGATTGTTGATGCCGGCGCTTCCTTGGCTTTGACGCTGGCGCAATCATTGAAAGCCGGGTTAATTGGTTTGGAGTGGGCCATGGGCATACCCGGGACGATTGGCGGAGCCGTTTGCGGCAATGCCGGCGCTTACGGCGGAGAGATGTCTCAAAACGTGTCCAGCGTAAAAATTTTGAAGCAAAATGCCGTTATTGAATTACCGAGCAGCGCTTGCGATTTCGGCTATCGCAAGAGTCGGTTTAAAAAAGACGGCAATAAGGATATTATTTTGTCGGTTGCCTTGAAATTGAAAATTGGTACGCCGGAAGAAATTGCCGCGGCCAAAGAAAAAATAGCAAAGATTACGGCGGAGCGCGGCGTTAAATTCAGCGAGGGGCCGTCCGCCGGCAGTTTTTTTCGCAATATCGCGTTAACGTCGGCAGAGACCGCGGAACTTAAAAGCCGGCAGCCGGAAATCCCCGAACAATTCATCGCTTGGCAGAAAATTCCCGCCGCCTGGCTGATTGATGAATGCGGTTTGCGCGGCCGGCAGATCGGCGGCGCCAAAGTCAGCGACCGGCACGCCGGAATAATCATCAATGCCGGTGGCGCGACGGCCAGCGATGTGCTAATGTTAGCATCAGCAATCAAGCAGAAGGTCAGAAGCAAATTCAGCTTGCAATTAATGGAGGAAGTCCAATATTTGGGATTTTAATTTTTGTTTTGTCATTCCTGCGAAAGCAGGAATCCAGGTGTGGCAGTTATATTTATTTTGTTATTTTATAATTATTAATTAACCTGGTTTCCTGATAAATTTTAGCCCGCTAAGGCTCGCTGCAAATTTTCAGGAATAACAGGATATTGTTATTATCTAAATTATAATTTATGAACATCTCAATCAAGGGAACCAAAATCGAACTTACGCCGGGCATTGAAGCGGCAATTAATGAAAAAATCGGCGGCTTGTCCAAATATTTTGATAATATTATCGGTTGCGAGGTGGAAGTGGCCAAAACCACCGAGCATCACCATAAAGGCGACATTTTTCGGGCCGAGGTAAATTTGGAGGTGCCGAAGAAAGTCATTCGCGCCGAGGCCGAGTCTGATGATTTATACAAATCAATTAATGAAGCCAAGGATAAAATGAAAGTGGAAATCATGAAATACAAAGAAACCCTGCGTGATTAGCTGAATATTGCAGGATTGGTTTGATCCGCCGGCTGATTGATGGCGGATTGCCAAAAACCATAAAATACTGTAAACTAATCCAATCTTGATTTAAACTATAACTTATGTCATTTTTTACCAAAATATTCGGCGATCCCAATAAAAAAGTATTAGCCGGATTCCAACAAACAATTGATGCCATCAACGCTTTTGAGCCGAAGATCTCGGCCTTATCCGATGAGGATTTAAAGGCCCAGACCGCCAAACTGAAAGCCGAACTGGCTAAGGATAAAACTTTGGACGATATTCTGCCTGAAGCGTTCGCCACTATTCGCGAAGCGGCCAAACGCGTCATCGGCCAGCGGCATTTTGACGTTCAATTGATGGGCGGCATTGCCCTCCATCAGGGGCATATCGCGGAAATGCGGACCGGTGAAGGCAAAACTTTGACTGCCACTGCGCCGATGTATTTGAACGCTTTAGCCGGCCGGGGCGCGCACTTGGTTACCGTTAACGATTATTTGGCGCGCATTCACGCCGATTGGATGGGGCAGATTTATGATTTTTTGGGACTCTCGGTCAGTTGCATCCAGCAACAGAACACCTCTTATAAATTTGATAAGCAACATCAGCGCCAAGAAGGCGATCCGGTTTTGGACGTGCAGAATCTGATTCCTTGCACTCGCCGCGAGGCTTATGCTTGCGATATTCTGTACGGCACAAATAATGAATTCGGTTTTGATTACTTGCGCGATAACATGGTGACGCGGGCGGAAGACATGGTTCAACGCGATTTGTTTTATGCTATCGTGGATGAGGTTGATTCCATTTTGATTGATGAAGCCAGAACGCCGTTGATTATCTCCGCGCCGGATATGGAATCGACAGACAAGTATTTCCAATTTTCGCAAATCGTTAAGACGCTGGCGGAGACTGATGATTACACTATTGATGAGAAACAACGCGCCGCCACCTTGACCGAGGCGGGCATCGCTAAAGTGGAGAAGGCGCTGGGCGTGGAAAATATTTATACTGACCGCGGCATTGCCGATGTCCATCATATTGAACAGGCCTTGAAAGCCCAGGCGTTGTTCAAACGCGATAAGGACTACGTGGTTAAGGATGGCGAGATCATTATTATTGATGAATTTACCGGCCGCATGATGTTCGGCCGTCGTTACAGCGAAGGTTTGCATCAAGCTATTGAAGCCAAGGAAGGCGTTAAGGTTCAAAAGGAAAGCGTTACGCTGGCCACGATTTCCTTTCAGAATTATTTCCGTTTGTATGCCAAGTTATCCGGTATGACCGGTACGGCCGCCACTGAAGCCGAAGAATTTTCCAAGATTTACAGTTTAGAAGTTACCACCATACCGACTAATCGGCCGATGGTCAGGAAGGATTTGAATGATCGCATTTATAAAAACGAGCAGGGCAAGTACAACGCTTTGATTGAGGAAGTCAGGGTTAGGTACAAAAACGGCCAACCGGTTTTAATCGGCACCGTCTCCATTGAAAAGAACGAACTGCTGTCCGAATTGTTTGATCGCGCCGGCATCCCGTGCCAAATTTTGAATGCCAAACATCATGAAAAGGAAGCGCATATTATCGCGCAGGCCGGCCGAGTCGGCGCCGTGACCATTGCCACCAATATGGCCGGCCGCGGCGTGGATATTATTTTGGGCGGTTATCCGTTTAATCAAGAAGAGTATGAAAAGGTGGTTGCCGCCGGAGGCTTATGCGTGATCGGTACGGAGCGCCATGAGTCCCGCCGTATTGATAATCAGTTGCGCGGCCGCGCCGGACGCCAAGGTGATCCCGGCTCATCGTTGTTTTTTATTTCCATGGACGACGATTTGATGCGTATTTTCGGGTCGGAACGAATGAAGAAAATGATGACGACTTTGGGCGTACCGGATGATATGCCGATTGAAAACGGCATGATCAGCAAGTCTATTGAACAGGCGCAGAAAAAAGTGGAAACTCACAATTTTGATATACGCAAGCATTTAGTGGAATATGACGATGTCATGAATAAACAGCGCGAAACGATTTATCGCAAACGCCGGCAGATTTTGGCCGGTGAAGGAACCAAGGAGTCGGCCCTTGGCGCCATTGAAAAAGAGGTTGATGCAGCCGTAATGCTGGCGACTCAGGATAATGACGAAAGCCAGTGGAAACTGGAAGAAATTTATGAGGCAGTCAGTTTGATTTTCCGGATTAAGCCGGAAGCGCGCAAGACTTTGGAAGAATTAAGGCAAGAGGCGGGGAATAATCAGGAAGATCAGATGTCGCGCGAAATGATTTCCGGTTATCTGAAAAAGCTCGCCGTGGAAGAATATAATGAATTGGAGGCTAAGATAAACATGTTGCCGACGGATGAAGGCCGGTTGCCGGCCATGCGCCAAGTGGAACGCGGCATGTTTCTGCGCGTCATTGACACTTTATGGATTGAACACTTGGATACGATGCAGTACCTGCGCACCGGCATCGGTTTGCGCGGCTATGGCCAACGCGATCCGTTAGTGGAATACAAAAAAGAATCCCTGCGCATGTTTAAGGAGCTGGTGGCAATGATTGATCATCAGCTGGCTTACAGTATTTATAAAATCGGTTTTGTGTCGCCGGAAGAAATGGACCAGGCGGGAAATAAACCGAAAAATATTCAGCTTAAGGGCGCCAGCGATCAATCGTCTTTGAAGTCGCCCATGGAATCAGATTCCGGATTGACCGAACGCCAAGTTGATAAAATACTAAAAGACAGCGCGCATTATAACGGCGATAAAATCGGCCGTAATGATCCTTGTCCTTGCGGCGCAACCTATCCGGATGGCAAGCCAAAGAAGTATAAGGACTGCCACGGTAAATAATGCGGATACAATATTTTTTCAAAAATTTTAAAAAGTCTGATTGGGATGTCCCAGTAACGAAGAAATTGTATGGAAAATGAAAACCGCCACGGCCTTAAGCCGGGCGGTTGTTTGTTTGTTTGTGCGTTTATTTTCTCTGGCAATCCAGTATTGCCAGTCCCGAGAATAGCAGTGTTGATGCAGGGAACACTACCAGCCAGACTGAATTGTGCTGGATATAAAGCGCTGTTAGGCCGTGGTGCGAAGTAATAAAATTATACCACTTCCATTGATCTACTATCTCGTAGAGCCAAGGATTGGACCAAAGATCCAATTTCATGATTGTAAACAACAAGACCATGAACGCGATCCACACACCCAGCCAAATTACCAGCCGATTTTTCATAACTGTTATTTCCTTTCCGTTTGTTCGGATTCGGGGGAAATGGCGCTTACTGCGGCGTCGCAGTCGCAGGAAACGAGGTAGAGAAAAACCCACAGAGAGCATAGAAACAGCCAAAGACCGCAGGTTAGTATCGGGTCATCCAAACGGTTAGTTGACGACATCTCCACTAGAGCCATAAACAGCGTCAATAGTAATAACAATCCGGCCACAATCCTTAAGCAGGCAAAGTCGCCGATCTTTAGGGGGTTGGCAATATTCGGTGAAATCTTACTCAAGGCTATCCGCTCTAGCCAATAAATCTCAATTATTGATGCGGAAAAAGATACAATAAAAATTAACGAGAATTTCTCGTAGTCGCTGTTATTGACAGCGAAAAAGACCATTACGGTCGATAAAAATAGCACGACCCGCGCCCAGAAGTAATTATTTTTCCCCGTTAATCGGGTTAGGGCATTACTGTTGCGTTCAAAGAGTCCTAATAGCCACTGGTCGATTTTAAAGAGCATCGCTTTCTCCTTTTGTTCATTTTTCAGCTAATTCTGCCATATTCTGCATTTGGTATTAAACTATTCATAGTATTATAGCATGCCGTAAGACTTTTGTCAATAAATAAAATGTAATTGCAATTATAGCTTAATTTTGTTGACATCCGGCCGAGATTTGATTAAGGTATTAAAACTAATAGGATTTTAAATATAGCAATAAGGCAAGAAGGAGAGTGTCCATGATTATTAAGTCCTTGGAAGATCTTTTCAATTTCAAGCCCAAGTTCGCAGTCGTCGGTTGTTATTTGTTTTATGGCAAGCTTGTCTTGATGCTTAAACGCCACCCCCTTAAACCTTATGGAGGTTTGTGGTGCGTGCCCGGCGGCAAGATGGATTCCGGTGAAAGCATTATTCAAGCGCTTAATCGGGAATTGGCAGAAGAGACCGGCATAGTTCTTCCAGCGGACATAAGCAGTCGGATGTATTGCTTGGGACCGCGTTTCGTCCGGTATCCGGATTATGATTTTTTGTATTTTACGTTTTCTGCCGAATGGCCCAAGGATCAGGAATCTCCGCTTCCACTGCTTAATCAACGCGAACATACGGAGTGGCGTTGGCTGCCGGTAGCAGATGCCTTGAAGCGTTCCGACTTGGTGCCGGATGAGGCGGAGTGCCTTCAGGAAGTCTGGCAACGCAGGTTGCTGAGTTAGAAATAATCGTACAATACAGTCGCTTCCACAGTAGCAAGCGACTTTTGTTTTTAGTTGAAAAATGTTAAACTGACGATATAAAATAATTTTATGCCCGAATTGCCCGAGGTGCAAACCATTGTCAGCGAACTGAATGAGAAGATAAAACGCAAGACGATTAAAAGCGTCCAAGTGTTTAAATACAAGTCGGTCCGGCCGATGAACAAAAAATTTGTTCAGTCGGTTAAAGGCAAGAAAATTTTAGGCGTGGCTCGCCGCGCCAAAATGATCATCATCAATCTTAGCGGCGATAAGCATCTGCTGATCCATCTTAAGATGACCGGACAACTGGTGTTTCGCGATCGTCGCGGCAAGGGTTTGGCCGGCGGTCATCCCATTGCTTTTCGGGGCGAATTGCCTACCAAGTTTACCCGGGCGATGTTTGAGTTCACCGATAAAAGCCATTTGTTTTTTAATGATATCCGTCGCTTCGGCTGGATTAAGTTTGCTGACAAAAAATTGTATGAAAGTGAAACAGGCAAGTATGGACTGGAACCGTTGTCTAAGGATTTTACTTTCTCGGCTTTTAAGGAAAAACTAAAACGTTATCCTAATCGCAAAATCAAACAATTGCTGATGGATCAGGCGCTTATTGCCGGCATAGGCAATATTTATGCTGATGAAGTGTGTTTTGCGGCTAAGGTGTTGCCGACTCGTCCGGCCAACAAATTGACGGAAAAAGAAATCAAGGATTTATTTAAGGCCATACCCCGCATCCTCAAATTATCCATTAGTAAAAAGGGCACTTCTGCCGATACTTACGTGACGACTTCCGGCGCAGAGGGTGGCATGATGAAGTTTTTGAAAGTTTACGGGCGAGCCGGGAAGAAATGCCGGCGTTGCGGCGGAACGGTTCATAAGATTAGGTTGGGCGGCCGCGGCACGCATTTCTGCCCCGGTTGCCAAAAATAAAACACATCCCGTCAGGATGTGTAAAGGTGCGATGGTGTGTGTTATTGATCGGGGGTTGTTCCGGCTGAACGTATTTTTCTTTACTCATCTCCGGGCCTTCTTCCCGTTTCAAGTTTTTGTTTTAGGCGAATCTCATTCTACCTTGTTTTTTGTCTTTAGCTGCCCGGCGCAATATCTTTTTCCGGTTTTTTCTGATTTTTTTGGCGCAGGACTTGCAAACAGCGAAGTGCTTGTCCTCCTTGGTGATGGATTTTCTGCAGAGACGGCAAAAACAATATAGATATACTGCCAGTTCAGCTTTCTTTCGTTTGCTTACCAGCTCACAGCAAGCACTGCAAAGGTTCAGTTCATGATCCATAATCACCTTATCCATATTGCAGAAACTGCACTCTCGCACTAAAGCCATGATTTGTCCTCCTGTTTGGTTTTTTAAGTTTGAATGTTCCGGCGGTTTGCTCGACTCATATTAATATGGTATTTTAATAATGTCAAGCTGGCGCGACGAAATTAAGCCGTAGCGAGAAGAGCATAAAGAATCAGCGCCAAGATAACGCCGAAAATCAGACCGACAGCCGCTTCCAGTGCGGTATGGCCGATGCGTTCACGTATCAGCACTTCCGGATTTTCCGGAAAAATTTCTTTGGCGATGGTGTTGGTCAGGGTGGCGTTTTTGCCGATTTCCCGCCTAAAGCCGATGGCATCGCGCAATACTATAACCGTTAAAACCAGAGCCACGGCAAAAACGGCGGAATCCAAACCCTCGCGAAGCGCTATCACCGTAGCCAGGGCGGAAACAAAAGCCGCATGGGAAGAGGGCATACCGCCGTAATCGGCAAACATGTGGCGCCAATTAAGATTGCGGTTGATGCCGTCAATGCTTAATTTGACAACTTGGGCGATAAGCGCGGCCAGTACGGGGATAATGATTAGCAGGTACATAAAATTATTATTAATAAATTATTATTAGGTTTTTTGTTTTATGAATTATTTATTAGCGATTTTGGCCGGCTTGATTCAGGGCGTGGCGGAATTTTTGCCCATTTCCAGTTCCGGCCACTTGGTTTTACTGCATGAAATTTTGCGGTTTAATCTGCCGGACAATCTGACTTTTGACGTCGTGCTTCATTTGGGAACATTTTCGTCGCTGTTGGTATTTTTTTGGCGCGATATCATTCGCTTGATCAAGGGGTTTTTCTCCAGCTTGGTTAAATGGAATTTAAACGGCGACAGCAATCAGCGCTTAGCTTGGTTGATTATCATCGGTACGATTCCCGCCGTGCTGGCCGGTTATTTTTTTAATGATTTTATTGAGCAAGTGTTTCATGAGGGCAGATCCGCCGCCTTAGTCGTGGCTATTATGCTGATAGTCGTCGCTGTTTTGTTTTGGTTGCTGGAGAAATACGCCAAACGCTTGCGGGCGGCTGAGTCGCTAAAGTGGTGGGAGTCATTGATTATCGGCGCGGCTCAGGCCACAGCTTTGATCCCCGGCACTTCCCGCTCAGGCATTACCATCTGCGCCGGTCTGATGTTGAAGTTAACCCGGGAACAGGCGGCGAAATTTTCTTTTTTGTTGTCTTTGCCCGTAGTTTTGGGCGCCGGCGTCAAATCATTGTTACAAATTGAATCATTGACTGTTGCGGAGTGGCCCTTGCTGGCCGTCGGATTTGTTACCGCCGCCGTTAGCGGTTATTTTGCCGTTAAATTCTTATTGAAGTATCTGCTTGACCATTCGCTTGGTGTTTTCGCTTGGTACCGGGTGATTTTGGCCGGTTTGATTTTGCTTTGGCTGGTTTTTTAGCCGTAATTTTTTTGGCCTTGATTATTCTCGCCTTCGGCCGATCCAAGTTGGCCGAGGGTTTTTGGATAATCTTTTTTTGAATAATTTTTTTGTCTTTTGGCGGAGTTTGCAAAAAAGTCAAAAGCAACAATAAAACAATAATGACAATCAGGCAGTTAAGCCACCAGCGGAAAAAATCAATCGCCATCAGGACCCGTTCAATGGACCAGCTGCGCGCTACGGGAAAATAATTGTCCGCGCCGGCAGTATTGGGCAAATTCAGTTCATTAGCTCCCAGCACGCGCGAACCGAACAGCTGAACGACTACCGAGGTCGGTTGGTTCTTGAACTCGCCCCGCAGGCTGGCCACTCCGATTTCTTGGTATTCTCCGCGTTCCAGATTCTGGCGATGGCCGTCGCTTTTGAGCCAAGCTTCAAACACCTCCTGGCTGTTATTGAAGTCAATCGCTAAGTTTTCACCGACATAAAAATATTTGTAGCCCGTATCCTTGACCCAATCGGAGAATTTTTTTCCGTCCGGCGAAATATGGCCGAAGTATTGTTTGGCCAGAATGTCTTTGGCGCGATCAATGGCCGCTTGGGTCAAGCGGGGATTGACGCTGAGATCGTTAAGCTCCAAGCTCTGGCGATAAGTATTGGTCAGCTGGACTATCTCTTGGGCCGCCGCCGGGTTTTCTTCGGCCTGGACGGCTTTGCCCAGCCGCATGACGCCGCTTAAAGCCAAATAACCGACGCCGATAGCTATCGCCGCTCCAAGCAAGATTAATTGTTTTTTGTTCGCCTTCATTAAGATAATTATATCATAATTGCCGGTTCAAGACTAAAGGCATGGACTTAAGCCGTTGTTTTTGTTACAATATCAAATATTATTAATCAATTATTTATTATGTTAAAGAAGGCAATCGTTGCTTTTTTGGTTGTTATTGTCTTAACGGTTTCATGGTTTTTCTATTCCTTTAGCCGTCATAATGACTTGGCGCAGGCAACGACCGTTAAAATTGAATCCGGCGTCGGCGCTGGTGAAATCGCTCAAACGCTTCGGAGTCGGGGATTGATAGCCAGCATTTTTACTTTTAGGCTGTATGCCAAGTTGACCAAAGCGGACAGCCGTTTGGTGGCCGGCACGCATCAAGTTGAAGCGCATTCCTCCATCAAATCCATTATTCGCCAATTGACCAGTAACACTAATATTGACCGCGAACTTACCATTACCATTATTGAGGGTTGGAAAATTAAGGACATCGCCGCCTATTTTAAGGAGCGGGGGATCGCCGATGAACAGGCGTTTGCTTCTGCCAGCGCCATAGACAATTGGCGCGACCAATATGTTTTTCTGCAGGATAAGCGCATCAAGTCGTTG
Source organism: Patescibacteria group bacterium (assembly GCA_041662745.1). Taxonomy (GTDB): domain Bacteria; phylum Patescibacteriota; class Patescibacteriia; order 2-01-FULL-39-33; family 2-01-FULL-39-33; genus CAISTG01. The sequence continues at coordinate 40,087 of JBAZRV010000005.1, read as the reverse complement.
GAAGGATTTTTGTTTCCCGATACTTATCGGATTTTTAGCGATGCCAAGCCGGAAGATGCCATTAAGAAAATGCTGGATAACTTTGACCGCCAGGTCACGGCGCAGATGCGCTTTGACGCGCCCAAGGATAATGCCAGTTTTTATGACGCTTTGATTTTGGCATCAATTGTGGAGCGTGAAGCGTTGTTTGACGATGATCGCCGGGTTATTGCCGCGATCTTTCTTAATCGTTTGAAACAGGGAATCGGTTTGCAGTCTGACGCCACCGTTAATTACGCTACCGGCAAAAAATCTCCGCGCCCGACTTACGCCGATTTGCAAATCAACAGCCCTTATAATACGTATAAGTACCGCGGTTTGCCGCCCGGACCGATTTCTAATCCCGGTTTGGCTTCTCTTAACGCCGTGATTTATTCCCAACCCAATCAGTACTATTATTTTTTGACTGACAGCGAAGGTCGCGCGCATTTCGGCCGGACTTACGCCGAGCATCAGCAGAATATTGTCAAGTATTTGGAGAATTAAGCGGAAGAGAGCTGGATATAAACCCCGAAGTTGGTTTTCGGGGTTTATTTTTTTACACTATTGACAATTACCAATATTTTTGATATAATTAAGGCATAAGAATCAGTTATAGTCAAATTTTAGCTAATTTTAGGTAAAAACAAATGATTGAATTTTCGCTAAAATAAAGTAATTAATCAAATTACTCCCATTGACAATAATTGGCGATTAGTTTAATATTCAATATTAATTATCATATGTCCATCTTGGATCAAGTCAGAAAAAACAAGTTTAAGGACGGTTTATCCGCCTTTAATCCGGTCGATGTGATCAACACCTTATTCAATAACCTGTCCGAAAAGGAACGGGACGTTGTTAGAAAGCGCTTTGGCTTAGGCGTTGATAAAAAGCATACCCTGGAAGAAATCGGCCAGGTTTACGGCATTACCCGCGAGCGCGTCAGACAGATTGAAAACCTGTCTATCAAAAAGCTCAAGGATTTGCGCGATCTTAAGGATGAGATTCGCGAGGCCGAAGGCGTAGTTTCCCAGCTTTTGGAACAATACGGCGGTGTCATGGAAGAAGCTTTTTTCTTGGAAAACGTCCTTAATTATTTAAACGCCCATCCGGAGAGTGAGAATTCTTTGTTGTTTTTGGCTGAACATATCTTTTCCGATCGCATTAATAAAGTCGGTCAGGATAAAGAATTCAATCATTTATGGCGTTTAGGCTCTGCCGATACCGACTTTTTAAAACGCGTTATCAGCGAGCTGGTCGGCATTATTGAGAAAAACGGAGAACCCGTCAGTTTGATCGAACTCTTGAATCGTTTTAAGAACTCCGGCTTCTATAATGAAAACAAGGATCGGATTTTGTCTTTGACTACCATGTTAGAGGCTACCGATGAGGATATTGACAAGATTTTGGAAAGCTATTTGCGCGCTTCCAGAAAAATCCAACAGGATATTTTTGACAATTGGGGCTTGATCTCTTGGGGCATTGTCAAGCCGAAGAAGATCAACGATAAGATTTATTTGACCCTGAAGAAGGCCGGTCGTCCTATGCATTTCACTGAAATCGCTTCAGAAATAAACAAGAATGCTTTTGACGGCAAAATCGCTTACGCTCCGACCGTTCACAATGAATTAATCCTTGATCCGAAATACGTTTTGGTCGGCCGCGGCATTTATGCCCTGTCTGAATGGGGTTACCGCCCGGGCAATGTAGCTGACGTTATTATTGATATTTTAAAAGAAGAAGGCCCCCTGGCCAAGGATCAAGTCATTGATAAGGTTTTGGAACGCCGCAATGTCAAACGCTCCACCGTTTATTTGGCCTTAATGAATCATGACAATATCAAGCGCAACGACAAGGGCAAGTATTTCTTGGCCGATGGAAGCGCTGTTGAAGCCAAGGCCGAAGAGATTCTGGAAAAAGTGGCTGACGCGGAATAAACATTAATTACAATTCAGGCGTGTGATTCCCGATAAATTCCAGCTCGCATTTGCTCGTTGCGAATTTTCGAGAATGACGGGATAAGGAAATTATCCATTAAATAAATACCTGCTTAGGGCGGGTATTTATTTTTTTTGATTTGGCGCCGCCGACTGAATTATGTTATAATTAATTCATATCCGATTGCCATAATCGGACAGACAACAACATGCAACCGAACATTTACGACAATATTTTGTATTCCTTGGCCAACAACAATCTGTGGGAGGGGTTTTTAGCTTGGTTTTTGCAATTCAGCCAAATGGATCCGGCGCAAATCGGCTGGTATTTCTTCTGGCACGGTGGCTGGGTGCTTTTTGTTTTGATGTTCATGTGGCGTTCTTACAAGGATATTTTTTTGGAGAATCAGTCCGGCCGGTTCCAGAGCAAATGGAAATGGCGTTTTCTGGCGATAGACATCCCCAAGAACAACGAACAAACGCCCAAAGCCGTGGAGAATATTTTTGCCGCTTTAGCCGGTGTTTTTACTTCCTCCAATTTAGTTGACAAGTATTGGAACGGTAAGGTGACCGAGAGCTTTTCGTTTGAATTGGTGTCCATTGAGGGCCACACTAGATTTTTTATCCGCACCCCGGCGCATTTTCTTGATTTTATCCAAGCCGCGCTTTATTCCCAGTATCCGGACGCGGAAATCACCGAGGTTGACGATTACACCAATTACGATTCGGAAGATGTTGATCCCAAAACCGGTCAGCCCATCCCGTTTTCAAAATTGCATTTTCCCAATAAGCTGTATAACATGTGGGGCGCGGAATTTGTTTTGACCAGAAAGTATCCTTTCCCCATTAAAACTTATGAAGAATTTGAACATCGTTTGAGCCAGGCCTTTTTGGATCCGATGTCCAATCTGTTAGAGAATATGAGCCGGCTTGGCCCGGGCGAACAGACTTGGATTCAGGTCATTGTCCAACCGCAGGGTGCTCCTTATTGGAAATCGGAAACGGTGAAAAAGGTTTTGACCGAACTTAAGAAAGAGGTTTATAAAGCGCCGGAAAGCTTTAATCCCGCCGACATCATCAACAAGCCCTTGGGTGGCGCTCTTGATTGGGGCATGGGCTTAGTCGGGCACGCCATCGGTTTGGAACTTGGCGCGGTCGCCGATAAGAAGAAGGAAGAAGACCAATGGAAAATGTTCAAGATGTCGCCCGGCGAGCGTACGGTTCTGGAAATGGTGGAAAAGAAACTTTCCAAGCATCAATTCAAGGTCAAGTATCGCATGATTTATCTGGCCAAGAAGGAAGTTTTTGCCAAGGGCCGCGGCGTTACCGGCATCACTGGCGCCATTAACCAATTCAATACCACAAATGCCAACGGTTTCAAGCCCGGTTCTTACACCAAAACCGCCGCTGATTATTTTTTTGTCAATCATCGCATCGCTGAGAAGCAGAATCGCATCCTGCGTTGGTTTTCCAAACGCCATGCCTGGTACGGCGAGAGCAATGTGAACGAAAAGATCACCTATCTTAATCCCGAAGAGTTGGCCACTATTTGGCACTTCCCGGTAATGACGGTTAAGGCGACGGAAGTCGGCATGATTCAAAGCAAAAAAGCGGCTCCGCCCACGCGCCTGCCCTATGAACAGCGTGTCGGTCCGGCTAAAAGAGAAGATCGTTCGGTTTATAGCCGTCCCATTGCTCCCGCCGCTCCGGTTTCTCCCGATCAAATGTTCGCTCCTCCGCCTGTAATGCCCGCTTATCAATCACCTATTGAAGAACCGTCTTATGAACCGGCGACAGGCGTGCCTCCGCTGGCTCCGCCTTTGCCTGATATGGCAATGCCTTCTTCATTGCCGGCAGAACCCGCTTATCGGCCGCCATCGCAATACCCGCCGTCCCAGCCGGCTTATGCGCCACCCGATAATTCGGGCCCAGGAACTGTGCCCTCAAGAAAAGGCGCTCCGCCGCCCAATTTGCCTTTCGCTTAATCCATATGCCCGAACCAAACAATAACGTAACAATCTTTGGCGAAACCAACTACCGCAATGCGCGCAGGTCTTTTGGCATTAAGCGCGATGATCGTCGCCGCCACATGTATGTCATCGGTAAAACCGGCATGGGAAAAACCACCCTGCTGGAAAATCTTATTATTTCTGATATTTTAAACGGCGAAGGCTGTTGCTATATTGATCCGCACGGCGATACGGCCGAAAAATTGCTGGACTTTATTCCGCCTCACCGCATTAATGACGTGATTTACCTTAATCCGGCCGATGCCGAGTTTCCCATCGCCTTTAACGTTTTGGAAGCGGTGGATGAAATCAACAAGAATTTCGTCGCTTCCGGCCTTATTTCCGTTTTCAAAAAACTTTGGGCCGATTCCTGGGGCCCGCGTTTGGAATATATTTTACGCAATACGATCTTGTCGTTGTTGGATTATCCCGGCTCCACGCTTTTGGGCATCATGCGCATTCTGGTGGAAAAGGACTATCGCGAAAAAGTCGTGGCCAAAATCAAGGACCCGGTGGTGCGCAGTTTTTGGGTTAATGAATATTCCAAATGGAATGAAAAGACCTTGCAAGAAGTCATTTCGCCCATCCAGAATAAAGTCGGCCAATTCTTGTCTAATTTTCTGATCCGCAATATCGTCGGCCAGGTGACTTCCACCATTGATTTGCGGGAAATCATGGATAACAAGAAGATTTTGATTTTGAATTTGGCCAAAGGCAAGATCGGCGAAGATACCATGAAGCTTTTGGGTTCCATGATCGTGACCAAGCTGTACTTGGCGGCCATGAGCCGGGTGGACATATTAGAGAAAGACCGCCCCGATTTTTATCTTTATGTGGATGAATTTCAGAACTTCGCTACGGAAAGTTTTGCCAATATCCTGTCCGAAGCCAGAAAATACCGTCTCAATCTGATTGTGGCGCATCAATATATTGAACAGTTGCCGGAAGAGGTAGCGGCAGCCGTATTCGGCAACGTCGGCACATTGATTTGTTTCCGTGTCGGCGCCGCTGATGCCGAGAAACTGGTTTTGGAATTCGCGCCGTTTTTTACCGAAGAAGATCTGGTCAACTTGCCGGCCTTTGCCGTTTACCTTAAACTGATGATTGACGGCGTTTCTTCCGATCCTTTTTCCGCCGCCACTCTGCCACCGTTATTTGAAGAATACCGCACTAACAACAGCGAAAAAGTAACTTATGTTTCCCGCGAGAGATACGCCAATCCGCGCGCCGTGGTGGAAGACAAGATCAATCGTTGGAGCTCCGCTGATTTAAGTACGCGCATGGGCGATATCGCCGCTCATGCTGAAAAGGGCGAATTAAGAATGGGTGAAGTGGTGCCGATGAAAGAGCCGGTAGCCGGCCCGACCATTTCTTTGTCGGCTTTGGGCACCGGCACTTTGCTGCCGACCCCGCCTCGGCCGATGGTTTGGCCCAAGCGCGATGATCGACCGCCCCGACGCGAAAGCCGTTCTTTCAGTCGCGATGACCGGCCGGACAGCCGCCCGCCCCGACGCGATGACCGGCCGCCCCGACGCGACGATCGCGATCTGCGCGATGATGCCGGATCCGCCGGTACAGAAAGCAGGGCGGAACGCCGGGATGACAGGCGCGTTGATGAGCCGCGGTATGCTGCTGACCCGCCCGCCAGAAAAGATCAGGGAGAACGTCGCGAGTTCGGCAAGTTTGACGCCAAATGCTCCATGTGCGGCAAGATGTTCAAGTTGAATTTTCAGCCGGAAAAGGGCCGGCCGGTATATTGCAATGATTGTTTTAAGAAAGTCAAAGACGAACGACGCAAGCCGGCGCCGGCGCGCGAACCGGCGATTAGGATGCTGGAGCAATTGGTGCGCCACGAGGACGATAGCGTCCCGCCTTTGAGTTTGTCATCACTGGAACCGCGCCAGCCATTGATTCCGCCGCCGGATTTAAGTGGGGGATTGGACACTCTTTCTGCCGCTCTGCCGGACAATCCGCCGGCTGATGAAGAGGTGGAAGATATTATGAGTATAAGGCAAAGCAGATAATTTTAATCGGCTATAAGCTATATGCTATAAGCCATAAGCTAAATTTTATGTCGGAAACCATTAAGAATCTGGCCAAAGCGTTCATCGGCGAATCGCAGGCCAGAAACCGCTATACCATGTATAGCAAAGTCGCCAAAAAGGAGGGTTTTGAGCAGATCGCTGAAATATTCTTGATTACGGCGGACAATGAACGCGAGCATGCCGCCAAGCTGTTTGAGGAAATCCAAAAGCTGAAAAAGCATTCCAAAGAGGATTTGGCGGCGATTAAAGTTGAAGCCGAGGCGCCGACGGCTTACGGTGCGACCGCGGACAATCTTAAGGCGGCCATTGCCGGCGAGAATTGGGAGCATGTTACCATGTATCCCGAGTTTGCCGCCAAAGCCGAGGAAGAGGGTTATGATAAGATTGCCACGCGGCTTAAAGCCATAGCCAGGGCCGAAGAGCATCACGAAGAAAGGTATATTAAATTGTTAAAACAGGTGGAAGATGGCGCCATATTCAAGAAAGACGTAGATGTTTGGTGGGTATGCCGCGAATGCGGTTATGTGCATTTCGGCAAAGAAGCGCCTAAGGAATGTCCATCCTGCAACCACGCTCAAGCGTTTTATCAATTAAAGTGCGAAAGTTACTAGTTAATAAATGACTTCAAAACTATCAACTAATAACTAATTACTAACAACTATGAAACTAAACGAAATTTATAAATGTTCGGTTTGCGGCAATATCGTGGAAGTCGTTCATGTCGGCGGAGGAGTATTGGTCTGTTGCGGCCAAGACATGATTTTGCAAACGGAAAACTCGGTTGATGCTTCCTTGGAGAAACATGTGCCGGTGATTGAAAAAACCGAAACAGGAGTAAAAGTCAAAATCGGCGCCACGCTCCACCCCATGGAAGAAGTTCACTATATTGAGTGGATTGAGATTATTGTTGACCCGCCTACCGGAGCTTCAGCGCAGGCAGGTGGTCGGGTTGATCGCCGGTATTTGAAGCCGGGCGATGCTCCCGAAGCGGAGTTCAATCGTAGCGGAGAAAACATTACCGCCCGCGCTTATTGCAATCTGCACGGCTTGTGGAAGAAATGATTTCCTGTCGCGCAAAATAATAAAAACACCGCCTCCCTTTCCGGGTGGCGGTTTTGTTTAAGGTGCTAACAAAGATTTTTTTTAGTCTATCAGTGTTTTCCGTTTTACGCCAACATAGAGAATTTGAAAATCCAATCCCTCGTTAATCAGCGGCTCATTCCTTAAATCAACCTCTAACCGATAGCCGTTATTTTGGCAAAACGAATCAAGTTCTTTGTATTGGGGCAAGGCCAGCACTTGTTCCAGGGTGACGGGGAAACAATTAGCAGACTTTGTTTTTAGATGGCTGACAAACATCAAAAGCCCTGGATGGCATTTCAGTGTTTTGTTTTTCGCGCCAGCCAAGAAATCGGCGAACTGTTTAAGCGTCTGCGCTTGCAATTCTTTTTTTAGATTTTCTATTTGGTATTCTTCCAATCGCTCGATGATGTTTTTTTCAATCCGCGATGACAATCCCGCGTCCTCGGGGGATAACTCCGCCGATTCAGCGGTAACGATGATTTGATCAAAAACCTTGTCATAGATTCGTTCCAGCCAGAAGTCAGCGCCACCGACTTGGTAGCCGTGCTTCAGCATGGTTGCCACAGCTGTTTGTAGATTAACGGCCACAATTGCTATTACCTGGGTGGCCGTTACTTGGCTGAAGCAACGGAATTCATAAAGCTTGTTCTTCGGCGTTTCTTCAGGCATAGTTTATTCTCCTGCCGCTTTGGCGGGTTTTTATTTCCAACTGATGATAACGCTGATTTGACCGAGGGTTTCTTGTAATGTATCATCGTACTCCAAATCATTATCCTTGCAGAAATCCCCAAGCAATTTTCCGGCAGTAGGCACAAATCGCGTTAGATAAGCATTTCGGAATAAATCAATAATTCGTTGATCTATGGGCGGTTGGTGGCGTTCATCGCCGAGTCTGCTAATTTCATCTTTTAATAAATCACGCAAGATAATGAATTGAAAGTTGTGACTGGTTGCTCCTTCATCCGCCCGTTCTGCCAGTATCCGGGGCAATTCCTTGATCAGATCGTTAGCTCGGCTAATAAACGGTTCCAGTCGTTTGCGTTGTTCTTCTTGTTCCTTAGCTTCCCTTGCTTGTTTGCCGGCTTTGACTTTTTCCCGCAACAATTGTCCGAGAGTACCCTGCTCATCCTTGGCTTCGCTTGTATGGTTTTTCATTTCTTCCTCCCTTCGTTTTTTTGCCTCAACTTAATACGATGGCGGTAACAAGGCGATGATATTGCCGTTTGTTTCTTGCAGGGCAACGCCATTAAGCTCGCAACCCCAGCAGATACTATTCGTAGAGAGTGCTAATTTTTTCCCGGCGGCGGCTAAAGTTTCATCAGCCGCGTTTACATCGGTAGCGATAACCATTATCGTCCCTTGTTCCGGTTTTCTGCCACTGCTATCATAGGCGTGGTAAAGAAAAATCCTTTTTTTATTTTCGGCGGGAAGATTGGTGGAAGGACAGGCGGGAAGATCAACGGAAGGACCGGCCGGAGGATCGGCAGAAAGATTGATGGAGGGGTTGGCTGGAGCGGTAACAGAATCAAAATTGACTAACAGTTGACCGTTTGAAAATTGCGTCATGGCGGTAATTATCAAGGTTTGATCCAAATTAAATTGAAGCTGGCGTTTTATCTTGGCCAGAATCTCAGCTCTTTCAGCACTGTTTGGACCACTGATAAGGAACAAGCCCCAGTCCAAATATTTATATCTCACATCCGCAAAAGACCCAAGCGTCGCCCTGATTGCGTCGTTACACATTAAATCCATGTTTTTCTCCTTCTTGCCCGTGGGCGGTTTTGTTTATGTTTTTCTGTTCAGTTGTAAAGAACTCTAATGTCGGATATTATCATTTTTAAGCGCCTCTTGTCAATATTGCTTAAACCGGCGTATTTATTGTATGATATCTAAGTAATAATATGTCTTCCAGTCCCGAAATAGAACAAATCAAAGCCAAGATTGACGTCGCCGAGCTCCTCGGCGAATACTTGAAATTGGTGCCGGCCGGCGCGGGAGCGTACAAAGCGCTCTGCCCCTTCCATAATGAGAAGACGCCGTCGCTAATGGTCTCGCCGGCCCGGGGCAGTTGGCATTGCTTCGGTTGCGGTGCGGGCGGAGATATTTTTGAATTCCTGATGAAGCTGGAAAACATGGATTTTCCCGAAGCCTTGAAAATCTTAGCGCAGAAAGCCGGCGTTACTTTGTCGCGCCATCGGCCGGAAATCGCCAGCAGAAAAAACAATCTGTACGATGTTTGCGATTTGGCCGCCCGGTATTGGCAGAAAGTGTTGCAAGAATCTCCGCGGGCGCAAACGGCGCGCGATTATCTGGCCGGCCGGAGCGTCAGTGAAGAAACGATGGAGAATTTTAAAATCGGTTATGCCATTGACGACTGGAGCAATCTGTTTGAGTTTTTGAGGAAGCGGGGGTTCGCCGAACAGGAAATATTTTCCGCCGGGTTTACCATCAGGAAGGATCGGGGAAGCGGGTATTATGACCGTTTCCGGAATCGCATCATGTTTCCCATCGTTGACCACAACGGCCGAGTCTGCGGTTTCACCGGCCGGACATTGTCCAAAGACGAGCCGGCCAAATACGTCAATACGCCTCAGACCGATATTTACAACAAAAGCGCCATCGTCTTTGCCTTGTATCAAGCCAAGAATGAAATCAGAAAACAGGACTGCGCCGTGGTGGTGGAGGGCCAAATGGATGCGGTCAGTTGCCATCAATACGGTTTCAAAAACACGGTCGCTTCTTCGGGTACGGCTTTGACCAAAGATCAGTTGCAATTGCTCAAGCGTTACACTAATAATATTTATTTCGCTTTGGACGCCGATTCGGCCGGCCAGAAAGCCACCGATCGCGGCGAAGAGCTGGTTCGGGATATTGAGAAGGAAGACAGGATTGTCAGTTCCCTTGACAGGCACGGCAAGCTGTCGCAGTTCATTGATCCGGCCCTGAATTATAATTCCAAAGTCATTACCATTCCCAGCGGCAAAGATCCCGATGAGTGCCTGAAGAATAATCCGGCGGATTGGGCGGAGGCGATTAATAAAGCGCAACCGGCGCTGGAATATTTTTGGCAGTCAACGGTCAAGGACAAAGACCCGAATGATCTGGCGGTAAAAAAACAAATCGCTTCTTTTCTCGGCGAAAAGATAGCCAAAATTGATGACCCCGTTGAAAGAGGCTACTGGATCCATGAAATCGGCAATCGGCTCAACATTCGGGAGGATGATTTTCGGGATCGCGTTTCCCAGCTTAAGAATGTCCAAAAAGCCCCGTCCAAGGCCCCTGTCAGGCCCCAGGATGCCGTTAGGCAAGCCGCGCCTCAGAATACGATAAATGACCGGGATTTGTTGATGTTTATGAGGGTTTTGGCGTTAATTTGGATGTTTCCCGACTTTTTGGCCAAATTGGGCGATTACCTTGAACCGGAACTTTGGATTGATCCGTTGGCCGAAGATCTTTACAAAAAAATTATTTTATTTTATACTGTAAATAACGAACTGTTTTCCATCAGCGCCGCCGAACGGGAGGAACAAACCATATTTGACCTGTTTTATGACTGGGTCAAAACCCAAGCCGTGAGCGAGCTGGCGCTTAAAACACTCGAACAATCGTATCTTTTGGCGCAGAAGGATTTTGCCGGTCTGGACGCCAAAGAAGCGAAAAATGAACTTGATACCCTTATCAGGTTGCTTAAAAGCAACTATTTTAACGTCATGATTTCCCGCCTCAAGCTAAAGTTGGATGAAGCGGAGAAAACCGGCGACACTGCGTCAGCCGAGAATATTTATTTGGAGCTGTCCGAGCTGATCAAAAAGAAATCAGCGGTTTAGTTTTTATTCTAAAAACAATTCGTCATGCCAAAAATAAAAAAGAAAAAACCGGCCAAGAAGCCGGTCAAAGCCAAGGCCAAGAAGAAGCCGGCGCGCAAGCCGAGCAAAGCGCGCAAGCCGGCCAGGGGCAAGAAACCGCACCAGGCCAAAGCGCGAGCCAAAGAAACGGCGCATCAGGCAGTTCTGCCCAATCCGCTGGAGATTGAAGCGGTAATGAAGAAGGGCAGGATCCGCGGTTTTGTAACCGAGCAGGAATTGGCGTTGCTCTACCCGGAGATAGAGGAATACGTTGACCAGTACGAAGGCATACTGGATGATTTGGATTATGCCAATATCGCCGTCGTGGAAACGCCGTCCTTGCTGGGCAAACCGCCGACCGGCGTACCGCCACCGCCACTGACCGCCAAGGAAAAGAAAGCCGCCAAGATTACTTTGGGGGAGAATATTGATTTGGGCGACATTTCCGCCGATTCCATTCAGATGTATCTGCGCGAAATCGGCAAGGTGCCCTTGTTGCACACCGAAGAAGAAATCTCTTTGGCCAAACGGATTGAACGGGGCGATGTGGAAGCCAAACAAAAACTGATCAAGGCCAATCTGCGCCTGGTGGTTTCCATTGCCAAAAAGTTCACCGGCAAGAATCTGTCGCTGTTGGATCTGATTCAGGAAGGCAACATCGGCTTGTTCCGCGCCGTAGAAAAGTTTGACTATCATAAGGGCTATAAGTTTTCCACTTACGCCACTTGGTGGATTCGCCAGGCCATTACCCGGTCGCTGGCCGATCAGTCGCGCACTATCCGCATTCCCGTCCATATGGTGGAGAACATCAATCGTTTTCAGCAAGTGGAACGGCGCTTGGTGCAGGATCTGGGGCGCGAACCCATGCCCGAAGAGATCGCCGCGGAAATGGGCGAGGAGCTGGAAAAGGTTTTGCATATTTTAAAGATTTCGCAAGAGACGATATCGCTGGGCACGCCCGTGGGCGACGACAGTGAAGATTCGGTGCTGGAGGATTTTATTGAAGACCAGAAGACGCTGACGCCGGATCGCGCCGCCGCTTTGCGCATCTTGAGCGATTATGTCCGGCAGGTGATCAGCGAGTTGACGCCGCGCGAACAAAAGGTGTTGGAAATGCGTTTCGGTCTGCGCGACGGCGTGGCGCATACGCTGGAAGAGGTGGGCAAGGAGTTTGACGTTACCCGCGAGCGCATCCGCCAGATTGAAGCCAAGGCGCTGGAGAAGATTGAAAAAATCCAAGGAATAGAAAAATTAAGGGATTACTAAGTTTTCCACAGCCGGTAAATTATTGACAAACGGCGATTTTTTTGCTAATATAATTAAGTTATTTTTGATCGATAAAACAAGTCCAAGGTTCAGCGGTAGCGAAATGGGTCCGATCCGCTTTAGCGGATGGACGGGCAGAAACAAGACGAGCCTCAAGGCGAAGTCGAGTGTCGATGAACGCGACCAATGGGAGCGTTCAGCGCTGCCCAGGAAGAGCAACCGGCTCGCCGGCTGTTAAATTGGATGAACTTAAAAAAATAAAACAAGTTCAAGGTTCAGCGGTAGCTCAATGGTAGAGCAACCGGCTGTTAACCGGTAGGTTACTGGTTCGAATCCAGTCCGCTGAGCTTTGAACTTGTTTTCCAAACGACCGACATTCGTCATGAATGCCGGTCGTTTTGGTTCTAGACCGATTGGGGGCAAAGTTCGAAGTTAGTTCGTTCGACTTTTGTTTTTAGTTAAAATAGTGTATAATACACATATAAATGAATGATATTTATGGAAAAATTTGGACGTTACGAGGATCGGGAACAGTATGAAGGCGAGCCCCAATTAGCCGATTATTTGCACAATCCAGAAAGGTTGTCCGAGTTGTCTTTGGCTGAAAGAGAACGTCTTTTGTCATCGGCTGAAGGCATGGCGCGATAAACTATTGGAGCCACTAAACAAATATATATTAAATTTATCCAGGCGGCTAAAGACAGCACCTTGTATGATTCTGCCGTAACTAGGGATTACAGCTTAATTGTTGATGATGAATATCGAATCAGAGTCGATGGCCAAATTCAAGCTCTGGAAACCAGATTAGGCAAGATAAACAATTATTCCGAACTTATAACCGTTGGCGTAAAGTTATTGGATGTTGATTTAGCGAAATCGACCGCCTACAGAATCAATCTTACAGGCGAAGATCAACGTTATTTTATAAATCTAAAACTGTTTAAAATTTATAATAAAAAAGATGGCAGTTCGGCTAATTATTTGTATATTGCGGATAGATACGTCAGGCCTGATTTGCGAGGTAAAAAAATCGGCGAGCAGCTGCTTGGAATCGCTGACTCTGTCGCTCGGGCAAATGATTGCAGCTTAGTTTTTGGCAAATTAATCGCTGAAGAACCAGCAGAAACTGAATTATTAAAACAAGGGCATGCCAAAGTCGGTTATACTATTGATGAAAGAAAAGACGGTGAGATAATTGCCTCAAAAGAAATAAACGAAAAATAACTTATGAAGAAACGAAAAATTGTAATACTAGGATTTGGCGGAACTATTGCAATGGTTCCAGACCCATCGGGAGTTTTGAAGCCCGCTAAAAGCATAAAGGAGATTCTTGCTATAGTTCCATCATTACAAGAAATGGCAGATGTTTCTTTCTTAGAGCTTGAACGTCTGGATAGCACAAATATTAACCCGACCCATTGGAAAAAATTAGCCCTTAAAATCAAAGAAATCCATAATCAAGCGGACGCTATTATTATTACGCATGGTACTGACACTATGACATATACAGCTGGCGGTGTTGCTCTTGCGCTTGGTAGAGGGTTAAAAATTCCTATTGTCTTTACGGGCTCACAACTTCCCTTAGTTGCCTATGGTACAGACGCACGCTTCAATTTAGAAAATTCAATGAAGACAGCTCTTCAAGCTTGCGATGAGAAAATTGCGGAAGTAATGATTTGTTTTAGCGATAGCGTCCTGCGAGCCGTCAGAGCTATAAAAACCAGCGAAGCAAGATTCCCTGCATTTGATTCGCCAGCCTTTCCACATTTAGCCAGGATAGACGCCGTAGGTGTTCATTTTATTCCAGAAGCATTCAGGGTGGAAAGAAAAACACCATTAAAAGTTAATGCAGAATTCCAGCGAGGAATTCTTGCAATTGATTTAGTGCCAGGGCTAGAGCCAAAAATTCTTACGAAAATTTTGCGATTGGGGGGGGTCGAAGGTTTGTTACTAAAATCATTGGGTGCAGGTAATGTTCCGAGTGAAAATGAGTACTCACTTCTTCCAGTTATCAGTGAATCCGTCAATGTTCTTAAAATTCCAGTTATTGTTTCGACTAAATTTGTCGGCGGTCAAACCCATATGGATATTTATGAACCAGGAAAATTAGCATTGGATGCGGGGGCTATTCCAGCTGGCGATTTAACTGATGTTATGGCTCAAGTTAAATTTATGTGGGTTTTGGCACAAGGACTAAAATCAGCGAAAGCTTTATCACGAGCGATTAATACTAGTATTGTTGGTGAGATTACCACCTAAATTAAATTTCATTATTATATCCAAATATAAAAACCAAGAACTTGTTTTCCTGCGCGACCGATCCGCCACTGGCGAACCGGTCGTTTTGGTTCTAGACTGGCTTTCGGCAGTTTATATTCGAATTGACACAATAGCGGTAAAGTGAGAAAATATCATTATATGTTTCTGAATAAGCAGGACAAGAAAAGCATATCATATTATCAGGAGATGCTCCGTACGATCGGATCGTTGTCCCGTTTGTTTTCAGAAAGCCAGGAGCCGTATATCCAATACAGGATTGCAGAAAATTTATTTTGCAAGTCTTTTAATGCCGACAATTTATCCAGAACCGACTGTTCAGCTGATGCGGCTAAGAATAAAGTTGGAATCGGAATCAAAACTTTCCTTGAAGGCAATGGAGCGACTATGCAGAAGATCGCTGAATTCAATAGCGAGCATAATTTATTCCGAAATTTGGATGATAAGGGAAAAGTCATTAAGATAGCCGGGCTGAGGAATGAGCGGATTAACGCGACAAAAAGAATATTCGGTTTGGAAAAAATGATGTATCACTGCGTTACTCGGAAAAAGGGCGGTATTTTGGTTTATGAATCAGGAATGGATCTGGTAAATTTATCAAAAATAAGGAATATCAAATCAGGAAAGAATGCGAATGCGATTTCATTCAGCGACGGCAGCAATGAGTACTCCTTCAATGTGACCAAGAGCACATTATACAAAAGGTTTAATTTATCCGATGCATTATTGGATTTTCCGGTAAAAATACTGGAGAATCCCTTTGATGCGCTTGAAAATGTTTTCAGGAAAGTTGAACGGGAAGTTGTTTTTGCGCCCATTAAGGCTCTTACTCATGTTTTTCTTCCGCTTTATTCATCAAAAAAAGGAATTAAAGAAGTGCCGGCCAGGAGCGGACTCAATCAATGGAATGCCTTAGGCAGGCCGAGAAATCCTGATGAAGTGTATATTCCGATCCCGGCATTGATACATTCTGAATATCCGGGATTTTTCCCTCCGCGCGACACTTCATTCACCCTGCTCCTGCCGAATGGCGCTGAAATGTCAGCCAAGGTATGCCAGGACGGATCAAAGGCGTTGATGAGCAATCCTAATTCGGCACTGGGCCAGTGGCTTCTTCGAGACATACTGGATCTGAAAGAAAGAGATCTTTTGACTTATGGCAAATTAGAGGAGATCGGCTTGGACTCAGTCGTAATATACAAAATTGGAGAAGGAAAATATGACATTGACTTCACTAAAGTCGGATCTTATGAAGAATTTGCGGGGGAGGTAAAGGAAGATAGGTCTGGGGAATCCGAGGATGATTAGTCGCTGACAGCCTGCATCATTTGCTTGCCTACCGCTTCCAATACTGTAACTGTAACTGAATTGCCGGCCTGCTTGTAAAGAGCTGAATCAGCCAAATTAGCTGGAAGCTCGAAGCTCTTTGGAAATCCCTGGAGCCTAAAACATTCTAACGGCGTAAGCTTCCTAATGCCTTTGTCATCCTTGATAATCGGAACATTATGGCCGCCCATCCCCATATTCGCAGTCAGCGTCGGACAGACGCCTTTTTTATTTTCACGGACGTATTGGCGGCGCCATTGGTAGACTTTATTTTTTTCTTTCACGAAATCCTTAAGCTTTTGGTAAAGAGGCTTTCCATTGTAATAATATTTTTCATCAACTTTTTTTTCGAGAAGATCTGCAACCTTGTTTGTCAGTTTCACCGGCTTTGGGAATTCGAAATTATCGCAATGCCTTTTGTCCCTGAATCCGGCGATGTAAATCCTTTCACGGTTCTGGGGGATATTGCCGTACTCCACGCTATTCAAAACCCTGGCTTTGATATGATAGCCGAGGTTTTCCAGGGTTTCTTTGATGATTTTGAATGTCCGTCCGTTATCATGGCTTTTAAGGTTCTTGACGTTTTCCATTAGGAATCCTGTCGGCCTTCTGGTTTCTATTATCCTTGCGACATCAAAGAATAGGTTGCCCCGCCCTTTGTCATCTTCGAATCCTTTGCGGTAGCCAGCTATTGAGAATGCCTGGCAAGGAAAGCCGCCGAGCAGGAAGTCGAATTCAGGCAGATCATCGATTCCGATTCTCCTAATATCCTCTACTACTAATTTTGAAGTCTTGAAGTTCTTGTTATAAGTATCTGCGCAGGCTTTTTCAAAGTCATTAGCGAATACGGTCTCGAAACCGGCTTTTTCAAATCCCAGCCTGATGCCACCTACGCCTGCGAATAGATCAAGAGTTCTGAATTTCTGCTCTTCTTTATATAAATCCCTGATGATTTTTATCACTACCCCGCGGATTTCCACTTCTTTGCGGTAAAAGGGAAGCATGCTTTGGTTGGCTGGCTGCAAGCGGAATTTATTCTTTTCGCGGTATATCATTTTCAGTGTTGCCTCGTTATCATCTATCACGGCGACTACGGTCTGGCCGTTTTCAGCAGTTGATTGCTTCTTGATGACTACGATGCTGCCGTCGAATATCCCTTCATCGATCATGCTGTCGCCCTTGACTTTGAGAGCGTAATAGCTACTATTCCTATTAAGTCCATAGCTAGGAATAGCGATTGTTTCCTTGCCTAATTCAATCGCTTCGATTGGCTGGCCGGCAGTAATATTGCCCAATAGATCAATCTGGATTACCGGTTCGAAGCAGAGGTTTATTGATCTCGGCTGGTTATCTTCTTTTTTCAGATATCCGGCCTTCTGCAACTTGGAGATATAATGATGCGCAGTTGAAACGGAAGATAGCTTGAAGTGATTCTTGATCTCTTCATGGGAGGGGGAATAGTGCTTCCTATCGCGATAGCCCTCAATAAAATCAAGAACGTTTTTTTGTTTCTTAGTAAGTGTGGGCATATTTTCTAGTTATTTTTTATTCCTGTGGAGTTATCCACATGTATGACAATATTATATCATATTAGAAAATGAATAGAAAATAATCCCAACAGTGAATTATGGCAGACGTGTTTTCAAAAGAGAAAAGAAGCGAGATAATGTCTAAGATCAGGGGCAAGAACACCAAAGTGGAGCTTTTAGTTTTCGGTGAATTAAGGAAAAGAGGCGTATATTTCCAAAAGCATTATAAAAGGGCGCCGGGCAAGCCGGATATCGCCCTGCCACGCAAAAAAATCGCCGTGTTTATTGATGGCGATTTTTGGCACGGTTACAATTTTAGCAATACGAAAAAACGCTTGCCAAAGAAGTATTGGCGCGCTAAAATTGAAGCTAATATTCATCGGGATGTTAAGAATAGAAGAAAATTAAAAAGAATGGGATGGAAGGTTCTGAGGATTTGGGAACACCAATTAACTCAAAGAAATTTTAATAAGTCTATGTCTAAAATCGAAAATAAGCTAGTATCGAAATTGTAATTGTATGTTCGAAAATTTAAGATGAATAATCATAAGGATTAGTCAGTTTTAATGAATATGTTTATATGAATTTCACTAGGGAAGAAATTAATGTAGCCGTAAGCAATATCAGTAAGGATGAAAACGATGATTTTTGGCCTGATGTCATTAATTATCGTGATTATATTAATAATCCATCAATTTTTTATGAAATTGATTTTGATAATTATACTCCTCATAGCTTATTGATATTAGACATACCGAAGCCGAATTTAATATTGAGGCCAGGATATTTCATTTCTATCCTAGATAGGTTGTATTTTCAATTAATACTAAACAGATTTAGCAAAGATATTGATAAGTTGCTAGTTTCAAGCCAAATCAGTTTCGGTTATAGGATATCAAAAAAGAAAAATTATTTTTTGAATAGGAATGAAAATATTGAAAGTTGGAAAAGTTTTATAAAGAAATCAAATGATAATTTTATTAATAATCCGAATGGGTTTCTTTTAAAAACCGATATCAACGCATTTTTTGAACATATCAAAATCAAAAAAATCATCGAGATATTAAAATATTTAGGAACAGAAAAAGAAATCTCAGATAAGTTAAGCCATCTTTTAAATACTTGGTGTGAAGATGAGATTGGATTATGCCAGGGCAATGATTGTGCTTCATTTTTGGCAAATGTATATTTATACGAGGTTGATCAGTCCATGATCGAGTCTGGATTTAATTATTATAGATTTGTGGATGATATAAGGGTATTTTCGGATGATGAAATCGGCGTTAGAAGGGCATTAAGCAAATTGACGGAATTACTGAGGCCATTAAATCTGCATCTCAATGGCGGTAAAACTGAGATAATTAATTATTCGAAACATACAACCAATAAAAATAATTATTCTGACACTATGGATTTTGTTAATTATTTAATGTCCGATTTTGATGATGATAATTGCGATTTCGTTGATGATCAACTGAAAGAAATGTGGGACGATGCTGTAATAAATAGAGCAGTTGACAAAATTAATAAGACCGTTTTTAAGTTTTGCATCTATAAATTCAAAAGATTACATTTAAGCCACCCGTTGGAAAGCATTTTAAAAAATAATCTTTTCGATCCATGCTACTCAAAAGAAATTTGTTATTATCTAGAGGATTACATAGATAGGGTTGATATTCAACGATTATTAATAAGCGTTCTGAAATCGTCGCCTTACTTATACCAGAAAATTTTTATTTTAAGAGCATTATTAAAAGCAAATGAAATTGACATGGAATTAGTTTTGTCATTAGAAAAGGAAAAGGTTTATGGCACATCTAATTTTATGTTTATTGGATATTATTTAATTTTTATTGCTAAGTTTGGCTCTTATGGTTCAAAGATGTCCATAAAAAATGATTTTTATCAATTATTCTCTAACGAAGAGAAAATTGCTAGGTATTTTTTGATTGCAATTAAAAATTTGCCTGATTTTGACAAAAATTCTAATAAGCTGTTAAGAATTTTTCCTGCATTGAGGAATACATATATTTTTTTAAAAGCGTCATAATTTAGCTTTTTAAGATTTTCAGCGCTACCTGTGGCAATATATTAACCAGATGTATTATTAATTGGAATGAGATATTGCAATTATGCGTTAAATATAAATCTTCTGCCCCATCAATTTTAATTCAGAATCCAGGCAATTAAGCAGTTCTCTTTTTTCTTCTCTAGTGCCATCCGTCAAAACATATCTGGCATAGTCTTTCATATTTATCTCCGGCATCTTTATTTTGTTATCTACACCTAGGATATTTTTAGTGAATTTTTGATAGCGGTCTATCTCATCCTTAATTCTCTTTTGGGTTTTCAAAAGATTAATGTCGATTTTATCTATTAATTTGACTAGCTGAATAGTTAAGTTTTCTTCCCTGATGTAGGATTCTTTGCATTTAAGATCATTGAATCTGCTGCAGTGGTAATAGATATATTTTTTGACTGAGCCATCGCTCAGTTTTTTGTATTTCTCTTCTGCCGTTACACCTGATCCGCAAGCTCCGCATTTTATCATTTTAGTGAAGCTGAATTCTTTGGTGCCTGGTTTGGATTTTGGCGCTACCGTGAGTTGTATTTGAGCTTCATCGAAAGTTTCTTTTGTTATAATCGGCTCGTGTCCGCCTTTATACCAATTGCCGCTGCCCACTGGATATTCAAAGTAGCCATAGTAGTAAGTATTTTTGAGTACGAGGTAGATTGAGCTTAAGGTCATCTTCTTGCCCGATCTAGTTCTGAAATCCATTTCATCGAGCCATTTGAATATGGCTCGACCGCTCCAGCCCTCATAGGCAACTTTATCAAACAATTGCTTCATGATCGGCGCTCTTTTGGGATCAGTAAAAGCTCTTCTTTTGCCTTTGTCGCCATTCTTGTCGTGAAGATAACCGAGCGGTGGCATGCCCGGCCTCCAGCCCATTTCCACTTTGGCTCTCAATCCTCTTTTAACATTCTCGCCCTTATTATCATTTTCTAATTTGGCTTGGGAACACAGAATCATCAGCAGGAATTTCTCATTAGGGGAGTTGATGAATGTTTGGCCGTGCGTTCTTATCTCCTTGATCATGCCTCTGTCCATCAAATCGACGATACTGCCCAAGTCGCCAGCGTTACGGCTCAATCTATCTGGAGCCCAGGTCAGGATGCCGTCGAATTTTCCCTCCTTAATCTCCCTCATCAGTTTATTGAATACTGGCCTTTCACCTGAGTCTTTGGCTGAGTGGGATTCTCTCTTTATTTCCGCAATATTCAGTTTGTCTTTTTGGGCTTGCTCCAGCATCTCTTTAACCTGAGATTCGATGCTCAAAGCCTGCCTCTCGTCGTCCTCGGTCGACTTTCTCGCATAAAGACAGTACTTTACCGGTAAGACCGCCTCAAACGTCCTGGTATGCCCTAAAACCGCCATTTCCTTGTCACTTATTAGTCCCATAAATTTGAAGTTATTTCTTATGTAAGGGACATGATGCCGGACTGGCGGCTGGGAGTCCAGACCCCGGCAGTAGGCAACCTGTTGATAACTCGACTTCGCGGATTCTGTTATTTAAGCTAGTATGGTGGACAAAGTCGAACCTTTTATAGTACAATAAAAGTACAATTTATAGCGAAAGCAGAGCCTAAACCCGTCATTTGGCGGGCATGGCTCAAAATACCCAACAAAGATACTGATCCCCACGATCAGCGACTCTTTGTTGGGTCATGCCTGGAAACGGGTATGGGGCCGTAAGGCTCAGCTGGCGTGGGGCTTTGTGTTTATGCAAATTCTCTCAAGCCAGCTAAAACCACTTAGCTGGCTTTATTATTAACCCAAAAACTCTATGAGCGAATCAAACGAAGTATTAAATGACTTCATCGACTATATGGCCGTTAACGGCTCAGGCTGGCTTCTAATCAGCCACTCTGACAAAGTGGTCAATTACCAGAAGCAGATTCCTGCCAAGAAAGGCAGCTGCCTCTTAGCCTTATTGCTATTATGTTGCGCTATTATCCCCGGCATCCTTTATCTGTATTTTGCCAATAAGCCGGCCAAGACACTGAATTTAACCATCCTACTTAACAAAGACGGGGTAGTCGCTTCAGGCGATCCTGAGGGTCAAAAGCTATATAGCGACTTTATCCAATCCCGTATTAAGGTAGGCCAATCATAATCCTATGTCCATAATTATTTCTCAAGACGGCAAAAAGGCTCAGAGGATTGATAAGTCTATCTTTGAGAAAGAAGGCTATTTGCAGAATTATATCCATGAGAACCCCGAGTCCATTCCTGTCTATGAAATCGAAGAAGACAAGAAGCTATTTGTTGTCGCCAGGGAATTCTCGACCGAGTCTGGCCCCATCGATGCTTTGGCTATCGACAAGGATGGCGACATCTATGTCGTGGAAACTAAGCTTTACAAGAATCCCGACAAAAGAACAGTCGTGGCCCAAGCCCTTGATTACGGAGCTTCGCTTTGGCGCCATAGCGACTTTAGCGAATTCATCGCTAAGATAAATAGTGAGGTTAGTAATAAATTTAAAGTCAGTTTTGAAGAGAAAGCCAAGGCATTTTTTAATATTGACGATGAGCAGGTAGTTGACATGCTGGAAGCCATTAAAAATAACCTCCAGCAAGGCAATATCAAATTCGTTATTCTGATGGATTCGATTGAAGACAGGTTGAAAGACCTGATTGTCTATATCAACCAGAATAGCCATTTCGATATCTATGCCGTTCAAATGGAATATTACAAGTACGAGCAGTACGAGATAATGATTCCCAAGTTGTTTGGCGTAGAGGTAAAAAAGGGCATGTCTGTTTCTACTATTAACCAAAGGAGAATCTGGGATGAAGAAAGTTTTTTTATTCAAGCGAAAGAAAAATTAGGTGCGGAAGCAGAGAAAGTATTTAAGCTTTATGAATATCTCAAAGCGAATACTGACAAGATAAAATGGGGTACTGGTAATGCCAATGGTTCGTTTGCGCCAATAATCAAAAAGCTTAGTTCGACTATTTCGCCATTCTCAATCTATTCCGACGGCACATTTTTGATTAAATTCGGCTGGCTCAAGAATCATACCGATAAAGAAGTGTTTGACAAATATTTCAATGCTTTTTATAACGAAATATCCAAATCAAAGCTTAAACCGACAGCAGATGAATTATTGGAAAATACTTACAAAATAGAACCGCAGGAATTTTTGCAAAATTACGATGACATATTGCTGGTTATAAAAGCCAGCACCCATTTGGAATAATCATTAATCTTCCTTCTGCGCGATCCATGGCATAACCTGTCGTTCATGCTCCAGTCCTGCTGCGACCCTTTCCTTTCTTCTTTCTTCTTTCCAATCTTCAATGTATGTTTCATAAAGAGGCAGTTCATCAAGTTCTATCGGTAATCCATTGGGTTTGTTTGGTAATTTTTCTCCCAAATACTTATATTTTTCTTGAAGCTCAATTGCATATTCATGACAAACTCTATTATATACTTCAGGTTGCTCTATGCTAATAAATTCTGATTCAGGCATTTCCTTCTTGTGGATAATCACCGCCATGCTAGTTTCCTTGCCTTTATATCTTGGAGAGTTATGGCTTAACAGGTATTTAATCGCTCCTAAATCTTTATCTTTGATTTTCAACATCAAAGATTGTTCGGCAATATCGCAGTTATTTTCTCGTCCGGATAGTTCAGCTTGTTCCGCTCTCTCCTTGAACTCATTACTCTCTTGCTTCCACCGGTAGAAAGTCGCTCGGTTGACTCCGGACTTTAAACAGGCAATGGTGACATTGCCGTTTTTTTCCAATTCAGCGAGCAACTTTTTTTTGGTGGGACTCTTAATCATACGTTTAACAAAGGTGCTAGTTAATCTTCACTGGCTTCTTGCCAGTTTCTCTTTCCCAGCGGTTCAAGATGACCTCGGCATAAATCGGCTGTTTCTCCATCAGGTAACAGCGACGGTTCATCTTAATGGCCGCGATAAGGGTACTGCCGCTTCCACCATAGACTTCAACAATCAAATCACCTCGTTTGGTCAAAACTTTGATGTAGGGAATAAGGATCTCAATCGGCTTGGTGCCGAAGATGATGCCTTGCCCAGAGGACTTCTCATCAGCCGCTTTAAACTCAATGAAATCAGTCGGACAGATTTTCTTGCCAGCTTCGTAAGATTCCCAATGAGGCTTGCCTGAGGTCGCATAGATGGCATTCTCGTATTCCTGCTGGAACAATTCCTCTGTTTCGTCTTCTAAATTCAATTCCACTTCACCGCCAGTGCCGACTAAAGCAATGTCTGATTTATTGAAAAACTTGTACTTGGAAGAAAATCCCTGGACTCGGTTCGGCAGATGCCAGACAATCGTATTGCGGTATTTCCAGTGCTTCTCGAGTTCATTCCAGATTATCCTGAGGTTTTTGGGATTCTCAAAAACGATAATGGAAAAATCAGGCTTTTGAATTTTTGCGACGTTATTCATCCATAATTCCGTGAAATTATCGGGCAAGACCTCGGTTCCGATATACACTCGATTTTTCTTAGCGCCAAAGCCTTCGGTAATGCCATCTTGATTTTTTGTCTTGCCTTTCAAATAATCTAAAATATACGGCGGATCTGTGAGGCACATCGTGGCTTTTTCATCGCCCATTAGCGCAAGCACATCGGCTTCTAGAGTGGAATCTCCGCACATTAGCCTCGAACCGTTCAGCTCATAAATATCGCCTTTCTGGACTTTAATCTCGCCAATGCCTAATTTGTCCAGTTCTTTCTTCAAATCGAACATTTCAATATTTTCTTCAGTCGGGAAGATTTGATCCAATTCCTCGCTATCAAACCCGATGTCAGCCAGAAAGGATTCATCGAATTGAGCGAGCAGATCCAAATCGAATTCGCCGGTGTTCTTGTTTAAACGCAAATTCAATTCCTTTTCCTTCTCAATGTTGGGGATATTAACGTAGACGACTGGAACTTCGGCATAGCCGAGATCTTTGGCTACCTCAAGCCTGAAGTGGCCTCCAATGACGATATTTTGCCTTTCTGGAGCATTATTGCAGATAATCGGATCGACTAACCCGAATCGCTCAATCGACTCCCTGAGCTGATTAGCCTGTTCTTTGGAATGCTTCCGAGCGTTATACTCGGAAGCATGAAGCTCAGTGATCGGAACTTCCACGATTTTTAAGCCCGTTGGGGCTTGGTTTGAATTTTCATTCATATTTTTCGTTATTTATTAGTTTTATTATTCTCAATCAGCCCCGCTAATTGCAGGAACATCTTGACATCGCCCGCTTTGCCTTTGCCGCAGGCATTGCTGTATAATCCGCCGACAATGTCGGGGATTTGATCTTGGCACCATTTCCGCAAGGCAATTTGCATTAGCGGCCAGAAGCTCGGATGTTTTTTCCAGTCAGTAAGCGAATCGATACTCACTCCGATTTCGGCAGCTAAATCCTTCTGGTTTTTAGGCTGCCGAAATCGGCTCGGAGTGGCTGACCAATTGACGAATTCGATGAATTCAGCCACTTTTTGAACGCGATCGATGACTTCGATATTATCGGAGTCGATCGTGCTGATAAATTTTGTCTTTGACATAGATTTATTGTTAATTTGTTAAAAATTTGAAAAATAAAAGAGAGGCCCAGACGCAAAACTTTACCATTTTCATGGTTAAATTCTGCTTCTGGGCCTCTCACTATATGTTATTGAGACCAACCAGAGGATTACTCCGGTTTGCGGTTTAGAAATATTACCGCTATGCGCATTAAAACTCTAGAGGCTCTATGAAGGGAGCTTGCGTTGCCCGATTAAGGGTGGCATTTTAATGAATTGTTGAAATAGCATTTTTCGGCGGTGGTTTTCACCTCATCCTTTCGTCACTATACTCCTAAAAAACCAATTTGTCAAGTAAATTTTTTCGGGGGGTTTTGTTATTGGTTGAATTATGACTGGCCTATTTTCAATATACTCTTTTGTTATATGGCTGTCAAAAGGGCTTTTTTGCTGGGTTTTTTGAATATTTTTTGCGAGGTTAGCAATAGGAAAATACTGTTCAATCATCTTGATTCGATAACAATTTGGGTGTAGAGTGATAATGTAAGTTTAATTAAAATAATAATTTATTAATCAGATGTTTAATGAAGAATTTTCGAATTACATAATACGTCGTCATGAGGAACAAAGCATTGAATATAAAGGATCACTGAATTGGAATGCTTACGAAACGAAAATAAACGTTTTAAAAGCTATGTTGGCTATGGCTAATAATGATCAGGGTGGCGTGATTGTTTTGGGTGTCAAAGAAGAAAAAGACCGAAGCGTTAGTTTATCGGGTATGACTGATAGCGATTTTCAATCTTTTAATTATGATGATATCGCGAGGTTCATAAAAAGATTTTGTGACCCAATTATTGAGTTTACTATTTTTTCTGATAATTTAATAATTGATGATGAATCTAAAAACTTTATCATTTTACAGATTCATGAATCAATTGAACCCACTGTATGTACAGATTTTGCTCTGTTTAAAAAGCAAGGGGGCAATCATTATGAAAATATTGCGTTAAGAAAGAATGCGATATATATCAGATCGAAAGCCCCGATTGAGTCTAGGGAAATATCCAGTATTCATGAGTGGCGCGAATTATTAGATCGGATGGTTCAAAAGAAAAAAGAAGATATATTAAAAAAACTCCCTTGTGTTAACTTATTAAATGTGGACACTGAAACAGATTCAGATAAATTTAATACTGATTTAATAAAAGATAATTTATGAGTGAATTATTAGACAAAATTAAATTAAAGGGATATTGGAGGGTTATTATTAGACCAAATAAATATGATGATAAATTAATTGAATCTCTATCTGATTGTAAAAAAATTATTGAAAAAAGTAGAGTATCGTTGCGGGGATGGGATTACCCGCACGTAGATCGTCAAACCGGTATTATATCTAGTAGTAATAACAGCGTTGACTCATTTTGTGATTGGCCTGAGGGGCCAGTTTATGAATATTGGAGATTTTATAATACCGGACAATTTGTACATTATTTTTCCATGAGGGAAGATCTGAGATTATCCCCGCAAAAAGTGAAGGAATATCAAGACGAATACGGGGTAAAAGTTGATAAATTTTTAAGTATTATTGGAGCACTTTATTCTATAACAGAAATTTTGGAATTCTCTAAAAGATTATTAACTAATATAGAAAATATTGACTCACTGGAAATTATTATTGAATTAGTGGGAGTCAATAACAGAATGTTATTTTTTTGGGATATATTTTTAAGAGAAACAAACCGAGCATATATATGTAAATTTAAGGAGGATAAAATTCTGATTAAAAAAGTATATTCGCGGGATCAAATTTGTAATTTGACAAATGAGATTGCTCTTGATACAACCATTGAAATTTTTAAGAAATTTGATTGGGATAATGTAGATAAAAAGATTTTTGTCGAAGATCAGAAAAAATTTTTGGAAAGAAGATTATAAAATATGGATAAATTTCGATTGCCAATATTGTTAATATTGTTAAGTATAACAATAGTATTGCTTCTGATTTTTTTGATTAATATATATTTGGATATTCCAATGGCATTAATACTTTCTATCGCCGCATTTGTTTTTTCAATTGGTGGCTTATTTATAAATGCTTATTGGAAGTTGTATGATTATTCAAGACAAAAAGCGAATTTAAAATTACGATTGGGTTTTGATATAATTTCAAAAAATAAAGTTGTTTCTTTTATAAACATAATAAAAACTGGCAAGGATGGAATATTTGCAAGCAGACTAATATATGGACGTTTTGGTCAAATAAAAATTAATACGCCATTATCCGATGCTCCCGTACGATTAAATGAGGAGGGTTTTATTTATACCCAGAAATTAATTGATGTTAACCTTGTTAATTGTGATTATATATATATTTTAGACACGCTTGGAAATATCTATTCCGTAGATAGAGGGGAAATAGATAGACATAATAATGAGTACAAAGAATTATTAGATAATCCTCCCGTTGGGTATAATTTTAATGTATAGTAATATTGGACTATCAAATCTTCATTTTGTCCAATAAAACCAGCATAAAGTACTGTCGCATTTGTCGCATTTTACCCCGACCGATTCCCGGTAGAAAACGCTCATAAAGACCCCAAGAACCCTTGGTAAAAATGGTTCCAGACCGTAGCGTGGAGCTTTGGACTTGTTTAAAATAAAACGGGGCTTTATGCCCTGTTTTATTTTAAACTATTTTCAGTTTAGTTGGATTCGAACAGGGCAGGAACGAAACAAGTTTTATTTTGAATTCTGTCAAAATAAAACGCAGTTGAGCGTAGCTGGATGCGACCCTGGGAGCATTCAGCTCTGACCGCGACACCGCAATCTTTTCGGAAGAAAAGATGAGACGGAAATCCAGTCCGCTGAGCTTTGAATTTGTTTTCCAAACGACCGGTATTCGCCATGAATGCCGGTCGTTCTATTTTAAAAATTGAAAACCTTATTATATTTTAGATTTTTATGCTTGGTTGTGGTATAATAAAGCCAATAATATGACTGCATTTAAACGCTTTATTATCATTGCTATGTTTCTGGATTTTATTCTCTTGGCGGGAACGGGAATAATTAAATTCCCCGAATGGCAAAGATATTTTCTTTTGGCGTATGATTTTTTGCCGGCCTCGAAAATTTCAATGATCCACGACTGGAGCGGAATCATTTTATTTTTATTGATCCTTATCCATTTGATTTTGAAAAGGCGGGAATTAAAAGAAGCTATCGTCGGCAAATTTAAATCGACCAAAGGAAATGCTAATATTATTTACATCATAACTGCGGTTGCCGTCGGTATTATTATTTTAGCCGGCGTTGTTGCATATTTTAATGGCAATTACTTCGGAAAAAGCAAACCGATCACGCTTTCCGGCGTAGAGATAACGGAGTATCGGGGCGAGAAATTGGGATCAATTAATGATTTTCGCGAGAATTCCATCAAAGGTCCCCAGCAAGTTGATAAGGATAGCTATCGGCTGGAAATCTCCGGCTTGATTGAAACGCCGATGTCATATAAATATGACGACATATTGAAACTTCCAATATATCAAAAAGTTATTCAGTTGAATTGCGTGGAGGGCTGGAGCGTTAAGGCTTTATGGGAAGGAGTATTAGTAAGGGATTTATTGAAAGATACGGCAATCAAACCGGAAGCCAAAACCATAATTTTTTATGCGGCTGACGGCTATTCCACTTCCTTTCCCCTGGAATATGTCATGCAGAATAATATCATCATGGCCGATAAGCTTAATGGCGTTGTTTTGCCGCCGGAAAGGGGATTTCCTTTCCAATTGGCGGCCGAACAAAAATGGGGCTATAAATGGATAAAATGGATCACTAAAATTGAATTATCAAGCGACACTGATTACAAGGGATTTTGGGAAAGCCGCGGTTATAATAATAACGGAGATCTTAACGGTTCTAAATTCTCGCAATAAATAATATGAACGAACTAACGCCTGAAGAAAAAAGAGTGATAATCGATAAGGGTACGGAAGCGCCGTTTTCGGGCGAATATGTGAATAATAAAGAAACCGGCGTGTACGTTTGCCGGCAATGCGGAGCGCCGCTGTATGATTCTAAAGATAAATTTGAATCCGATTGCGGTTGGCCGAGTTTTGACGATGAAATACCGGGCGCCGTTTATAAGAGCCTTGATGCTGATGGACGGCGTACGGAAATAACTTGCGCCAAGTGCGGAGCGCATTTGGGCCATTTGTTTATAGGTGAAAAATTAACAGAGAAAGACAAAAGATATTGCGTTAATTCCATTTCCATGAAATTCATTCCAAAAGATTAATTATATGGCTAAAAAAATAGTCTTAGCCGGAGGGTGTTTTTGGGGTTTGGAGGAACTGATTAGAAAACAGCCCGGAGTGATAAATACCCAAGTCGGATATGCCGGCGGCAAGATTGCTAATCCGACCTATGAAAATCATGACGGTCATGCTGAGGCAGTGGAGATTGAATACGATGAAAATAAAACTTCTTATAAAAAATTATTGGACTTTTTTTTCCAAATTCACGATCCAACTACCCTCAATCAACAAGGCAATGATGTCGGCACTTCTTATCGCTCGGCGATTTTTTATGGCAATGATGACGAGAGGAGGGAGGCTGAAAATTTCATAGATATTGTAAACAAATCCCAGCGTTGGAAAAATCAGGTTGTTACCGCATTAGAACCGCTTACCAAGTTTTATCTCGCCGAAGACTATCATCAGGATTATTTACAGAAAAATCCCGGCGGTTATACCTGTCATGCGATTTATTTTGACAGTTATTTAAAATAAACAGTATGATGTGGCGAGGCGTAGGG
Organism: Patescibacteria group bacterium; assembly: GCA_041662745.1. Lineage (GTDB taxonomy): Bacteria > Patescibacteriota > Patescibacteriia > 2-01-FULL-39-33 > 2-01-FULL-39-33 > CAISTG01. The sequence continues at coordinate 10,373 of JBAZRV010000005.1, read as the reverse complement.
CAAAAATTACCCCCCAAACCCTCCAGTCATTGAGAAAGAGCCGCTTGGAACGGGTTTAGGCCTTTATCTTTTGAAATCGTTAGTTGATAAGTTGGGCGGGAAAGTTTGGTTTGAATCAAAAGAGGGTGAGGGAAGTATTTTTTATGTAAATTTACGGTAACTGATCTATTGATAGCAATATTTAGAAACGTTTCGTAGTATAATTATTTTCACTTATCCACAGGGGGGTATTGAGTTATGAATAAAGTAAAAAAAGTGGTATAATAATTATTATGAAGGAGGTTTAAAATATACGCGAGCTAAGTTCTTTTAATAATTAAGTAATCAACAATGAAAAAATTTAATATCTCAGCAGTTATTTTAACTGCTATCATTTCATTTGGTTTGGTCGGGCCAATTTCTGTGTCCGCGGCGACAGCCACTGCTCCGTCGCTGGGTGATGCAGCCAGCTTTTCGGTCTTGGGCGCTGCAGCCATGAGCTCAGCTAACATCACCACGATTTCAGGCGATTTAGGTCTTAGTCCGGGATTGGCGGCTTCAAAAACTGGAACTTGGACTCATACCGGCGGTGCTGATTATTTCGGCACTGGCGGGTTATCTGCCTCTGCACAGATTGCCGCTTTGGCCGCCTTTAATAATTTGGCCAGCCAGACTACCAGCGGAGTTTGGGCCAGCAACAGTCCGGCGCCTGGCGTTTGGACTATAGCTTCTGATCAGACTTTCTCCGGTACTCTTACTTTAGATGGGGATTATAGTGATGTTTGGGTTTTCCAAATCGGAAGGGATTTTACCTTTTCCGGCTCAATCGTTTTAGCTGGCAATGCTCAAGCCTGTAATGTATTTTTCCAGGTTGTTAGAGATGCAACCATAGCTTCCGATAGTACTTTTGTCGGAACGCTTATTGCCCAAAACAACATTACTTCCGCTTCTGGAGCAACAATTAATGGCCGACTTATATCGCTTACCGGAACCTTTATTGCTATGAATGGTGCTAATAGCACTATTTCCGGTCCGACCTGTGTGGCAGCGCCGATAGCTGGAAGTTTACCGACTCAGGGAACAATCAATGTCGTTAAGACAGTTGTTAATGATAACGGTAGAACCAAGACCGTAGCAGATTTCCCTTTATTTGTTAATGGCACATCAGTCATATCCGGAGAAACTAACAGTTTTACGGCGCCTGCGGCCGCGTTTACTGTAACTGAAACTGCCGATCCTAATTATACTCGGGTGTTTTCCGGCGATTGCGACGCTAACGGCCAATTTAACCTTATTGGTGGTGATAATAAATTTTGTATTGTCACTAACAATGATATTGGCGCGCCGGTAATTGTTCCGCCCGTGCCGCCCCTTATTGATATAGTAAAAACGGCCAATCCTCTCTCTTTGCCAGCCGGACCCGGTTCAGTGACTTATACTTACACGCTTCGCAATATTGGCGTTGTTCCGGTGTCTAATATTACAATGGTCGGCGATTCCTGCGGTCCGATAAATTTGATATCAGGAGACTTAAATAATGATGCCAAGCTTGATTTGGCGGAGACCTGGGTCTATACCTGTTCCCGCACGCTTTCAGTTACTCATACCAATACCGTAGTGGCGACCGGTTGGGCCAATGGCATTAGCGCTACGGATATCGCCAGCGCTTCAGTCGTTGTCGGCCAGCCGATTATTCCTCCATTGATCCATATCGTGAAAGTTCCCAGTCCGTTGACGCTTCGTGCCGGCGGCGGAACAGTCACGTATACTTATACCATCACTAATCCCGGTACGGAACCGCTGAGCAATGTCACAGTTGCTGATGATAAATGTACCGGGTTGCCGGGCCGCGTCATCGGACATCCGGGTGATTTGAACAACAATAATTTATTGGAAAATAATGAGATTTGGACTTTTACTTGCGTTTCAAAACTTACGCAAACGACTGTTAATACGGCTACAGCTATCGGCGAAGCTAATGGTTTAACAGCGAAAGATTATGCTATTGCGACTGTTGTTGTAGCTGCCGCTGCCGTTCCGAAATTGCCGAATACCGGCGCATCATCTGTAATCGGAGATATGGCATGGAGTATTGTTGCGATTGCTGGGATTATTGTTGTGTCGTTGGTTTCTCTATGGGTGGCTTTAAAAAGACGGGCCTTTTAGTTACAATTTTAGTATTTATTTTTACTAAGCAATGGCCTCGCCTCAGGTGAGGCCATTATGCTATAGTTGTTACGAAGGTATGCATTCAAAAATGTATGTAAAATTATTATTGGTTGTCAGTATTTTGGCTATTATTTCATCTTCGGTTATGATGTTTTTGGGTTTATCAATAAAGAATTCATACGCGGAATTCACTCCGTCAGCTACCGGCATTAAGCTTAACAGTCAAATGGGGCAAAACATAATGGATGACAGGTTTAGTGATTTGAATAAGCTAATTGAATCCATGGCGCCAAGATTGCCGACAGCTTTACTTGCCGATTCAACCGGCATAGGCGTACCGGTGCGCCTGAAAATTCCCAAAATCAAAGTTGATACCGTTATTGAAAGAGTTGGGTTGACGCCTCAAGGAGCAGTTGATGTGCCGAAAGGACCAAGTAACGCCGCTTGGTTTGAATTCAGTCCTCGTCCCGGAGATAGCGGCAATGCTATTATAACCGGCCATTACGGCATTTGGAAAAACGGCAAACCGACCGTATTTAACGGTTTGTCTAAGCTGGTTGCCGGCGATAGATTATATATTGAGGACGAGAAAGGGAGAATTACGGTTTTTATAGTTCGTCAAAGCCGAAGTTACGATCCTAAAGCCGATGTGCCGGAGGTGTTTATTTCAAGTGATGGCAAAGCGCATCTTAATTTGATTACTTGTGAGGGGGCTTGGAATAAATCTGTCAAAAGTTACCCTAAAAGGCTGGTGATATTTGCTGATAAAGAATAAATTAATAATCATGTGAGCTTTGGACTTGTTTTGCAAGTTTGTTCGCCACCTTCACGGGTGGCGATTTGCGCATATTCGTGATACAATAAAAATAAAAAATATGCAAAAAATCGCTACTCAGGTATTTATTTACTCCTCAATCGTCTTCGGCATCGTGGGTATGTTAGTCGTTTTGACCGGTTCCGGGCCGGATAAGGCCGACTCATGGCTTAGCGAAGTGTTTATCAGGCTTATGTTCGCCACGGTTTTTATTATCTTGCCTTCGTTTGCTTTGAGTGTCGCTGGCAAATATCTAAAAGATTAATAATCGCATTAATGGATCTTGGCAAATTGGTTTTTGATGAGGATATTTTTTGAAAAATTTTTATATTTCCTCAAGGAGGAATAATTTCTGGCTTATTGAACAAAGCCCCGAATATTCCGTTTGAGTTTCGTTTTTAATGTCTGGCATTTGACCAAATTATAACTTAGTGTTACCGTTGTTTACGGTAACTATAAGGGTTAACTGCCAAAAGGGGGGAGACAAATGAAGCAACGCAAAAGATGCAAGCCCTGTTCGGCCGGCCGTCATACTGATTGCACTGGTCAGTCAGCCCATCAGGATGGACGGGAATGTTCATGTTGCGGCCTGTTAACAGCCGAAGCCAGGACTGATAAAGAGAAGAGAGCCAAAGCCGAAAAAGCTCAAGCGAGGCATGAGAGGGATTACAATGAAAACGCAGACGCCTTCTACATATTGATTCGCCAGAAAAGACTTGCTTTGGGGGTAGAAGATCCGGTTGAATTTTTGGGTTGTCTGCCAACAACAGAGGCCGAGATAAGGGCCTGGGCCAGGGAAGTCGGCATGACGGTCAAGTGGTTCAAGTTTTTTCTTGATGAATATCGGCAAGATCACGCAGGTTTAAAAATAATGTCAGTACTTTTTGATCCTCGCTCGTGAAGCGGGGATTTTGTATCTTATTATTGATTAAAACTGATAGTTTATAATTTTAGGTTTTTTTGTTATACTTCAAGTAAGGTATTAACTTTAACTGAAAAGCTATGAAATTTTTTAAGAATTGGACTTTCAATCCTTGGGAGGTGGCATTAATAAAGGTTTGCCTAATCTCCTTGGGTATTTTGTTGGGGTTGTATTTTTATGCCTATCTTATCGATTTGTTGTGGCTTTGGTGGGCGTTGTTCGTGGTATCGGCGATTTATTTCATTATCAGATTCTTTACAAACAAATAAGGCAAAGATATGAACCCCTACAATTGGTATCAGCAACTTATCAAACCGTCGTGGTCGCCGCCGGCTTGGCTGTTCGGTCCGGTTTGGACTTTCCTTTACGCACTGATCGCCATTTCCTTCGGCTGGGTGTTTATTTTGGCCTGGCAAAAGCGATTGCCCTTAATTGTCGTTTTGCCTTTTATTTTGAATTTGGTTTTTAATTTTGTTTTTACACCCATCCAATTCAATTTGCGAAATAACTTTTTAGCCTCGGTTGATATTCTATTGGTTTTTGGCACATTGATTTGGGCGATTGTCGCCGTTTATCCTTACTCGCGTTGGGTGTCGTATATCCAGATCCCGTATTTGCTCTGGGTGACGTTTGCCGCCGTACTGCAATTAACCATCACTTACTTAAACAGGTAATATAAAACAATATGAAAAAAGTAGTCGTTTCTCAATTCATTATTTTGTTGGTCGGTACGGTGTTTGCCTGGGGCAACTTCTTTTATGAGTTGTGGCTCTGGTTACAGAAACGCGTCTGCACCGTCGGCTGTTACGCCGCCTCCGGACCCTTGGCCAATCCGTTTTTTACTCCGTGTTTTTATGGCGCCATCTTTTTTGCCGTCGCCTTTATTCTGAGCGTTGTTTTACTGCGATCGCAGTTGAAAAAATAATATTTTTGAATTAATAAAACCCCCGGTCAAATTTTTGATCAGGGGGTTTTAAGGTTTACCATGTTGATTTTATAAGCCTCTTGACAAAAATGTATGTTGGGTGTATAATTATCTGTTAAATAAGAACTTTAAAATTTAATTAATCAAACTGCAACAATAAACATAGGAGGTACGAGCCATGATGAATTTTGTTAGGATTAGCAAGAATTGGCTTAATCCCGAGGATCAGGAAATTGAAATTGTGGAACGCAAAGGGTTGGGTCATCCCGACACCTTGGCTGACGGACTGGCTGAAGCCGTGTCCGTGGCGTATTCCAAGTATTGTTTGAATAATTTTGGAGTAGTTTTGCATCATAATGTTGATAAGCTTTTTATTGGCGGCGGTTGGTTCAAAAGCGATTTTGGCCACTGTGAATTTCTGAAGCCGGTCAAGGTGGTAGTCAATGGACGCATGAGCAACACTATGGACGGCCAAGCGATTGATTTGGCGGCGATCCAGAATCAAGCGGTCAGCGATTATCTTCAGGTGCATTTGCCTAATTTGCTACCGCAACATTTGGAGATCATAAACAGTACGACCCAACACACCACCAGGCCGTTCTGGTTTTCGCCACGCGATATCGGCGATTTGCCGGAAGCGACCAAATTGATGGCTGGTGATACCTCGGTTTCCGTGGCTCATTGGCCGATGACGATTTGTGAAACATTGGCCTATGAATTGGAGCATGCTTTTTGGTCTGATAAGCCGTTTAAGCATTTTATCTTTAATCGTGTTGGCCAAGACATAAAAGTCATGGTTTATCGCGACGGATATGGAATTGATATCACTGTTTGTATGCCAGTATTAGCTAAAGATGTGCTTAATCGTCAGGAGTATAACGAGATAGTCAGAGAAATGGAACTGATGTTGTCTGAAGTAGCCTCTAGAAAATTAATGATATCGGATTCCGCCTGTCTAGCCAAAGTACGCGTTAATCCCGGTCCCGATGGCTACCGTTTGTATATGTTGGGCATCGGCAGTTGTGTGGAATGCGGCGAGGAAGGATTGGTTGGTCGAGGTAATTCGCCTTTGGGCGTTATTTCCACTTTCCGTCCCTACTCGATGGAAGCTCCGGCTGGTAAAAATCCGGTTTATCACACTGGACGGGTCATGGGCTTTTTAACTCAACGTTTGGCTAAGGCTATTTTTGACGAGCTCGGTGTCCGGTGCTCAGTCGTCTCATTGGCGAAAAACGGCCAGTCATTGATTCCTCCGGCCCAACTGATGATTTATGTTGACCGGGATGTGGCGCGTGAAACTATTGAAGATGTCGTCGCCAGAAACTTCCTGCAAGTTGATTATTTGAGGGAGATCCTGGAGGCACGAGTCATTATCTGACTCAAAGGAGCGAGGTTATGGATGAGTTTTTTCTGGAGTCTTGTTACCATGGAGTTAACTTCCAGAGTAGCAGGCCATTGCAACGGTTATTTCTTGAAGAGAGTTACAACTGCTTCGTGCCACGGTTGTTGATTAAACAGATTCAACTGATTGATCAGCCGATACTGCACTACCGGGATGTTGAGATGACTGATTTGGATATTGCTCCTCAGCAATGCCGGATTAGTCTGCCTTGGCGTTTGACCCGTAACGGTGAGACCTTGATGTATTTGGCTTATGCGATGATTGAACGACAGCATCAAATCAATCACATGTTGACTGCTCATGCCGCTAGCGTCTGTGGTCCCACTGATCAATCCGGCATCCTATTGTTGGGTAAGGAAGGCAGTGGCAAGTCGCTGACAGCGTTGAAACTGTGCCGCGATTACGGTTATCGGCTTGGCGCCAATGATCTGGCTATCTTATGTTGGCACCGCAGTCAGGTATTTGTTGAAGCGGGCACGGAATTTTTCTTTCTGCGCCAAGAGTCGGTTAGACGGAATTTACCCGATCTAGCCGTTCAGATACCCTGGCAGGAAACGGCCGATTCTTGGTTGAGTAAGACCAAGATTAAGCCGGAAGATCTGGGCATTGAACGGTTTTTTAAGGATAATAACCGACCCTATCGGATTGCCAAAGCCTATTTGATGCATGTTGATGAAACTAAGACCAAAGTCGTGGTCAGTCCGGCGCCGTCTTTGACGACGATGTTATATCTGAACGAGAATTTCTCGCGTTACATCCGCAATACCTGCACGACGTTGCTGGGCGGAAGCAACTACGAGATGCTCGGCTACATCCCGTCATTTGATCAGCCGGAATTCTATGATTTTCGTCGGCGATTAATCGCCTGTTTGGTCAATAGCTTGGAGATCAGGCATATTTCCGGACCGCTTCAGGGCGTAGCCGAGTATATCGCCACTCATTGAACAATGCATTGCGCCCCGATTTGTTTCGGGGCGCTTTTCTTGTCTTTATTTATTTTTTGTATTACAATATCAGTAATAATCATATGATTAAAATTGAACCGGAAATATCCTTTAAACTGGAAAAAGCCGTCAAATTCTTAGTTGAAGAATATGGCCGTACCGGCAACAATCCCAAGCCGGTGGTTTTACATTCTCTGCGAATGGCGATTTATCTCCTAGAAGCGGGTTGTTCTTATGAGACAGCAGCCGCGGCAATTCTACATGACTTGTTGGAGGATGCCGGTGTTAGCTTAGAGCGGATCAAAAGCGAGTTTGGTGAAAGAATTGCTGAGATTGTCGGTGCCGTGTCGTTTGATCCGAAAATTGATGATCCGCAGAAAAATTATCAGGAAATGTTTGATCGCGCCAAGACTTGCGGTCGGGAAGCATTGTTAGTCAAAGCCGCCGATCTGTTAAATAATAGCTGTTACTACGGTTTAGCTTCGGCGGATAAGCAACAATCACTCTGGGGCAAGGTGGAATATTTTCTAACCTTAACCCAAGAGGAAATCGGCAATGAGCCGGTCTGGCTGGATTTAAAAAAACAACTGGAAATGTCAAATAGCTAAGTTAATATTATAAAAGACCGTCCGGCATGGTGCCGAGGCGGTCTTTTTGGTCAAGGTTCAGAGCAGTTTGACTGCTTGTATCATACGGGTATTGAGATGGTCAACACTTAGATTGGCGGGCGGCTTAAAGCCAGTCCATAATTCAAAAGCGGCGAGGGCTTGGAAAATCATCATGTAGGTTCCCGAGCATACCCTAGCGCCGAAATTCTCCGCATCCATCAAGAAACGGGTCTTATAGGGGTTGAAAATCGCATCCAGAAAGCATTTTTTAGAGAAGTCGCTATCTTGGGCCGCTTGCGCCATATTGTGCAGTGGCACAATGCGTCTTTCCATATCCGGATACATACCTACCGGTGTAGCATTGACAATGACATCGCACTGTTGTAGAAACCATTGCAGTCGCAATGGTGTCAAGGTTTTGGCCTTGGCTTTTGGCCCCAGCGATAATTCCCGAATCATTGTTTCTGCTTGCCGCTTGTCCTGGTTGATGACGTACATCTCGCCGCAACAGTCGGCCAAAGCATAAGCTATGGCTCGAGCCACTCCGCCGGCGCCGATGATCAGGACTTTATCCGTCTGGCCGACTGCTTTGAGTTGCGTTTTAATCGCCATTTCCGCTCCGCGTATATCCGTATTGAAACCGGAAACTTTATCCCCGTTAAACACTAGGGAATTTACGGCGCCGATTTTTTGGGCTAACGGATCAACTTCTGAACAGTGAGGCATGATCGCCAATTTGTAAGGCAGGGTGACGTTAGCTCCGTTGAAATTTAGTCGTGACATGGCTTTCAGACAGTCAGCCAAATCCTCGGCCCTGGATACGTCGATTTTGAGATGAGAGTATTCCAGTCCAACACTATTAGCTATGGCCTGAAATAGAATCGGTGAGACGCTGTGGTCCACCGGATGTCCTAATAAGGCGGTATAAAGCATAAGTCATCTCCTTGGCTACAACCTTAGCCCCATTGTTTGTGATACGATAAGCTCCTCCACTTGTTCTACGGGCAGTTCTTTGATTAACTGCCAGAAAGAACGGACATGGCAGATGAATAGTTGTGCCAACAGCCAGCCGGCCTTCTGTTCATTTTCGGCTTGGTTATTTTGTAGGTCATGCTGTTGATAGAATGATTGCAGAATACCCAGCCAATCGGCGATAGATATCTCGGGTTTATCGTTAGACATTAAATCATTGATTCGTGGTGTTAGTGGGCCGAGAAATTTTGCCAAAGACTTCTGATGGTTCCAGTAGTTGTTTTTGGCTTGGCCGACTAAACGATTAATATGGTCATCACCCGGATAGATGGCTTGAGAATCAATACCGCAACGCCGGGCTTCTCCCAAATTAACATAGTTCGCTCGATCACCATACTTGTAACTCTTAGCCACGGTCAAAGCCGTCTGCGCTACTTGTTCAAACATCGGCATGATTTTAGGGAAACTCGGCTTATGGAATTTTCGTCCCAAATAAGTTTCGCCGACGCGGAAACCGCCGCCTAAAGCATGCATGGTCATGAAAACATCAATGCCATAACGATAGGCGTCAAGTGGGAATTGTTGTTTCAGCAAATATTTGGCAACTTTACGACTCAAGGCGAATTCGCCGCCGATTGGTTGCCTGACTGGTGCTTGAAATTTTGCCCAGACCAGAGGAACGACTAAATGGGTGGTGGTACTGCCCTCGAAACGATTACGGCTGTATAACGGACAAATGTAATCGCAACGATCCTCCAGGATGGGGCCGATAAGTTTTTTTACCCAGATCGGCTCAATAGTTTTGAGATCGGCATCAACGGTAATGATGGCTTCGGCTTCGGTTGTTAGCGCCAATTCCCAGAGTAAACGCAAATTAGAACCCTTGCCCCGCGGAATCTTTTTATTGACCAGTTGTATTTTGGGACAGCGAGTCGCCGTTTGATTGAACACTTTTTGTGTTCTATCGGTGCTATCACTGTCAACATTGACTATCAAACAGATTTTCGGGTTGTAGATGGACGCTAAGCCCTGGTCCACTAAATCAGTAACATTGGCAATTGAATCCTCCTCGTTTAAAGAGGGGATGCCTACTATGACTTTAGTTCTATTCATTTTCTCTCTCCTTATTATTAAGTTGTAAAGTCCCATTAAACATTTCATTGTAGCACTATAGCTAAAATTTGTCAATAGTTGTTAAAGAAGGTATACTTAGTTTAAGAATTATAATCGTATGAATAATGTAGACAAGAATCCTGATTATAAAGGACTTTATCAGACAGTTAAGAAAAAGTTTGATCAAACAATGCATTTTAATTATGGTTCGTTTGCTGGCGATCGTTCAAGATGCTGATTTAATTGCCGATAGGGGATCGCCAGGAAATTAATAGTGATTTACTTTAAAGACTAATTATAAATCATAATTTACAAATCAATGAAAGGGAAAACATTAGGGAGGGGAAAAATTCTGCTGCTACGAGCAACGGGATTTTTTATTTGTTTTATTTTTCCTGTGAGACTGTAAAATATTATGTGTAAATGGTATCTTGGGATGTAGGACGATTGGCGTCCTGCCTAACCCAAGATCCTATGCCTAAAACAAAAAGAAGGCCGGCTGTCGATGAGCCGGCGAATGAGTTG
>JBAZRV010000004.1:0-137411 GCA_041662745.1 Patescibacteria group bacterium | reverse complement strand
GCCACGGCGACCACGCTTTTCTTATGTATGAAGCCGCTGAGCATGCGGTAACCATCGGCGGTGACTCCATCAACAGGCGTTGGGGCCAGCCTTTGCGATTTATCGTGGCCGGTGCCAACGAAGAAGTCGTCTCCAATTGCGTTGATGAAGTTTATAATGCCGTACTTGGAGACAGATCGTTCTCTTTCTTTTGGGCTGGAGAAATTCCGGAAGATGGTTGGAATACCTTGGTTTTCGGTCACATCTAATTTGGTTTCAATGAACATTCCACGCCCAGCCGGCTTTGTCGGCTGGGTCTTTGTTTACTATAAATCATCTGACAATAAATTTCAATTACGTCAAGTTACCCGTTGGCTTGATTTTTTTGGCTTATTTTGTTATGGTTAAAGCAGTTTTATGTAATTATTTTGATTTGAAGGCCCCTGATTTCATCCAAAACCTTTGATTTTACAGATCTTATAAACTTTTAACTTAAATATAATGAATGTATCAGAATTGGCCAGACGGCTGAGAACAACTTCCAATGAGCTTTTTGAGAAACTGCCCGGCATGGGTTTTGATATCGGCCGGCGCGCCATTAAAGTTGACGATCGCTTGGCCTTGAAGATTGTGGAAGCGTGGAAAGCCAAGGAGCGCCGGGAGCGCGAACAGGCTTGGCTGTCGGAAATCCGTCAGCAAGGCGTAAGCGCCGTTGCCGGCGAACTGTTAGGCGGAGAAATAAAGGTTCCGCCGGTCATTACCGTACGCGAGTTTTCCGCCTTGATGAATCTGCCCATCGCCAAAGTCTTGACCGCCTTGATGCGCAATGGCGTTTTGGCGTCCATGAATGAACGCATTGATTTTGACACCGCCTCCATTATCGGTGAGGAATTGGGCTTTAAAGTGTCGCCGGAAGAGGGCACGGCCGAGGATGCGGCCACTACTGATGCCCAAAACAAACTTAAGGAGATTCTAACCGGAGAAGATACGAATAAAATTTCCCGTCCCCCGGTTATCGTCGTTATGGGCCACGTGGATCACGGCAAGACTAAGATTTTGGACGCCATCAGGAAAACCGACGTCGTCTCCACTGAAAGCGGCGGCATCACCCAGCACATCGGAGCTTATCAGGTTCGCCGCAACGATCGAACGCTTACCTTTATTGACACTCCCGGCCATGAGGCCTTCACCGCCATGCGCAGCCGCGGCGCGCGCGTAGCCGATATCGCCATTTTGGTTATTGCCGCCGATGACAGCATCCAGCCGCAAACCAAGGAAGCGATTAAAATCATTCAAGACGCCAAGCTGCCATTCGTGGTGGCGATCAATAAAATAGACCGGCCCGAAGCGGATATTGAGCGAGTCAAAAAAGACTTGTCCACTATCGGCCTCTTGCCCGAGGATTGGGGCGGTAATGTGATTTGCCGTCCGGTTTCGGCTAAGGAAGGCACGGGCATTGATGATCTGTTGGAAACCCTGATTCTTCTGGCCGACTTAAACAGCGAATCCATCATGTCTGATCCGAACCGTCCGGCTATCGGCACAATCATTGAATCGCATATGAACAAGGGCGAAGGCGCTGTCGCGACTATTCTGGTGCAAGCCGGAACTTTACGCATCGGCGAAAACTTATGCATTGGCAATGACCTGTGCGGCAAGGTTCGGTCGCTCAAAGATTACAAGGGCGAGGAGGTCAAGGAAGCGACGCCGGGGACGCCGGTTAAAATTATCGGTTTGAAGTTTGCGCCCGAAGTCGGTTCTATCATGGAGGATTGCGGCGATGCCAAAAATTTCAATCGCGATTTAAGAAAAATCCGCATCAATCAACAGAAAGATTTTTCCGTTATGAGCGCGCCGCAGACCGAAGAAGAAAACGATAAGGTTAAAACCATTAATTTAATCATCAAAGCCGATGTGCTGGGATCCTTAGAGGCGATTATTGAATCATTGGCCAAAAAAGAGACGCCCGAAGTCAAAGTCAAGATTATCGGCAAGGGTTTGGGCATTATCACCGAGGCTGACGTGCTTAAGGCCGAAGCGTCGGATGCGGAAATCATCGGCTTCAAAGTCAAGCCGGCTCAAACTGTGGCAAATTTGGCGCGCGATAAGAAAGTTGATGTTAAGCTTTACGAGGTTATTTACCATCTGATTGAATACATTGAAGATCAGCTTAAAATATTGCAATCGCAGGAAAAGAAACAAAAGCTTTTGGGCAAGTTGGAAGTAATCAGGGTGTTTCGCAAGGAAGCGGGCAATATGATTATCGGCGGCCGCGTGCTGGAAGGCGAAATCAAAGCGACTGATACGGCGATTGTGGTGCGCGCCGGCGAGGCCATTACCGTCGGCAAGGTGACGCGCCTGGAATGCTTCCGCAAAGCCGTGGAGCATGTTAATGAAGGCCAGGAATGCGGTTTGACTTTTGAAGGCAAGCCCCTGATCCAAGATAAGGACGTGATTGAATTTTACGATTAAGCAGTTGATATGTCAGGCCGGAATTAAGAATAAAATATTATGTCAGACCGAATGGTAAAAATCAATGAATTGATTTTGCAGCAACTGGGCGAGATTATCAATCGCGAGGTGGAGTTGCCTGATATTTTTGTGACGATTACTCGCGTGACCACTTCGGCCGATTTGAAATATTCCACTGTTTATGTCAGTGTCATGCCTGATGCCGAAGCGGAGCGCGTCGTGCATAAGTTGAACCTGTTGGCCCGGCGCTTGCAGGGAGAACTGAATAATAAAATCGTGTTGCGCAGCATACCGCGATTGGAATTCCGTCACGACGACAGCGGCCGGCACGCCAGCGAAATAGACCAATTGTTGGATAGTTTGCGATTCTAAGTTTAATAATAAACAACAATTTTATGCCGGGAATAATCTACTGGTCAGTTACTGTTATAGGCGTATTGCTTACTGTTATATTTGTAATTTCTTTTTATCTCTTACCTTTTTTTATTTTTCCTTGGATTATTTTAATGATTTTTAGAAAGGTCAAACATATACCGCAGAACGAGAAAATCAATAATATTTTTTATATTTTACTGACGCTGTATATTACTTCCGTATTGGTATTGTTAAGGCGTATGTAATTTTTATGCAATCTATATTTGGATAACTTGAAAAGTAAAATTTTAAAGGAAACAATGCGGGAAGAACGGCAATGAGTTTAATAAGCACCTTAAACAACAGAAAGGATAACAGTCATGCCGGAAAAAAAGAGCGAAGGCCGTTGGTTTGACGTGTCACAGGGTCCGTCAAAATTGCCTTGGCAGGAAGTCAGCGTAATGTATGGCAGCGAAGGCGATGAAACTTGCGGTTTATGCGGTACTTATTGGAAGGATGATTGCCACCATTTTAATTTTTTAGGAATGAATGTGGTTATGGAATGTTGCGGAGCGGTCGTTGATCGGTTGTATCGGGAATGGGGTAATCGTTTTACCGGTTTGAAATTGCATCAATTCGCGCATTCTCCGACTAATCGTGATTTTATTCTTTTGAGAGGCGACTTGAATGATGCTTTGTGCGAAGCCGCGGCTGTGGCGTCAAAAGTCATTACTGATATTAACCAGGCGCAAGGCCGGATGGAAGCAATCAGGTCAGTAATGGATTTTGCGCAAAGTCACGACAATCCCGTTTTGCGATAACATGCTCTTTGCGCCGCTTTTGTCAGCGGCTTTTTTCTTGCTTAAAATCGCGGTAAATGCTAATATTTTTATATTAACGTCGATTGTCATTATGAGCATTAACAAGCCAAAAATCGGCGACAAGGCGCCAGAAGAATTAAATATTCTAGTGGAGATACCCTTAGGCGAAATAAAAAAATTTGAACTCAATCCGCGGACTAATTCGTTGGAAGCGGAACGAGTGTTGGCGACGACTTTGCCGTTTCCTTTTAATTACGGTTTCATTCCTGAAACTTTGGCCGATGACGGCGACGCCTTAGACGCGATGATCCTGTCGGATCAAATATTGGTAAAGGGCCGAACCGCGGTTGGCCGTCCGGTGGCGATACTGAAAATGACGGATGAGCACGGCCGAGACAATAAAATACTGGTTGTGCCGGTAAATGAAACGGATGAAAATTACAGCCGAATCAAGGATTCGGCGGATTTGGCTTTACCGGTAAAAGAAAAAATCAGCTTATTCTTCAGGCATTATAAGGAAACGGAAAAGGACAGATGGAGCAGGGTTTATGAATTCGGCGATAAGGCTGAGGCGATTGCCGCCATCAGAGAATCAATTAATAAGTACCAAAAATAAAATGTTGATTCTATCTAATGATTATTCCAATAATTTGCCGAATTCCAAGCATCACGCCAAAGGCGGGCCGGCGAATTTTGCCAAGCGCTTCAAAAGTTTTTTAAAAAAGGAAGGACATTCTTGGTTTGGTTTAATTGTTGAGTTTAATTCAACCAAGTTTTCAAAATTAAAACCGGTTAGCAAGATCAAAGGCTTGCAATATTATAAATTGGAAATCCCCGGAGTATTAGTAAAAAAATTAGGGCGGACACCGAAAAAAATAGATGCCGAAAAACTGTTTGAACCGGCGATTAATTTGATTGCTGAGTTAATCAAAATAACCCGGCCGGATATTATTTTTTTGAATGGTTATGCGGTTTCCAATTGGTTGATTTTAAAGGCGGCGCAAAAAGAGAAGATTCCGGTAGCGATTCAGCACGCCGGTATCTGGACTAAAGAGTTGCGAATTTATAAGGATTTTTTTAGTTTGGCCGGACGAAAGATAATGGAGGGAATGGAAAAAGAAATACCGAAAATAGCCGATGCGGAAATTTTTCTTAATGACTGGAGTCGAAGGTATTTTAATGTTAATGTGGCTAAAACTGATAAGAATAAGACCCATATCATTCCTTTGCCGGTGGATTTTAGGAATTATGCCTGCGTCAAGCATCGCAAGAATATTGGCCAGACTTTTAATATCGGTATTATCGCCCGTTGGGACAGGATAAAAAATCATAAAGCGGTAGCGGCTTTGGTTAAACAAGTTCAAAAATTTAAATTGCCATGGAAATTTTATTCGGTAACGGTAATCCCTAAAACCAATAAAAATAAGGAGTTAAAAGATTTTTATCGTAAAAACATTGTTATAGTGCCGCCACTTGATCAAAAAGGCATTAAAAAATTCTGCCAACAAATGGATTTATTGATCTTGCCATCGCATTTTGATGTTTCACCTAATGTTGTTTTGGAGGCAACGGGTTGTGATACCCCAATTGCTATTTCGGAAAATGTCGGCTTTGTGGATGATTTTAAAAAATATGGCGCCAACGACTGGGTAATTAATTTTAATAATGCTAATCTGGCCATCAAAAAAATATTAGCTATCGCTAATAAACCGATGCCTGATAAACTTAGAAACTTTCTTTTCTCCAGTCATCAAAGCGATAAAGTTTTTAAAGATTATATAAGACTCTTTAAACAATTAATCAAAAACAAATGAAAATTGCCCAACTAGCACTAAATTATTACAATACGGAACCGAATTCATCCCATGCCATTTATTCCCATGTCGCCTGGCTTTGCGATGGCTTAGCTAAAGAAAATGAGGTTACTCTTTTTGCCAGTCCAAAATCAAAAGTAGATTGTAAGATAGAATCAGTATTGAATGACCAGGCCTCGGCCCTTAATCTAAAAGAAGACATTAGAAAATATTACACCCAGCTTTTAGCTTCTAAATGCTATGGTTCTGCCAAAGAATTTGATATTATCCATTCTCATTTCAATATAACCCATGGATTTTTTTCTTCTTTGGTTTCAACGCCGACTATTGCTTCAGTTCATTTTCCGATTGATGACAGTTTGTATAAGATAATGAATAATTTTAAAAATGTAAGATACGTATCTTTTTCTCAAGCCCAAAGAAAAAGTTTGCCTAAATTGAATTGGGTTGGCAATATTTACCATGGCGTTGATACTGAGATTTTTTCATTCAACCCTAAACCGAAACCTTATTTATTTTATTTGGGACGAGTAACTGAGCAAAAGGGCGTACATTTGGCAATTGAGGCGGCTAAAGCCGTTGGCATGCAATTGATTATCGCCGGTTACAGTTATCAAGATGAAGGGTATTGGCATGAAAAGATAGAAAAACATATTGACGGAACAACTATTAGATATGTTGGCGAGGCTAATTTTGAACAGAAGATAGAATATTTAAGGAATGCTACCGCTTTATTATTTCCTACCCAAGTTAATGAGCATTTTGGGTATGTCATGATTGAAGCTATGTCGTGCGGCACACCTGTAATCGGTTGGAAAAATGGCGCTGTATCAGAGGTTATCTCGGATAAAAAAACTGGATATGTGGTAGATAGCGTTAAGGGGATGGTTAAAGCTATAAAAAACGTAGATAAAATTAATCGAAAGGCGCCAAGAGAAAGGGTTGAAAAACTTTTCAGCATAGAAAAAATGGTTTCCGGTTATCAGAAAGTTTATCAGCGGGTGATTGATGATTATAGAATTAAAAATAAACAATAAGAAGGTTTCCTTAATTTAGTCAGGTGTTGACTTTTGTAATTTTTTGTGCTATGATTTTTCTTGTTGATTAGCCTTTAATTTTTTATTTGTCCGCGTAGCTCAGTGGATAGAGCAGTAGCCTTCTAAGCTATTGGTCGCAAGTTCGATTCTTGCCGCGGACATTGTCTTGATTGTTGTGGTTTGGATATTGGAAGCAGAATCACAGGCATTGATTGGTCTGATTTTCGTCTCCGTAGTTCAACGGATAGAACATGGGCTTCCGGAGCCTAAGATGCGGGTTCGATTCCTGCCGGAGGCAGGGTGGTGTTTAACAGGTGCGCGGTTTTTGGGATTTTAATTAATAATGGTGGGTGTAGCTCAATTGGTTAGAGCACTCGGTTGTGGTCCGAGCGGCTGCCGGTTCAAATCCGGTCATCCACCCAAGATGGGAATATTATTATAATTAAAAAGCGCTTCAATTAATCGTCAATTGGCAAATTGGAGTGTTTTTTGCGTCAAAGGACGATTGTAAAAATTGTCTAAGAGTTTATTAGTTTGGGTGTTCGCCGGGTCATGGCGCTACAGCAGTTATGGCCATAAAGGAATTGTAAAAGGCCAATCAGACCTTAGCACAGGCAAAATTAATAAAGGGACCTGATTTTAATAATGAAGAAGAAATGGCCGTGTCTCTTAAAGATACTATAAAAGGCGCTTGGTAGAAATATTGATTGATTACATGTCAATGAAAAGACGGATTCCCCGTCTTTTTTGCATAGGAGAAATTAACCGGCACCAGTCGGTGAGTTTAATTTTAAGAAACCATGACTGTTTGACTTTTTCTGTTAATTTTGGTAGATTAGTGAATCAGGCAATAATTGCCTCGGTACCTTGACAAAATAATATGTTTAGTGTTTTGGCAACTAATAGCCGATGAGGCAAGGAGACAGAGGCAGATGTGACTAAAATCGGAAATCATTGATGTTATAATGAGCGTGTCAGGTTGTAAATAATCGTGATTAGTTTAATTAGTATCAGCATAAACAAACAACCAGGAGGAAACAGACAATGGCAGGAGAAGGTAAGAAGTACCCACTCGTAGTCGGACAATTTGTTTGGGTTGTTACCAAGAAAGATGGCCGGGGCCGAGTCGTTATCGGTCCGGATCCTTTGGAGGTAACCGACGATGATATTTTTGCTTTGCCGGACAGAAATGACCCGACCAAGCTTGAATTGATGGACAAGGATAGGGTCAGCGAAGCCATTCAGTATTTCGTTACTTTGCAACCGGACGAGTATGCAGTTGTTTTTAATCCCGTCAGCAACCCTGATGCCGAGTATCCCAACGGTCGTTGGCAAACCGGCAAGAACGATGTTAAGACTCTGGAATACGGCAAAAAGCGAGTGATCACTAGCGGTTATTTCCCGGTCTGGCCTGGCCAGAAGGTGGAGAAGCGCAGAGTTCATCGTTTGTCGGCCAGCCAATACCTGATGATTCTGATTGAGTCGGCTGCCGTTGATGCCAGCTCGCCGTATTTTGGCTTGGTAATGAAGTGCGCCGAGATCAAGAAAGCGCTCGTTGATGAAACTATCGACAGCGAATCGGAAGATGGGTGCCTCACCGCCGCCGCCCTGTCGGAAGCGAACGGCGAAATTGCGTCAGCCGCCAATGTTTCTCCGGCTAAGCCGGAAGGCAAGGCGGAAGCAACTCAACTTGCGGCGCCGACTCTTGTAGTCGGTCAGCGGATTATCATTCCTGGCAATTTGGCGCCGACTTTCATTCCGCCGTCGGGCACGGACGTTGTTCCGGCTGATAAGGAAGAGGAAGAGACGCCGGCTGTCAGGGCTTTCAATCCGGCTTCCGTTATTGCCGAAAAGATTAACACCGGCGAACTCAAGATGGAAGGTCTTAAGGGAATCTTGTCCAACTCCGGCTTGTCCGAGTATTATAAGGCCATTTTTGACCGCTATAATGAACAACGAAGCTCTGGCCGTCCTGCTCATGCTCTGTATAATGCGATTGCTGATTCATTGCCGGATAATGCTTTTAGTACTCTTGCTAAAATCTGGCAGACACCGGGTGCGGGCAAGGCGAAAACAGCCAATATTGATTCGGTTGTCCGTGAGGCGTTGGTTCCCGGTCCGACGCAGTTCTGTGTACTGATTGATGAGAATGGCGATCCGGAAACCAAGAAGGGCCCCGGTCGCGTTTGGCCCGGTCCGAATGATCGTTTCCGTTTGGAGGGTTCCAAGGGCGGGGTTTACGAGGCCTACCACATCCGTACGGATCGCGGTTTGTTGCTTCGTGTCGTCGCTCCGGAAATCACCAAGGAAGAACTCGCTAAGCAGCTGCCGAAAGACAGCCAGCTTGAGAAATCCGTCTACCAGAAAGGCGACGAGATTTTCATCGGCGGATTTGACGCTTACTTCGTGCCGTCAAAATCGGTTGAAGTTCGCAATCCGGTGACGCGCCAGCCGCATATCGGTAACGATCACAGCGAAGTTTACGTGCCGGCGATCGGCGTCGATCAGAAAAGCGGCATCTATGTTGCCACGCTTGAGACCGGCAACATCGCTCTGGTTAAGGGTGAGAAGAAGGTTCTGCCCGATCCGCGCCGTGAACGCCACACCAAACGTCGGATTCCCGGTAAGATGTTTAACTTAATGATCGCCGCCCAAGAGCCGCATAAGCGGGTTAATGACGATATCATCGTAGAAACGCCATGGGCGCTGTCCGTCATTGTGCCGCACAACAACGCGGTGTTAGTGACTGGCAAAGATAATCGCCGTGTCGTGGTTGGCGCTTGCCGTGAACTGTTGCAGTTTGAGGAAGTTCTTGAGGTCCTCGAGCTGACCAAGGGCAGGCCTAAAGTTTCCGGCAATCCCAAGCTGCCTACCTGTTTTTTGCGCATTGACGGCAACCGCGTCACCGATCAGATCGAGCTCGAGACAGCCGATTTTGTTAAGGTGGTTGTGGACGTCGCCTATAGTGTGAAGTTTGAAGGTACGACTCAAGAAGAGATGATCAAATGGTTTAACTTCCAGAATTACATTTTGTTTCTCTGCGATAATCTGCGCAGTCGTTTGCGCGCCACTGCCCGTCAGCTTAAGCTTGAAGATCTTTACGGGGACGTGTCCGGTTTCGTCCGCAATACCATTTTGGGCAAGAAGCCCGATGGTGAGGGGATGCATCGCCCGGGCATGCTCTTTGAAGAGAATAATATGCGCGTTAAGGAAGTGGAAATCCTGTCCGTTTCTTTGCCTGACGAGGAGATTGGGGAGCAGTTGGCAGAGGTCAACCGCAAAACTGTCGCCGCTCGTCTGGCCGGTGTTTCTCGCCAGGTTGAACTTGAATCGGAATACCGTGAAAATGAAGTCGCAACTGAAAGAGCCAAGTTGCGCGCCATCGCCATTGAGCGAGATTTGACTTTGGCAGTTAAGCAAATCAATGCCGCTTTGGTTCGAGGCAAAGAGGATGCCGCCAAGGATCAAGAACTCAATCTTTTGAAACAGGTTCACAAGACGGAGTTAGAAAATACTGACGCCGCTCACAAGTCGGAGTTGCTCAGTGTCGAAATCGGAGACAAGAAGAAGCGTGCCGAAAACGAATTGGCGGCGCAGGTTGCCATACAGCAGTCCGAAGTTGCTAACAGAAAAGAGTTGGCCGTGATCGAGAAAGAATTGCTGTCCGCTGTTTCTGCCGCTGATGTTGATAGGTTGGAAGCGGTTCAACCCGGCCTGGTTGAAGCCATTCAGGCTCTTGGCAATAAGGAGCTAGCCAAGACTTTGGCGGAGAATCTGCCTAAGGCCGGCGGTGGCTTGGAACGCCTATTGGGAGTCGGCAGTCTGTCCGCTCTGAGGCAGATGGTTGCCGGCACACCAATGGCTACGGCATTGGATGGCCTGGCCTCGGTCAATAAGCCAGCTGTCGCCGCCGAATAATTAAGAACCTTATTTACTCGAGGAGTCCTGTCAAGGATTCCTCTTTTTATTTGTTTAATTTTTGGCGAATTAAATATTATTAAACATTTTTCATTAATAATGGGATTATATTGTAAATAATAAGCAAGGGATTATCGTTAAATTTACCTAATTACAAAACCCGCAAAAATTGCGGGTTAATTTGATTAAGGTGCTGAATTATTGGAGTTTGATAGCCCCAAGAGGAGGCGGATATTCTTAATATTTTATCTAAATTTACAACTTTCATAATTATTTAGTTGACAGGATATTTTTTTTGTGATATACTTATGACTTAAAGTATATCGAGACGGCTAACGTCTTGCCTCATCTAATTCCATTTTAGAAGATGCCAAATTGGCATTTTTTAACTCTAGGGCTTAATTATTAGCTTTGATGGAAATTTATGAATACCCGCTTATCGGCGGGAGGGCTCGCCTAGGGGCGAGTTTATCTGCTTTAAAGCTAAAAATTAAACCCAAACTATGTCTACAAGAAGTTTTGGCCGAAGCTCCCGCTTTGGCAAGTCTTCGGGCCGTAAGCGCCGAGCGCCCAGCGGTCTGAGTCCCCGATCTGCCGGTGGCAGATCCATCTCCGGTCGCAGCAATAATCGTTTCCGCGATCAAAATATTAATCCCGCCCTGTTCGTTTCTAAGGCCGAACCGGTCGCTAAAGCTAAGCCGTATCAAGCCAAAAACGCCTTTGCTGATTTTGCGATTGATGAAAATTTGAAAAACAATGTCAAAGCCAAGGGTTATGTTAATCCGACGCCCATCCAAGACGAAGCGATCCCCGCTGTTTTGGAGGGGTTGGATGTGGTCGGTATCGCCAATACCGGCACCGGCAAGACCGCCGCTTTCCTTTTACCCTTGCTTCATAAGGTTATCGCCAATCCCAAAGAAAACATTTTGATTATCGTGCCGACTCGCGAATTGGCCGGACAAATCAATCAGGAGTTGATTGATTTCCGCGGCAGATTAAGAATTTTTTCTGTTTGTTGCGTCGGCGGAACATCTATCGGCCGGCAAATTTCCGATTTGCATCGCCAGCATAATTTTATCATCGGTACGCCCGGCAGATTGAAGGATTTGATTGAACGCGGCCTGATTAAGCCGGCCAGGTTCGCCACCATTGTTCTGGATGAAGCGGATCGTATGTTGGATATGGGCTTCGTTAACGATATGAGATTTATTATGGGGCTTATGCCCCGGGAAAGACAGACTCTGTTTTTCTCCGCTACGGTTAACAGGGAAGTTGATAAGTTAATTGGCGAATTTTTGACTAATCCCGTGACTATTTCAGTCAAGACCGGCAATACTTCTAAGAACATTGAACAAGATGTCATTAGAATCAGGCATGATGGAGAAAAACTGCCGATTCTGCAAGAAATATTAGCCAAACCGGAGTTTTCCAAAGTGTTGATTTTCGGCCGGACTAAATTCGGCGTAGAGAAGCTGTCCGTTGCCTTGACGCGCAACGGCTTTAAGGCCGATGCCATTCATGGCAATAAGAACCAGAATAAAAGGCAATTAGCTTTGAAACTGTTTAAAGAAAACAAAACTCAAATTTTAGTGGCCACTGACGTGGCGGCTCGAGGCTTGGATATTCCTAATGTCAGTCATGTTATTAATTATGATATTCCCGCCACCTATGAAGATTATGTCCATCGCATCGGCCGTACCGGACGCGCTGATCAAATGGGTAAGGCCTTGACTTTTATCAGTTAACGATAGAAAAATATCCCGATCTTGATCGGGGTATTTTTTTTGATTGATAAAAATGCTATTATATATGATATATTGATAGGTGAACCGCTTTGAAAGGTCGAGGTTTGCTCTGAAACATCTTCTATTCATTAAATTTAAACATATGAATAAAATGAATATTCTCGATTGGGTCGCTTTAATTTTAGTATTGGTTGGCGCTTTGAATTGGGGCTTGGTCGGTCTGTTTAGTTTTGATTTAGTTGTTTTTCTCTTCGGCGCTATGACTATTATTTCCAGAATCGTTTATGTTTTGGTCGGCTTGTCTGCGGTTTATATGGCTGTGATGGCAGCTGTAAAGGCTAAGGCTTAGGTATAAATAATAAAAAATCCTCTTCGACGCGATGCCGGAGAGGATTTTATTATTGGTCGTTTATCTGATTGATTCGTAACCGTTTTTGACGCCTTTCGGAGATAAGGCGATTTGCCATAGCTGAATCGCTCGGGCGCGGAAGACTCCGGCGCAACATAAGAGATAGTAGCGCCACATGCGGTAGAATCTCTCATCGTAATTGTTTTTTAATTCCGTCCAGGCGTTTTCAAAGTTGGTATGCCAGGCCATCAGGGTTTTGTCGTAGTAGGCGCCGAAGTTATGGATATCCTCTATTACGAACAACCCTTCAACGGCAGTAGTCAATTGTTTAAGCGACGGCAAGGAGCCGTTAGGAAAGATGTATTTTTCAATCCAGGGGTCGGTATTGCTGGTTGATTTCAGGCTGCCGATAGTGTGCAGAAGGAACAGCCCGTTATCTTTCAAGCATCTTTTGACCACTTCCATGTAGGTGCGGTAATTTTTGGCGCCGACATGTTCAATCATGCCGATAGAAACCAGGTGATCGAATTTTTCATTCACTTTTCGATAATCTTGCAATCGGAATTCCGCATCTAAACCGGCGCATAGTTCCTCGGCCAGTTTTTTTTGTTCTTTGGAAACGGTGATGCCTACAACTTTAGCGCCGTAATTTTTGGCGGCGTGGCGGGCAAAACTGCCCCAACCGCAACCGATATCCAAAACACGCTGTCCCGGTTGGAGATTGATTTTTCGGCAGATCAGATCCAACTTGGCTTCCTCGGCCTGATCCAAATTATCCGTATCCTTGAAGTAACCGCAACTGTAAGTCATGCTCGGACCAAGCATGGCCACAAACAAGTCGTTGCCGGTGTCATAATGTTTTTCGCCGATTTGGAAGGCGCGGCTGACCGCTTGGAGGTTGATTAACTTGGCTTTCAGAAAACTCAAAATGACGGGCAAAGACAGGTTGAGACGGCTGTAAATATCGCTGGAGAGCAGGCGATAGAAAAAATCGTCCAGCTTATCGCATTCCCACCAGCCATCCATGTAAGCTTCGCCCAGGCCCAGCGACCCCTGCGCTTTGACGCGGTCGTAGAGCTTGGGGTTTTTGATTTGCGGATCCCAAGAATTGGGACCATCTAAAACAATGCCGGTAGGCTCAAGCAAGCGATTGGCCCAAGCCTTGGTGTTTTCAGACATAAATTTATAATTAACGTTTAAAAAGTTTTTTTATTTCTCCTTGTAGCTGCCGTTTGATTTTATGCTGGTAATAATTGATGCGGCTGAGGCGTCCGGGGTAACCGACCAGCTCCATGAAACCTTGTCCGGAAATTTTTTTGCCTCGCCAATCGCCCGCAACCGAAAGTCCGCCCTCCCAGTAATTAATGGAGCCGAAAATCATTTCCGATCGGTTCATCAAGGGGGTCGTCTGCAAGTTGATTTTTTCCGACGGGATTTTTATTTGCCAGGTCAGCGGATAAGCCGCTCCGGTATCCGGACTGCGCCAAGCGCTCGCCAGGGGCGTAATTTCTATCTTCCGGTAATGTTTGCAACTGCCGTCGGGCAGAACGATTGAGGCCAAATTAAAAGCCTGCCGGCGATAGTTGAAATTAAAGCATAATAATTCATGGCGGTTGTCTAATTGCAGGGAAAACCAATTCCAGCGGGGCTTAGCGTAAGCGGCGTCAGCCCATTGATGGTCCATCCAGGATTGCCCTCTGACTTCAATGCTTCTGCCGTCAAGGAAAATTTTACCCCGAGTTTCTAAATCAGTCAAAGAATAATAATAGGTGGCGGTATCGGCTAAAGTCAGATAACCTTTGCCACCGACCAACAGCGGAGGTTTGCGACTGGTTAAAGTCAGGTCAAATAAGTCGGTTTTTAAATGCCAGCTGTTAGACGAGGTTTTTTCCATTAAGCCTTGTTTTTTTCCGGCAATATTAGGTTGACCGTAACGGGCGTAAAATTTCTTTTTCTTGAAGCTGTCCGGGGTTAGGAAAACTAACGGTTCAATGGCGCTGTAGAATTTATCCTTAGCCAGGTCGGTTAACAGATGATGGGAAAAATACAAATCGCCGAAGGGCAGACGCGGCAGAAAAGGAATTTTAACTCGGCGCGGATTGGCTTTGAATAAGCAGTCCATGAAGGGGTAGCGTCGGCCGGACCGGTCTTGCAATTGGCCGTTAAAATACCACCACTCAATAATGTTATCATGAGGCAGTTCGTCTTGGGGAAATTTAATCGGTTTATAGCCCAGCATATTCGGTCTTAGTTAAATATTAGCAACTGAAGGAATTTTAACATAAATTGGAGTTTTTTGGCTATACTGCCGTCACGACAATCAGCGTCTTTGGGTTCAGACAAATAATTTTATGAGAACTGAGTTTTTTGCGTATGAAAAAAGGAGAGCCGAAGCTCTCCTGATTAAGTTAAGGTGCGTAATTATCCAAGGTATGTTGTTAGGCGTTGAAGCCGCCGGCCGCCACCTGACTGAATGAGGCGCCGCCTTGGCTGGCCCGGACTGCGGATTGCGAGAAGACCTGGAAGGCCTTGCGTATTTCGCTGGGCGTATTTCCCGGCGTTAAGATCCATTCATCGGGAATGCCCATTTCGCCGAAAACCTTGCGGAACTTGGTTTTACCGTCGTCAATGCCCATAGCCGCGACGATATTGGTTTCGGCCCGAAGCATGTCCCGCACTACTTTGGCGACGTCCTTGGCTTCGGCGCGGCGGGAATGCTCGTCATTGCCGTCGGAGACAATCAGAGTGGCCGTACGCGCCACTTGGCCGAACTCGGCGTAGCGCTGTTGTTCGGCTAGCACCGTGCCCAGCATGACCAAGGTCTCGTCGTATAGGGGTGTGCCCCCCATGGGATTAAAGTTGGCAGTGTCCATGCGGATCGCCTGTTCCAACGGCGAGAATTCGTAGAGTAGGGTGCCATTAAGGTACCGGCAGGTAACGGCGATGCCGTTCTTTTGCTTGGAATCTCCCAAGGCGTCCAGGACGCTGTTGTGTCCTTGGCGCACAGCCTCGGTGTTGCCGGCGACAAAACGGATTGAGCCGGAGTCATCCATCAGTAACCCGTTCAGAAGAACTTCCGGAGTTTTGAGGTCCACTTTGGTGCCGAGGCCGGCATTAATGGCGCCACCGATGTCCACCAAGTTCAGTGCTTGTATGGAAAGACCGCTGATTACGCCTTCGTTGGCAGCGTTGGTTAAAAGGTCCTTGGCATTGGCTGATTGGCTCATGATTTTTCTCCTTGTGTGGTTTGTACGGGTTGGGCGGAGGCGGCTAAAATTAGCCGCCTCCGCGTGGTAACTTATATTCCACAAAAAAATCAAGAAAATTTTACAAATTGATGCCGGGCCAATCCTCAATCGGCGTGGTGCTTTCCACTACATGCATTCCGGCCGCTTCAAACTTGGCGAAAGCGGCCTCGGCTTTATCGGTGAAATCAACGACATTTGGGATGACCACAGGCGCCGTGCAGTCGCGCATGATATATACCTTTTCCACCAACTTCGGATCAATTGCCATAATTTCAGTCAAGAAATCATTCACGGTCTCGTCTACGCAATGGCTGGAGGCCAAGCCCTTGGCTACTACAACATCGCTGGTAGCCAGGTCATTGATCAGGAGCGTGTTCTTTTGTACGCCGGGAATCGGCCGGCCATCAAACAAACGCATCACCAGCGGACGAAGGATGGAGTAATGTTCCGTCAAAGGACTGGTACCCTTGACTTCTACGGTGTTATGAGCGCCACGCACGAAAGCGTGGAAGAGACGGAATGCTTCTTCACCTCCGGTCAGCGCCGCGCCGCGGTCGCCGGCCAGGCAGTGCAAGCCCCAGGGTTCCAGTGGTTTGCCGTGTTTGGCTAACTCCTCAATGTAGAACAAGAATTGCCGTTCCAACCAAAGCGGATCAACTCTCAGCATTTTGCACATGGCCGGATTGGGGCGATAATTCTGGCGGTACTCATCCAAGGTAATCGGCACATTGGCGACAGGATGCGAGCCGTCGTCTTTACGGACGTGGCCGGTAACCGACGACATCTGGAAGAGCGGATGGAAATCCATACTGTTTTTCCAGCTAGTGATCATGTGCAGATATCTGTAGCCCCATTCCACGCCGCGTTGTTGCGCTTCCATAGATCCCTTGCCCGACCGGCCCAATACCGGCAAAGCGCCGCTGAGCCAGGTGAAATCGTTTTGACAGTCGATACTCAAAACTGTTAAGCGCCGTTTGTCGCCGGCGGCCGGCTTGACGTCATGCTTTTTACGCCACTCTTCCGCCTGTTGCAGTAGCTGAGCGGTGTTAGGGTAATAGTTTTCGTCAAAGTTTTGGTCGGGAGCATAGTGCGAAGGCAGGGGCAGTTGCTTGAAGCTCATGATGATTCTCCTTGCGGTTGCTATTTGATTACCAATTTAGTGATAGTGTTTCTACCGATGGCATACAGGCCGTCGGCCAAACCGAAAAGCTTGATCTTACTATTAACAAACGGTTCTGTGTCCGGGAAGGTTTTAGTGGCTTGGATGCGGCCGCCGCTTTCCTTAACTTGTACGATGCCTTCATCGGTAGCCGCTAGTAATACCGGACCGATAGGAAATTTACCGCGAATAGAGCTTAACCAACTGCTGACATTAGCTTCCTCCTCTTGATGCGCCAATACGTCGCCGTTTGAATTTATCAGTGATGCGGTGTTTATTATTTTTCCGGCCATTTGCACGGCCGTAAAAAACCAACAGAAGTCATCGCCGAAAACGCAAGTCGTATCCAGTAGTTGTCCGGGCAGTTTAGGCAGGCTGATACTATCATTAATGGCGGGCTGTTTGGCGTCAAAGGTAAAATGCACTAGGCCTTGCGCCGCTCGATAAAAGCCAAAACCGAATTTTTTTCCGGCCCAAATCAAAGTTTGATTTTTTAGTGTTTGGCCGATCAATTCCGGAGCGTATTGGCCGTCACGCCAGAGTTCTCCACCGTAAGTCCAATAGCGGCCGTTTTCCGTTACATCAAAAACCGGTAAGGTGCCATTGAAGCAATCTACGCCCAGAATTTCCTGTTCTAAGCCGTTTTTAAACGTTCTGATTATCCCGCCCTTGCCGAACAAAGTCAGTTCCGGCGAGAGGCGATAGCGCGTTTGTGCATCCAAGGGAGCTTCAATGATTTTTGAACCGTCTTCCCGCCGAAACTTTCCGGCTTCATGATAAAGATAAAACAGTCTTTTATTAAACACAGATGAACAAACGATTGTGCCGGAAGTGCGGAAAATCTGCGTGGCCGTAACCTGGCCTTTGACCGTCATTTTGGTAATGACTGCGGCTGGGGCTGTGTGTTGGCAATGAGGGCAGATATTACGCATATGCGTATAACCGCAAGCAGTGCAAGTAGTAAAACGAGCGTCGGTGATTAACCGAAGCGGGAAGGATCCGCGCTGGTCTTTCTCAAATACCATAGAAAAATGATGGAGCAATTCGTCCGGCAAGGTATTGTATGGCCGGGCGTTCTTGGGATAGCGGACTTCCGGATTGAAAACGGTAATACGCTTAAGCGGCCTTTGATCATGCGGCAGGCGCTTGGCCGAATCTTTGGGGCGGTAGACGCCGTCATACGGTCCGGCAAAAAGCAGTACCTGCATCAACATAATACAGAAAGCATACCAATCGCTGTTTTCGTTGTGTGGTTTAATAAGTTGCGGTGAAGTTTTCTGCGGATCGCACAAAAGCGGGTCCACAAAACGAGCGGTGAACATCGGCGACAGCCAACGGCCGAAACTCATACTGTCGGCATCAATAATAAAAGCCTTCTTCCCTTGAATCAGCACGTTGAGGTCGTTGAAATCGGAAATTATCGCAACTCGGTGAATACCGTCGACCGTCGGATGCAGATCGGCAAATATGCTCAAGACATCATTGTCTTTAATGCCGCCGGTTTGCCGCCAATCAGTGTCCGCGTATCTGAATAAAACTTCAGCCCCGGAAATCAGCGGCATTTTATAGCCGATGATTTGATCCTTGGCATCAGTAGCCAATGAGAGTGGTTTTACCACTGCCGCGGGCAGTCCCGAAGGAAAGTTGGGCAGTTTGGCTTGATGGGTGGCAATCCGATCCCTTGCTTGTCTTTGCAATTCTGGAAAGCCGCTTAAATCCGGATGATCCGGACCCTTGAAAATTTTCAGGGCCTCGCCGCCGCCGATGCTGTAAACATCAGCTTCGCCGCCCTTGCCAATTGCATTTTGAGGATTCAAACGAAATCTCTTGCCGTCAATTGTCACATTCATATTTCTGCTCCTTGATCGGTTTTTTGCGGATGACCACCAGAGTCGTGTCATCGGGCAGTAGTCCCGGTTCACGAATAATCTCGCGGGCCGGCAACCCCAGTGTAACATATTGCCGATTGATCAGAGCTAAATAGCGTCGGATTTCATCCGGATTACCAAAGTATTTGTCGTTTTCCCAGAATTGCGATAGCGGTCCGACCGGTTGTTTTAAGCCGGGAACTTTTTTCTCGGCGCTGGCCTCCAATTTGACTACGCCATCACTGCCGATTAAAAGATGTTGGAAAAAATCCAATGGGCAGTATGATTCCACCCTAAACATCCAATCTCGCGAGTTTGGCGGTTTGCTTTTTGTGCCAGTCAGACCATAAGCCAAATAAGGCGGTTCATTATCGTTAAACGGTCCCAGTTGATGGAATTCGCCATTGATGGCATAGCAACCATCACCTAAAGCAAAGATGCTGCAGCCGTCATCGTCAACCACCGCGCCGATAACCGTAAACAAATAAAAATCATTAACCGTTTTGGTCTTGCCACCGTTAGGCGATAAGCGTTTGACTCGTTGGTTTATATCCGCCAACATTTCTTGGCGCAGTTCTCCCAGAGTCAGAGGTAAAGAGATCGACGTGTTGACAGCTTGACGGGTTGCCAATAATTGATAAATCCTCTCGCTAATAAATCGAGCGGCTTCATTGGCCCCCACTTCCGAATGTTTTTGGGAACCGCAACCATCGCAAATCACCGCTACTGCCCTTTGTTGATCAGCGCAGACATGATAAGCATCTTGATTATTCCTGCCCAGCAATACATTGCCGGAACCTAAATGATCCCGGCCAATAATTGATCCTGCTGCAACTTCCAAATCAGGCATGTTTGTTCTTCCTTTCCATTGTTTGTTCATTATTAAATTGTAATGAGCTAACCTGCTACCTTAGCATATATTAGCCATAAATGTCAAGTTTAGTATTATTTTATTTATTTTGTATATTTTTTTGTTTAATTTTAGGTATTTTATTGGTATTAAAAGTTAGCGTCTGCGTTTTGGACGAAAATGCAAAATGTCGCTTGGCAAAAAGATTGGTTATTGTCATATTTACAATTTAAACCACAAGGATAATTACTAAAAATAGTTGGAATATCATATAATGAAGTCATAAGCCATAACCGTATGCCGCCCAAAGAAGCTAAATTTTATGCCCTACAAGAAGACGGACGATTAATCTGCCGGCTGTGTTGCCATTATTGCATTATCGCCACTAGCCGATTCGGCCGCTGCGGCGTACGGCAAAATATTGACGGCCGACTGCGCGCTTACACTTACGGTCGACCCGTAGCCATAAACATTGATCCGATTGAAAAGAAGCCGTTGAGGCGGTTCATGTCCGGCACCATGACTTATTCGTTCGGGACCTTCGGTTGTAATTTTCATTGCGCTAATTGCCAGAATTACGACATTAGTCAGGTTGGCGACAGGAAGGAGTTATTAGAAACGCCGCCGCTGGTTACGCCGGAACAAATCGTGACGCAGGCGATAGCAAACGACTGTCCGTCCATTTCTTACACTTATTCGGAACCGACGATCTTTGCCGAGTACGCCTTAGACATTATGAAATTGGCGCGGGAACGAGGATTAAAAAACATCTGGGTATCCAACGGTTATATGTCGCCGGAATGCTTAGCGGAAGTTTTGCCTCACTTGGATGCTGTCAATATTGATTTGAAGTCTTATGATTCGGAATTTTATTTGAAGGTTTGCCAGGCGAAATTGGAGCCGGTGCTGGAAAATTTGCAGGCCGTCAAAGCCGCCGGCGTGCATCTGGAAATCACTACGCTTATCGTGCCGACCCTGTCCGATGAAGAAAGCATGCTTAAAAATCTGGCTGAATTCATTGCTAGAGAATTGGGAGCGGAAACGCCTTGGCATCTGCTTAGATTTTCTCCGGAGGTGGCGTGGAAACTGAAACAATTGCCCGCTACGGCTCAGGAGGCCATTGCCAAAGCCAAAAGCATCGGCGTTAAAGCCGGCTTGAAAAATATTTATATATGATCGCCTTACTCAGCAAAAAACAGCAAAAAGATCTATTGGATATTGCCAGGTCGGCGGTGGAGGAACGCATCGGCGGGGTCGGATTTAAAGAATATAACAACACTGATCGGCGTTTGGCGGAACCGGAAGGGGCGTTTGTCACCCTAAGGCGGGGCGGTGAATTGCGCGGCTGTATCGGTATGATTGAAGCGGCTAAGCCGTTGTGGCAGACGGTTAAAGAAATGGCGGTGGAGGCGGCGACGCATGATTGGCGCTTTATGCCGCTTGAGGCGGAGGAGTTGCCGGAATTGGAATATGAAGTGAGTGTTTTATCCCGGCCGGAAAAGATAACTGATTGGCGTAAGATTGAATTGGGCCGGCAGGGCGTAATAGTCAAACGCGACGGCCGCAGCGGAGTTTTTCTGCCGCAGGTGGCCAAGGAAACCGGTTGGACGCGGGAAGAGTTTTTGCAACACCTCTGTGTGGATAAAGCCGGATTGGAGCCGGATGCTTACGATGATCCGGCTACCGAGCTGTACGTTTTTGAGGCGCAGGTTTTCGGTTATTGACAAATATTATTTATTTTACTATAATGATATGAATCATATTGAACTTTCAAATTGAGGCAAGGACAATAAGGAGAACATGCATGCGTATCGGCATTAAGGTTGGCTCATCGCTTCTGACTAAAAAGGGCAATGGCATAAACTATCCGTTCATGGTTGATTTGTGCCAACAGATTGCCAAATTGACAGCGATCGGTCATGAGATTTTTTTGGTGACTTCCGGCGCAATCAAGAGCGACCCGCATGCGACTCGATCCGGCAATCTGCGCGCCGCTGTGGGCATGCCCCGGCTAATGGCCAAATATATTGAGTATCTTGGAATCTATGGCTTGGAAGCGGCGCAAATGCTTTTGGTTGATTGGGATTTTGAGAAAAACAGCGCTTTTATTAAAACAGTGATTGAAGAGGCGTTAACCCAAGGGGTGGTGCCAATTTTTAATGCCAATGATGTGGTCAGTAATGAAGAGATTAGGAATTTATCGGAGCTTGCGGATAATGACCATCTTTTTTTACGACTGTGTCAGCTGCTCTATCCCGGCATGGCGATTATGGGCATTGATCAGCCGGCCATTAGCGATAATGACGGCCATGTCAGGGTTATTAATCGGCAGAATTACGATCAGTTGTACGAATATGTGTCCGGTGGCAATGCCCACAGAGCGGGTCAGGACGGAGCCAAGGTTAAATTGGCGGTTGGCCGGCAAATTGCTGAAATGGGAATTAAGTTTAGCCTGGCGCCCGGCCATGAACCGAATTTTTTGGTTTGGGCTGTTAACAATCTGCGCACCGATGATAACAGTGAAGGTGGAAGTTTAGGCGATAATTGCCACAATTTCGGAACCGTTTTTGTTTTTAATCATTAGATCTTTCAGCCCGGCGCCACAGTGTCGGGTTTTATTATACATTTGCTTTTTTCTCGTTATTATGTTACTCTAAGTGTAGAAAACTAACAAATAATTTCTGAATTCTTAATCCGGCCCGTTATAATCGGCGGACGGAGACAGGAAAACATTCAATCAAATTTATGGGTTTACCTAGCAAACGAAGAACCAAAACATCAAAAAAGGAACGAGCATCTCATTTTGCGCTCAAGCCCAAAGCTTTAGCCAAGTGCACTCAATGCGGCAAACCGGTGATGCCTCACCATGCTTGTGGTATTTGTGGTAATTATAAGGGCCGGACGGCGATTAAGATTAAGATCAAATCGCAAGCCGCCAAAGCCAAAAAGAAAAAGTAATTTTATTTTAAAGCACCTTTAAGCACTTTAATCGTATGTCCAATCGCCATTTATCGCGCACCATCGCAGTCCAAACTCTTTATCAGTGGGATTTCAATGATCGTCAAGGCAACCCGTTAGAAATTTTAGAACAAAACAAAGAGGCCTTTGCCCCGGATTTTTCCGATGGAGGTTTTATGAGGCAATTGGTGCAGGGCGTGATGGATCATGTTGAAGAAATTGATGCCCTGATTACCAAATTCGCTCCGGAGTGGCCACTGGATCAGATCACTATCGTGGATCGCAATGTTTTGCGCTTAGGCACTTATGAATTGCGCTATGATGAAAACGTTCCGGCCAAGGTGGCGATAAATGAATCCATAGAATTGGCCAAGGCGTTCGGCGGCGAATCTTCCGGAAAATTTGTTAATGGCGTTTTAGGCGCTGTTTACAAGGATATGGGCGAAAAAGAGATTGATAAGCGTTCGGCGGAAAAGCGAGCCAAAGAAAAGGAGCAGTCCGCCGGCCCTGCGCCGCAACAATAATTATTAATAGCAAATATCGGCTATTAGATATTGAATATTTTTTCGGTAATCGTAGGAATATTCACTATTCAATATTTGGTATCTGTTTTTAGAAGGTGACATGTCCGAAATAACCAAACTGGAAAAAAGCCTAGGCGTAAAGTTTAAGGATCATGATCTGTTGATTTCCGCCTTGGTTCATCGCTCTTATATTAATGAGCATCCCGACTTCAAGCTTGATCATAATGAGCGTTTGGAGTTTTTAGGCGATGCGGTTTTAGAGTTGGCGGTGACTGAATATCTGTACGAAAATTTTTCCAATCCCGAAGGCGAGCTGACCAATTGGCGCGCCTCATTGGTCAATGGCGACTCGTTGGCCGAAGTGGCCGCGGAGCTGGGTTTGGAGGAATACCTGTTGATGTCCAAAGGCGAGAGCCGGGACAAGAATTCCAAGGCGCGCCAGTATATTTTGGCCAATGCCATGGAAGCGGTAATCGGCGCGATTTATTTAGAGCATGGCTTTAAAGTGGCCGGCAAGTTTGTCATTAAGAACATCGTTTCCAAACTGGAAGATATTTTGGAGAAAAAACTTTATATTGATCCCAAAAGCCATTTTCAGGAGAAAGCCCAGGAAAAGTTGGGTATTACCCCGGCTTACAAAGTCATTTCTTCTTCCGGCCCCGACCATGCCAAGATTTTTAAGGTCGGCGTTTATTTAGAAAAAGACTTGATCGCTTTCGGCGAGGGATCCAGCAAGCAGGAGGCGCAAATTGCTGCGGCAAAAGCGGCTTTGGCTATTAAAAAATGGGAAAAGTAAAACATAATATACTTTTATGACTTTAGAAAGCGTGTTTAAGCAGGTCGTTGCAGCCAATGCTTCGGATTTGCATTTGGTCGCGGGATTGCCGCCTTACTTGCGCATAGACGGCGAATTGAAGCCCATGGAAGGCAAACCGCTTAGCGCTAAAGAGATTGAAACCATGGTCAGCGGCATGGTGGAAGAAAGCCGTTTCAAGAAGTTTTTGATTGAAAAAAATCTTGATTTTGCTTATGACGACGGCGACGGTTTTCGTTTCAGAGTCAATTTACAGTTTGAAAAGGAAGCTATTTCTTTGTCTGCCAGAACCATCCCGAATATTATTCCCAGCATGGAGGATATTGGCATGCCCAAGGTGGTTTATGATTTATGCAATTTGGACAGGGGATTGATTTTGGTTACCGGTCCGACCGGCTGCGGCAAATCCACATCCTTAGCTTCAATGATTGAATATATCAATAAGAATCGCAACGAGAATATCATCACCTTGGAAGATCCGATGGAGTTTATTTTTCAGCATGATAAGAGCATTATCCGCCAGCGACAGCTGGGCACGGACATGCTGTCGTTTCAGGACGGCCTGGTGCATGTTTTGCGCCAAGATCCCAATGTGGTGATGGTAGGAGAAATGCGCAATTTGGAAACCATCGCCACCACCATCACCTTGGCGGAAACCGGCCATTTGGTTTTTGCCACCTTGCATACCTATAATGCCGCCCAGACCATTGATCGTATTATTGATATTTTCCCGCCCCATCAGCAGAATCAGGTCCGCATGCAGATCTCTATCACTTTGAAGGGCATTATTTCCCAGCGGTTGATTCCGGCCTCTGGTGGCGGTCGCGTAGCAGCGCGAGAAATCCTGATCAATACTCCGGCGGTCAGCAATCTGATTCGCGAGAACAAGATTTCCCAATTGAAAACGGTCATTCAGACCAGCGCCAAAGAAGGCATGGTAACCATGGATAATTCGCTTAACGGCTTGTATAAACAAGGGATAATCACCAAGGAAGTAATGGAAAGCAATCTGTATTTGTAGGTTATAAAAAGCGCTCTTGACTTAGGCGATATTTTTTGTTAAAATACCGATGTTCGTTTTAGTCGTATTTGATTGGTATTTGTGCGGCGGTAGTTCAGTTGGCTAGAACGCTTCCTTGCCAAGGAAGAGGGTTCAGTAATCTGAACGGGCAGCAACGAGATGAGCTGAAAGCGAAATCGAGTGCCGATGAATGCGACCATCAGGAGCATTCAGCGCTGCCCCGGAACGACCTTTGGTCGACCTCTGTGGCGGAAAAGTTACTTTATATTTTATTGTGCGGCGGTAGTTCAGTTGGCTAGAACGCTTCCTTGCCAAGGAAGAGGTCGAGGGTTCGAATCCCTTTCGCCGCTTAGATGAAAGAAATTAGAAATTGAGAAATTAGAAATTAAGGACCGATACTGTTTATTTCTTTTTTCTTAATTTCTTTTTTTGTGAGCCCAAGTGGTGAAATGGTATACACGACAGACTTAAAATCTGTTGGTCGCAAGGCCGTGTGAGTTCGAGTCTCACCTTGGGCACTAATTATGGTGAATTTACGTTTTTGTTGTTGCGGTTGACTTTTTCAGAGAAAAGTGTACAATGGGTCATTAAGCTTAAAGCGGGTTTAATTAGAAACGTACATTTTAAACCAGGCGGAAAAGAGGTGAAAAAAATGTGGTACATCGGCGTTCATAGGTATGTCTGTGTAATCGGACCTGTTGTTATAAAAATACCAAGAGTGAGGCTTATTCATTTTTTCACCCTTATTTTTGAAGATGTTATCAAATATCGGAAGCGATTCTGGTTAAGCTGGTGCTTTTTCAAGATGATAGTTCTCGGCGGGGTCATGGAGAATATGCGTGAAGCGGTTTGCTATCTTCACACAAGGCACAAATTGCTCGCCCGTCTTTATCTCCCTCTCATTTTCGTTAATATCTACCATCGGGAGAACGGAGTAAGCAATTTCACTTTTGGTGGCGATGAATTGACCGAAAAGGTTTACAGAACCGGCGATCGTGAGTATCTAAAAGCACTATTGCCGTGTTCACACACCTTTGACCGCAAAGAGAATTTTTCTTACGACGGTGTTCGTTTGAAAATTCTTGACTACGGCGAGAAAGGATTTGAACATCTTCTTCTTGACTACGGCGATCGAATTGAAGAGTTGCTCCTCTCGGTCGCTAATCAACCGACTTAGGCCATTTCATAGGCCATTTACTCGTACAGCGGGTAGGTGGCCTATTTTTTTTATAATTTGTCGTCTAAGAAAAACTTGAAATTGTTAGCGGTGCGGCTCCGCCGCCTTTTCATATTTTCGCGGGGGGAATTCCTCGCCGCCTGCGGCGGCGAAATGCGTTCGGACTATTTTAAGAATAGAGCATTAATTTAACAGGGTCGTTTATGCCTCTTTTAAATTATCTAAACACGGGACTCAAGATTTTAACCGATTTTAAAAAATAAAAAACGGCTTGCATTTGCGAGCCGTTTTAAAGTCCTATTCCCCAGCTTCTAACCGACCGTTAAATCGGTCGGCCAGCGTTTCCAATTCTTCCATTGCAATTTTGACTCCGCTGGAGGTGCCGATACGACTGGCGCCAGCTTCAATCATGGCCATAGCCGTGGCATAATCGCGGATACTGCCCGAGGCCTTGACTCTCACTTTGGGGCCGACTGTAGCCCTCATTAATTTAATGTCTTCAAGCGTTGCTTGACCGCCGTTGAAACCGGTACAGGTTTTAACGAAATCAGCTCCAGCCCGAGCCGCCAATTTGCAAGCGATGATTTTTTGTTCGTCGGTTAGGAGTCCGGTTTCAATAATAACCTTAAGCAAAGAACCCTTACGATGGGTCACATTAGCAATCATACCAATCTCTTCAGTAATAAAGAGCAAATCATTGCTTAAAAGGTAGCCGATG
Organism: Patescibacteria group bacterium; assembly: GCA_041662745.1. Lineage (GTDB taxonomy): Bacteria > Patescibacteriota > Patescibacteriia > 2-01-FULL-39-33 > 2-01-FULL-39-33 > CAISTG01. The sequence goes on along the minus strand of JBAZRV010000004.1, from coordinate 110,585 downwards.
TTGATTACCAGATCAAGCTCATTGGCGCCGTCGTCAAGAGCAGTTGTTGCCTCTGCCAATTTTATTCTTACGTCGTTGGCGCCCAAGGGAAATCCGATTACCGAGCAAATTTTAACGCCAGTGCCGTACAGGGCTTGCAAACATTGATAGACGCGGCAAGGATTAACGCAGACTGAATGAAATTTGTATTGTTTTGCCTCCTCACAAAGCTCCTTAATTTGGCTAACAGTGGCATCCGGCTTAAGCAAGGTGTGGTCAATGTAATGAGCGATATTCATCTGGCTGATCCTCCCCGGTTGATTTTTGCAATTCATTAAGTTCATGAGTTTTAAGCTTCAGTCAGCTTATCATAAATGATTTTTTTGTCAATAAAACAGCCCGCTGTTAAAGCGGGCTGTTTTTATCGGTTGGAACTGTTAAGCTTATTGTTTGGCTCCGTCGGCCTGCAACAGGGCGTCGCGGATTTGCGCCGTTAAGTCGGCAACCGCTCCCGGAGAGTGCGGGATGAAAACGGCATTGGCCTTGGAAGAGGCGCCGATGTCTTTCAGGGTGTCAAAATATTGAGTGACCATTACCAGATTCATGACATCATGGGCGGTTGATCCTTTGATTGATTTTTGGAAATCGTCAACCGATTCCTTGAGGCCGTTGATAATGGCGCGACGCTGATTGGCGATGCCCTCGCCTTGCAATTTTTTGCTTTCTGATTCGGCTTCCGCCTTTTTTACCATCAAAACTTTTTCCGCCTCGCCTTTTTCCTGGGCGGCGACGCGCAGGCGCTGAGCGGAATTGATTTCATTCATGGCCGCTTTGACTTGGGCGTCAGGTTCAATATCAGTAACCAACGATTTGATGATTTGGTAGCCGAAGTCAGACATGGCTTGCGATAATTCGGTGTTAACGGCATTGGCAATCTCATCTTTGTTTTCAAAAACATTGTCCAGTTTCAGTTTCGGAACTTGAGCGCGGACAATATCAAAGACGTAAGAGGAAATCTGCTCTTTAGGGTTGATTAATTTATAAAAAGCGTCATACAATTTTTCCGGCAAAACCTGGTACTGCACGGAAACGGTAACATGGACAAAGACATTGTCTTCGGTTTTGGTTTCAATTTTAACGTCCAATTGGTTGATGCGCAAACTGATATGACCGGCAATGTGGTCAATCAGGGGAAGGCGCAGATTGAGTCCGGAATGGGACATTTTTTTGAATTTGCCGAATCTTTGAATGACGGCCACGGTTTGTTGCTGGACGGTGAAAGCGGAAGCAAAAACCAAGACGATCAGAACAAAAATAGCAAGGATAATCCAGAAAATAGCCATAGTTTTGTTTTAATTTTAATTATGCACCCAGAGGGATTCGAACCCCCAATAACTGGTCCGAAGCCAGTCGTGATATCCATTTCACCATGGGTGCTTAGATTTTTAGTTTATATTATTATTGGCGGTTCTTTTCGCCTCACTGTTTCGTCAGAAAACGAAACAATTCGTTGTCCAGGGATAGCGCCGCCGCGCCACCGGCGCCTCGGCGGCATTCACTCGCTCGTTATGTCTTCCGACATAACTCGCAGTTCATTGCTATCTTGTCGCTTCGCGACCCCCGATAACTGGTCCGAAGCCAGTCGCGATATCCATTTCACCAGGGGTGCTTGCGGATGCTTACACGATTAGAGACGCACTTTTGGTGCGCCTCCGTCATTAGTGGGTCGTGCAGGATTTGAACCTGCGACCGTTTGCTTAAGAGGCAACTGCTCTACCAGCTGAGCTAACGACCCGAAATCTTTCTTTTCATTTAATGTCGCAGGTTCTTGAACCTGACGTTCCTGGGTAGCACTGAATGCTCCTTATGGTCGCATTCATCAACGCTCGACTTCGCTTTCGGCTCGTCTCGCTTCTGCCCGTTGCCCAGACGGCAACCCGTTTGCTTAAGAGGTAACTGCTCTACTGGTTGAGCTAACGACCCGAAATCTTTCACTATTTTATCACAGTCATTTGAAAAAATCAAGATCGGTTTATAAGCCGGCAATGATCTCATCCAGCTTTTTGAACAGTTCTTCATTGCCACAGGCATCGGCGAAAGTCAATTTATCTTCATATTGAGGCAACCGAGCGACGAAATCCTCAAATTCTTCGCCGGTTAAATCATAACTGAATTGGCCGTAGCCCAGCCGTTGCAAATATTGCGCGTTGACCAGCTGTTCAATTTGGCGTTTAATCGGCAGGGCCAGATAGGGTTTTTTAAGGTAGATGGCTTCGCCCAATAAACTTAAACCGGCGGTGCCGATAACGGCGCGGCAGCGGTTCAGATACATCAACCACTCATGCGTGTCAAAATGCTTAAAAATAATATTGCCTTCTTCGCCTTGGCGTTGCGGCCCGAAAATAACGAACTGGTACGGCAATCTCTTGAACAATTCAGTCAGCCGGCCCATATCGGCGCCTTCGTAAACCAAAAAGTAATCGCCTTTGACCGGTTGCAAATCCGATACTTCCTGCCGGATAATCGGCGCAAACAGAAAAGTATTTTTTTTCTTTACCTTGGTTTTAAAAAATGAAGTTATCAGGTAATACTTGGCGCTCCAGATAACCAGCCTGATAATCGCTTTGTCGGTCATCAGATCTTTGAGATGTTTCTGGCTGATTTTTATTTCAGTGTTGGTCAATTGATGCTGGTTATCTATGGAAACAAGGGGCAGGCGGAATTTTTTTGCCAGTAAGGCCGTTAGCGGTTCAAAATCAGTAATCACCAGTTCCGGCGCGAAGTCTTTAAAAACTTTCTTAATCCCGTTCCATTGCCGCGTTTGGCCATAAACCTTTTTGGTGTTATCCAGCAGCGTTTTGAAGTACCTGACTCGGTTGTTTTTATAGCTTAAGGTTAATCCGGGGATTTCAAAGACGTCAAAATCATGGTGCAAAAAAAACGCCCCTTGGCCATAGGTAAAAACTTTAATGTCGTGGCCGGCGGCGGCTAAGTGCCTAAGAATTTCCCGCGAGCGGGCGCTGTGGCCGAATCCTTGACCGGCCAAGCCGTAGATTATGCGCATAAACCGTGTTGGGTTAACTTCTTTAGTTTAACAAAAAGCAGTTATATTTTCAATCAAAAAAGCGCGGATTACCCTCTCTTCATGACAATACCATAAATCTGTTTCTGTTTTCGGCCGGATTGGTCTCGACTTAAAATGCCCCAGGCGGTTGAATTATTCAATCCCTCGCATCTTTTTGTTGTATTTTTATTTGACAAATTATTAAGGATATGATAGAATGCAAAATTCTAAAGTGGCTATAATTTTGGTTTCTTTAGGCTGGGAACCTTAAAATTTAATAGTTTTTATAATGTCTTTCAGGGTATCTCAATTTGAGGCAACTTAATTAACCGGCAACAAAAGGAGAATCAAGTACCATGAACAAGTCAAAAGTCCTGATTATTCTGTTGATTATCGCTATGATGTCCGGCCTATGGCTGGTCATGTCCGCGCCTAAGCGTCTGGCCGACAAGTGTTTGGCCGGAGTTAGGCAGGAGGCGATTGAGCAATCATTGGCTATTGAGCAATTCCAATCTGAATTCGGCACTGTTTCCAGTTGGTATAAACCGGAATATTCAGTCCCGATTTCCGACTTAATTGAGTTGGGGCGAATCAATCTCAGTCAGGCTGAGGAAGACATCAAGCAGGCGGATGCGGCCGGCAAGTCCAAGCAAAAGAAGGCGCAGGCTATTGAAGCCGAAAAATTTATCAAGGCTTCGCAGAGAGCGTTGGAAAACGCCAATGAACAATTGGCGGCTATAGAAAAAGTAACCGAGGATGATCGTCAGGAATTGAGCCAGCTTCAGCTGGGATGGGAGGAGAAGAATCGGGCTTACGGTTCGGCCAAGGAAAGGTTGTCCAGCGAGGGCAGTCAGTACTTGTCCAAGTATGCAGCCCAAAATCTTGAAGAGTTGTCGGAAGCAAAAATCAGTCTTGATAAGGCTTCCGGCAATTTGAAAAAGATTTCCGATTTGTTGCCGGTTGAGAGTTCCGACCAGTTGGGTGATCCCAATCAAGCGCGCGACTTGCTAACCGCCACCTCTTTGCTCGTCGACTCCATTGACTCCTTTGTTTCCAAAGTGGCAAGCAATCTTGACTTCTATCAAGAAGCGCAAGCCAACGCGAAAGACAGGTTGGTGTCGGCTCAAAACAGCATTTCGTCGGCCAACAGTTATCTTGACAATTTGGTCGGCAAAGGCCCGCTATTGGCAGCTAAGGCGCTCAAGCAACCTTACGCCGATTTGCGTCAAGCGGAACAGTTGTTTGCCGTTGCCACCGAGGCTTCGCAAGCAATTATTGAAGGGGGCAAATATGATCTGCCCTTGGTTTACAGCAACGCGCTTAAGGCGGCTGAGTTGGCTAACGAAGCGATTAGGGGGGCCGATCAGCAACTAATAATGGCGGAGAAGGTTAGGAATAATATTGCAATTTTGGCTTCTAACATTGCGACTGCTCAAAACGGCCTTAATCAGGCGCGGCAGCTCCGCGCCAAACTTGATCTTCATGCGAAAACCGTTTGGTCGCCAGTGGCTGACAATGTAACATTGGCCAGCGACGATCTTTCATGGGTCAGGGAGCGCTTGGCTAAAGCCCAAAGAATTGCGACCGAGGATCAAGATTACAAATTGGCTGATTCGGAAATAACCAATGGCGATCGTGATTTGTCTCAGGTCAATCGTTTTTTGCTACAGTTCACGAAGAGAGTTGATGATTTAGAATCGTATCGTTTAGATTGGCCCAATCAAGAACGCCGAGCTGAACGAATGATTGATGACAACGAAGATAGTGTTGAAAGTTATGGCAGCCATTCTTCGTCGGCTCAGTCGGATTTTGATTCCGCTAAAAGCCATTTGGCCCAAGCTCGCCGTGACGCTTCCGACAGGCGTTACGAATCGGCTGTGTTTAATGCCGATCAAGCATATCAGTTAGCTGATGACACTGGTCGGAAGGCTAAAAAAGCCTACGACGATTACCAAGATAGTCAGAGCACATCATCGTTTTCTTTTGACTCCGACAGTTCCGGTAGCAGTTCCAGCAGCGGTTGGAGCGACTGGGGCAGTAGCAGTTCCAGCAGCGACAGTGGCGGTTGGGGCGGTAGCAGTTCCAGCAGCGACAGTGGCGGTTGGGGCAGTAGCAGTTCCAGCAGCGACAGTGGCGGTTGGGGCAGTAGCAGTTCCAGCAGCGACAGTGGCGGTTGGTGAACAAAAAGAATGAACATTGTTTATTCAATTGGTAGTCTAAACGAAGAAGGAGAAAAGACATGGATTTTTTGTCACTATTAGGGCTCTTTGTTATCTTGGCTTCCGGCGTAGGTATTGGTTGTCTGATTAAAAACAAAAAAGCGCTGGTTGTTGGAAATAAAGTGGCCAAACAACCTCGTAACCTGGTTTCACTTGATACCCCACCGCCTATGCATAAGCGGTTGGAACAGACATTGGCCCAGCAAACGATTACTCTATTGGGAGAGTCGGAACGGGCAGTCAAAGCCTCAGTTACTTTGTGGGAGATGTTTAAGAAGACACCGGATTCGCCTTGGTCTAAAACCGAGGCAGTTTCCAAGGCATTGGCTTTGGCGGGAGGTATCTGGATTTTTAAGGTACCCAGCCAAGAAGGCGGTAAACCGATTTGGCTAAGGGCCACGAAGTTGGAATCAATGTCCTTGATGAAATTTTATAAAGGGGTTGAGGGTAAGCCGGGACCGGCACGGATCTTTAAGGAGAATGACCAGTCTGAACCCGTGCCATACGAATTGCCGTCGAGTTTAACTTCCGGTGTTACTTGGGAAATCATTGATATCGGTACGTTTGATGCTCAGGTGGACGGAGAATGCGATGCCATTGAAAACGACGATCGGTTGTACTTTGTCACTTCGCGCGAACGGGGCGGTGACAGGCAGCTGATTTATTTGGACGCCAGAAAGGGCGAGGCCAGAGGTTCCGGCGGACTGTTTCTGGGAGAAAAGTTTGAACCGTCGGTTGATGTGAGTGATTTGCTTTAATTTTTTGTTAGTAAGCCGTAAGTCGTTATTCAAATCAGAAACCAGAAATCGCAACAAAAGAGGAGACAAATCAATGTCGCAAGCGATGGACAAGAAAGTTAATATTGGCATGTTTTTCAAGGCGATGGGCAGTCGATTGCAGGGGCTTTTGGCCTCGGCCTTATCGCCGGAAGAAAAATTGACGCAAATCATCGCGGAACTGGAAAAGCAAGTCCAGGAAAAGCGAATATTGGCGCGGCAGATCGGCGCCCAAATGCGCGCGATCGCCGATCCGGAAACCAAAGAATTGGAGCCGTTGGAAGCTCTGCAGGTTCGTCGGATCAAGCTCGTCGGCTTGGGCGGCAGCCTGGTTGATCAACCGGACAAGACAGCGCAACTCGGCCAGGTATCGCAGGAGGTCAAATCCCTTGACGACGCGATCGCGAGTCAGAAGGTAACCTATGGTACTCTCGAGGAGAGTTACAAGCTCGCTCGGGCCAATTACAATGAAGCCCTATCCGGATTGAACACGATCCGCCAAAACGGACCCGCTATGCTCAAGGCGATTGAAGCTCATAAGCAAGCGGTAGCGATGCGCGATCGGGCGCGGGCTCAGGGCGGCGCTAAGGTTGATACCGCATTCCTGGGTGAACTCCAGGGTGAGTTGGTTGCGGCTCAAGCAGAATTCCGATCGGATGGCGACATCGACCGCGATTTGGATGCCTCCTCCGGCTTCAACGTGGATGCGGCGCTAGCTCAGCTGGACGCTCAGGATATTGACGCCGGTCTGATGGCCGAATTTCAGGCGGCCAAGGCAAACTGAACTGAACAAGCTGAATTAAAAAAGCACTTTATTTGCGGGGCAGTAAGCGATTACTGCCCCCTTTTAATTTAATAGTTTTGCCGAGGGCAATCCTTGATTTTTTCAGGTTACTTTGCTATAGTTTAGGCAATAAATGCAGTTTATTTAAATTCACGAGCAACTAAATCTTAATGATTTCACAGATTCTTGTTTTTACGATTTTTAACCTTTTAAATTATGTCTTTCTCCATCGGCATCGTCGGCCTGCCCAATGTGGGCAAGTCCACGTTATTTAAAGCCCTGACCAAAAAACAAGTTGATGCAGCCAATTATCCTTTTTGCACGATTGATCCTAATGTCGGTGTAGTGCCGGTGCCGGACGAGCGTCTGGAACAATTGGCGCGCGTTTCCAATTCCGCGAAAATCGTGCCGACCGCGATTGAGTTCATTGATATTGCCGGCATCGTCAAGGGCGCCAGCAAGGGCGAAGGGCTGGGCAATAAATTTTTAGCCAATATCCGCGAAGTGGACGCCATCGTCCAAGTGGTGCGTCAGTTTTCCGATGAGAACGTCATTCATGTGGCCGGCCAAGTCAATCCGCAGTCGGATCGCGAGGTGATTAATCTGGAACTTGTTTTGGCTGATATGCAGACAATAGAAAAGAGATATGACGCTAACAACAAAGAAGCGCGCGCCGGCAAAAAGGAAGCCCTGGAACTCCAGCCGATTTTGGAGAAATTAAAGACGGGCTTGGAAGCGGGAAAATTAGCCAGCGAGATTGTCAGCGCCGAGGAAGAAAAATTATTAGTTAAGGACTTATGTTTGCTGACCATGAAGCCGATGATTTATGTTTTGAATGTTGACGAGGATAAAGTTTATCAGGAAACCGACTACCTGACCATCTCCGCCAAGATTGAAGCGGAGCTGGCTGAATTGCCGGCGGAAGAAGCCGAAGCGTATTTAAAGGAATTGCAGTTGGAGGCGTCCGGGCTTGATCGGCTGATCGTCAAGGCTTACAACGCTTTGGACTTGATTACTTATTTTACCTCCGGTGAAATGGAAACCAAGGCCTGGACCATCAAGCGCGGCACTAAAGCGCCGCAAGCGGCCGGAGTCATCCATACGGATTTTGAAAAAGGATTTATTCGCGCCGAAGTGATCAAGTGGCAGGATTTGGCGGCGGCAGGCGGAGAAGCGCGAGCGCGCGAAAAAGGTTTGATCCGATTGGAAGGCAAGGATTACGTCATGGCGGACGGCGATGTCTGTCATTTCCGGTTCAGCAACTAAATATTGACATTTGACATTGACATTTGCTGTTTTTTGGTGTAGAATCTGAAATTGGTTTACTATAAGCCATTTTCTATAAGCCATAAGCTAATTCTGTGGACGATACTTATTTAAAGACAATTTTTTGGGTAATGGTGGTTTTGTATACCCTGGCCGTTATCGGCGTATGGGAAAATTTTATTAAACCTTTGTGGAATTTGGGCATTATCATTTTGACCCCGATTTTATCGTATTTAACCGGATTGTTTTCCGTTTCCATCAGATAATGGCCGCAGAGCGATAATTTAGCTTGAATAATCAGGAATAAATAGCATTTAGCTATTTATTTTTTTGTTTAAATTTAGATATTTTTGTTTATAAAACATAAATATTTCGCTTTTACTGTGGATAAGTCTATTGACAAAAAAATATCAGTGTGCTATAATTATTTGTTACGTCCTGGTGGGCGTGGCAAGCACCTAACAATCCCCATAAAAGCCGCGATTAGCGGCAAGGAGACAAACATGAGCAAGAAGAGTCGTCGTGGCAATGGCAATGGTACGTCGGATGCAGCGATGGCGGCCGAGTTGGCGGCCATGCAGGAACGTGGCGCCGTTGCCGTCGCCGAGGAGCCGGAAGCGCCGGAGACGTCGGAAGCGACGTTGACGGTGAAAGAAGCCGGCTATGGTGAAGACAATGTCAGTCTGGAGATGTTCCAGGCGGGCGGACTGCCAGTGGTTTGCAGTACCGTCAATGACGACGGTACCGTCAACCAGGAAGCGACGACGATCGTCCCTATCGCCGTCGAGATCAGCAACGCCTTGATGGACAAGGTGTTTCTGGACATCGGAAAAGTCGCCATCGCCAATGGCATCAACGATGGCGAGGTTGTGGTTCGTCGAGGACGAAGCACCACGCAGATCGTGGCGCCGGCGGATATGCCCGGAATGGTGGAACCGATCCTGATCGGTACCGCTAAGATCCGTGGCATGAGTCGCGGTTCGTTGGGTAAGCGGTTTATGCCGCTTACGCCGTCCATCAACAAAAATTTGATGGACAAAGAGTGTGGGGAATTCTCCCACACGACCGTGCTGGAGTCGGGTTTCGGTCAGCGCTTCGTCAAGGTCACGGTGATCCATTTCGCTGATGGCCGGCTCGGGATCAATCTCGAGCAGTGGAAGTGTGGCGTGGGTTACCGGCGGGAGGAGGAAGTAAATCCCGAAACCGGTGAGCCGACCGGACGGCAAGTTCTGGTTGGTCCCTACTATTGGGAGAAGCCGGACGGCGAGCCCATCTTCGTCGAGGGCCAGAACCTCAAACGACAGGCGGCTGTGGCTCTGCTGGGTGGCAAAGACCCCGACGAAATCAGCGATGATTCGCCGGATGCCATCAATAAAAGCCGTCTTCAGCGCCGACTCCGGGGCCTTATCTACCGCCTCGGCCAGATTATTGACGCGTCCTTCACCGAAGCGGGCCGAGCCGGTTTCAAGAAGCCTCATCGCGATCGCCAATTCGGATCCAGTCTGGAAGACAATCCGATGTTGGCGGCGGCGCGCAAAGCGGCCCAGTTGGCGACCCGAAAGTAGGGGCGCCACCAAATAGCACAAAAAAGCGGAGAATGTCGTGATGACATGCTCCGCTTTTAAAATTGCTTAATATAAGTTTGATCCGGGGAATGAATCAATTCGGTTCTTAATCGGTTTAACTATTAATTATTAATGTTAATTACCTCATTATTTAATCCCATCCTTTTTAAGGTCAACTCTTTGTCCGTACCGGTAGCCAGAATCGCTTGGCCGTAATCAATGATTTTGATCGGAATAATCTTGATTGAACTTATCTGCTTGTCAGCCACTTTTATTTCGGCTAAGGCGCCTTGTTGCGTTTCCAGCGACCACATCTGATCAAAGATCAGGTTGCCCAAAGAATACACAATCGGTTTGCCGTTATAAATCTCAACGGTCTGCGCCCAGTGCGGATGATGGCCGATTACCAGGTCGGCCCCGGCATCAATGGCGGCATGGGCAAAAGCGACCTGTTGTTTATTGGGCGTGTTAACGTATTCAATTCCGGCGTGCATTAAGACCGCCACCAAGTCAGCTTCTGTTTTTAAATTGGCAACAGCCGTTGTCATTTTACTTATGTCCATGCCGGCCAGTCCGGGCGTAGAAGCGCCGGCCACGGAATAATCATTCGGATAAGCATAAGATAAAAAACCGAATTTGATTCCGTTTATTTCTTTGATTGCCGGCCTGCCGGCTTCGCTTTCATTGAGTCCGGCGCCGGCAAAAGCAATGCCGTTAGCGGTTAAAAGTTTTTGCGTATCAATTACGCCCTTTTTGCCCTGGTTTAAAATATGATTATTGGCCAGAGCGACCACATCAATGCCCGCTTGAGCCAGTCCGGCCAGCGCTTGCGGATCGGCGTTAAAAGAAAATGATCCGGTTTTAACCAAATGCGAACCGCCGATGGTAAAGGGCGACTCCAGATTGATGACCGTTAAATCGGCGTCCGCCAGCAGTCCGGCGATATTTGCAAACGGCCAGGACCAATCTTGGTATTTGGCCATTTTTTGTCCGACATTGCGCGAGAGCATGACATCGCCGCCGAAAATCAGTGTGGCAGTTGCCTGTTTCGGCTCGGCCGGCAGGGAGTCGGATTTCGGCGGCAGAGCCGTCAGCGGCGCTCCCGTCAATTGTTTGGCCAGAGGAAAAATCGGCGCCCAAGCGACGCCGATACCGATGGCAAGCAAGCAAAAAATTGTGATGGCGCTAATAGCAATGTAGCGGTTCATAGAAAAAAGCGAGTAGGACGGTAAAAGAGATTGCCGCGCTACGCTCGCAATGACGAAAAATTAGGATTTTTTCTCTTGCCGATATAACCAATAGGAGTAGCCGAAACTGCCCAGCAGCAGAATTGCGAGTCCCAAGATGAAGGCCGTAATCGCCCAGGTCTCCGGCAGATAAGGCATCAAAATAAGATCCAGGCCGAAAATCACAAACAGCCAGCGGCCGAGGGCGTGGGTTTTGTTCCAGACGTTTTCCGAGCTTAAGGTCCAGGGGGTGCGAATGCCGACAAACCAGTTGCTTTTTATTTTTGGCATCAGCCAGCCGATATACAGCATTAAGAGTCCGATCAGCCAAGCTACGGCAAGGCCGATATTAAGCTTGTAGCCGAGATTGTAAAAACCGGTAATGAATTGCAAGAACACGAAAAGAAGGATTAAAACCGTTCTAAACCCCAGGTAGGGGCCGAAGAATTCCTGGTAGCGTTCCTTTTTGGGATCCAAGTAGGGCAACAGGGTCATAAACAAATAAAAGATAATGACCAGTACCGGCAGGAAAAAAGCGCCGAAGCCGCGCCCGGAAAATCCGTCGGCTTGGCCGGAAAAATTCCAATGCGTGGCCACGACGGTGGGGAAATTGAAATAAAAATAAATGGCGGCGATGCTGCTGGCTATGATTAGCAGCCAGGGAATTATTTCCGATTTAAGATTGAATTTCATATGTTTTTAAGATATTTCTTCTCGTTTTTCACCGATGAATGACAGCGCTTTCTCCAGCAATTCCACTAACATTTTGAACGGCGTTTCAATGATGAAATCCAGGATGTATAAAAAAACGTTGATTTTGGAAAAATTAGTGGAAAAGAATTTGCCGGCGCGGATGATCGGCAAGGAGAAAAAGTCTAACAGGAAATTCCACAGGTTTTCTTTGCGGGGCACGACCAGGAATTGATTGGCAAAATTGCGCAGGCGGAAGCCGAAAAAGGAAACAAGAGTCAAGAAGAAGATGAACAGCGCGCCGGAAAGCAGGTTAAAGTCCAAACGATGCAAAACCGCGACTACGGCGCCAAAGGAGATGCCGAACATGACTAAGTAGATGGCGTTGAAGAAAATAAAGGTGAAGGAGCCGCGACGCAACAGTTTGCGCGGCTTATAAACCAGTTTGCGTTCGCTGCCGTAAATGATTTTTTTGATCTCCTCAATAATGACCCGGGTGTTTTTTTGTCCCGGCACCTTGATGGACATGGCGATGACAAACATCAGGCAGGGATGGAAAACAATATTGATCAAGAGCGCATACCAATTGACCTGGCCGACGATGAATTGGTCGTAGGGCAGTTCCAAAATGACAGCCAGAATAGTCTTGGTGAACAGGATATAAATGATGACGCGGACGATTGAACCGATCAGTTTGCCGCGGATGCGTTTGTAGTTCTTGTTGCAGACCTCGCTGATTTTTTCTTCTAATTTATTCTCATCATTGATTGTTTCTCGGATGTCGTCGTCGCTCTGCTCAATGATTTCTCTGAGAATTTGGAAGAAGACGGCCTGTTTCTTGATCATCTGCGTTATCTGATAGCCGGAATAATGGTTAAGATGCAACTCAATGCTGTTTCTGGCAGCGGCCAAATTGGGAGCGAATTTTTTAATATCGTCGGGGGTGAAGGAATTCCAGCGCGGATTGTATAATTTGACGAGCCAATAGCGGATCAGCGGCAGATCGGCCTTGATTAAGTTTTTCAGGACGGCAATGTAGATTTGCAGATTGCGTTCTTTTTCGTCCAGGGAGCTTTTGACGAAAGAAATGCTTTTGATCATTTCGCCGTACATGAAATTAACCATCGCCATATCCCGGCCGTTGGGGAAAAGGTATTCGTCAACTTCGCAAGTCAGGAGATCCAAAAGCCAATCGTTGATTTTTTTGGTTTCCGCCACCGGATGGTTCTGCAGGTGATTGAATAGCGTCAGGTATTTGGCGATAACGGCCGCGGTTTGCTCGATGTCGCTTTCCGGCAGGGCATCGTTGGGCAGGTATTTGGCGCGAATGAATTCAAAAATTACGGTTTCGGCGATCTTAACCGGATCTCGCTCGGCCAGGAATTTCATTTGCCTGGTGATCAGCCGGCGCAGGGAATTGCGTCGGATCAAATGTTCGTCATTATAATCAATGGCGTTTCTGACTTTTTCGTAAAAAAATCCCAATTTGGATATCAGCTGATTGAGTTTTATTTTGGATGAATCCTTGGGCGCGGAGCGACTGTAATTCTTTTTTAGCGCCTGTAAAAGCCATTCGGCTTCGCCTGTGGTTTGGGGCATAGAAAAAGTTAGATTAAAAGGCAAATATAAATTAGGAAATGCTTCTTTTTATCTTTTTTATTATAGCATAATAATCAGTAATAAATCCAGCTGATTAAGGAAAATCGTTCGTTGGGCGTTGCTTTTTCGGTTTGACTTTTGGTCCCGCTTATGATAGTATTAAATCAGCTTAAAACCAGATATTAAAACGTATTAAATATGATTTTAGATGTCATTCAGCTTATTTCCGCCGTTGCTTTGGTGGCAGTAATCCTGTTGCAGAATCGCGGTACCGGCTTGGGCGCGGCTTTTGGCGGCGAAGGCAACGTGTACAGGACCAAGCGCGGTTTGGAACAAGTGCTGTTTAACGCCACTATCGTTATTGCGATAATCTTTTTAGGGGTTTCTCTGCTCAACGCGCTTTATTAGCGGCGCTTAGCTGGCGATTGATTGACGGTCGCGAGCTTGCGGGCAGTCATAGTTAGGCTAGTTATAATTTGTAATTTTAACCGTGGATTTTTTATTTAAAAATCTCAGAAGGAAAGTTGAGAGATTTTTTGATCGGCAAAACTTGGAATTGCGTCGCTTTAAGCGCCAGCACCATTATGACCGAAAGATTCTGTTCGGCTTGAATGTAAACAGGCGTTTGCGCTTGAAGCATTTCAAATATTTGCCCAAATTCTTATCAGCGTCGGAAAACAGGCAGTTGCGTTTTTTTAGCGCTGTTGCCGTTGTTTGCTTTATTTTTTTGGCGTTTAAGGTTTTTGTCATTTTTTCTGTGCCCTTGCCGCAGGTTGGCGGGGAGTATTCGGAGGGATTGATCGGTTCGCCGCGTTTTATTAATCCGATCCTATCTCAAACCAATAGCGTGGACGGCGATTTGAGCCGGCTGATTTTTTCCTCTTTGCTGGCCTATGACAAGAATCATCAGTTGACCCCGGATCTGGCCGAGCGTTATGAGGTTTCCAATGATGGTTTGGTTTATACTTTTTATCTGCGTCAAGATATTAAATGGCATGACGGTGAATCTTTCAAAGCCGATGATGTTATTTTTACCGTTTCCTCTTTGCAGGATACGGAATTTAAAAGCCCTTTAGCCAAAAGTTTCCGCGGAGTGGTGGCGGAAAAGATTGACGATTATACCCTGAAGTTTACGCTCAAAGAGCCGTTTGCGCCGTTTGCCAGTATGCTGACCTTCGGCATTCTGCCCGAACATTTATGGTATAATATTCCGCCAGCCAATGCCGATTTGAATGAGTTGAACAAGAAGCCCGTTGGCACCGGTCCCTGGGAGGTGGAGAGTTTTAAAAAAGACAAAAGCGGCGTAATTAAATCTTATACGCTATCGGCCAATGCCGATTATTATGGCGCTAAACCCTACTTGAAACAATTAGTATTCAAATTCTACGGCGATGTTAATTCGGCTTTGGACGCCCTAAAGAACAAAAGCGTGGACGGTTTGGCTTATTTGCCGCGGGAGAATCAGACTGATTTGAAACGCCATAAGAATATCGTTATGCATGAGTTGGAACAGCCGCAATATGCCGCAATATTTTTCAATCAAAAGAAGAATGCCTTGCTTCAGGCGGATTATATCCGCCAAGCGTTGGCTTTGGCTGTGGACAAGGAACGAATGGTTAAGGAAGCGTTCGGCGGCCAAGCCAAGATAATTGATGCGCCGATTCTTCCCGGCATTGACAATAGCCCGGATATCAAGAAATATTCTTACGATTTGGAAGCCGCCGCCGCTTTATTGCAAACCAATGGCTGGAAGCTGGTGGCTACTTCCACCGGCGATAGCATGATTGAGCAGGTATTGCAGAAAAAAGATTATGAATTGCGTCTTACTTTGACCGTTCCCGACCAGCCGCAGTATTTGGCTATCGCCAAGATTATCAAGGAATCTTGGGATCAGTTAGGCATTATTACCACGATTGAGGCGGTGGATAAGAATAAGATTATCCAAGAGAATATCAACAATCGCCGTTACGAAATCCTGCTGTTTTCGGAGAACATGTCTTCCGATCCCGATCCGTTTGCCTTTTGGCACTCTTCGCAGAATGAATATCCCGGATCTAATTTAGCGGTTTTTTCCGATAGCAAGGTTGACGCTTTATTGGAGGCGGCGCGGCGTATTTTGGATCACGGCCAAAGGCAGGAAAAATACTGGGAATTCCAAAAAATAATTTCCCAGCAATTGCCGGCGATTTTTCTTTATAGCCCCTCCTATACCTATCCCCAGTCCAGCAATCTAAAGGGTTTTGACGTTACTTCCATCGCCAGCTACAGCGATCGCTTGGCTAACGTCAGCGAGTGGTATGTTAGGGTAAAATACGCTTGGCGCCATTAACCCCTTGACTTTTTTCCTTTTTTGCTGTATAATACAGTATTAATGCTTTATACCTCACTTAATTAATTACCTCATTAAACTGAGGTTTCTGTTCTTGCCGATGTGGTGAAATTGGTAGACACGCACGGTTCAGAGCCGTGTGGCCGCAAGGCCGTGAGAGTTCAAGTCTCTCCGTCGGCACAATTACATTTGCTTCGTTAAATTATTTTTCTTTCAGAAAAATTTCAGCTTAGCTGGATTTAACGCGGTTAACTCTCAGCGACCGCACGGTCGCTCGCTAAAAAGACATTTTTGTTTTTTGGCACATTAAATATTAAGGAGTGTAATTAGAATTTTATGAATAGTAGTACAAACTACAGGCGGAATGCGCCCAAGAAGGAATTCAAGGGGCCGGCATTTTCTGCCATGAAAAAATCGCACAAACCGCAACGAAAGCCCTCCGGCGCTTTTCGCGGTCCCGCAGCGACATCTTCCGGCAAGCCGGTTGAAGAAAAAGCGGACAAAAAAAACTTAAGCCTGGATCAATGGTTGAGCGGCATGGATGTGCCGGCCAATCGTTCGGTTCAAGCCAAACAAGCCGCTTTGAAACAACAGAAGCCCGGGGGTTTTTGGCCGAAACGCGATAGGGCCGGCAATTATCAGGCAGGAGACTCGCGTCAGAAACAGCAGACTGCCATTAAAACCGCGCGCGAACAATTCCGCCAACCCCTGGTGCGTGATTTGCGTTCCGGCGCTTTACGCACCGGCCAAACAGCTGCGGCAACCGCGACCGGAGTCAAGGGTAGCGATAAGCTGCGTATTATCCCGATCGGCGGTTATGAAGAGGTTGGCCGCAATATGACGATATTTGAATACAAAAACGATATCGTGATTTTGGATATGGGCATACAGTTTCCGGAAGAGGATATGCCGGGCATTGATTATATCATCCCCAATATTGAGTATCTGAGAGGCAAAGAAAAAAACGTCAAGGGCGTGATTTTTTCCCATGGCCACTTGGATCATATCGGTGCGGCGCCGATATTGCTGGAGAAGCTGGGTAATCCGACTATTGTCGGCCGGCCGCTAACCATCGCTTTGGTGAAACATCGCGTTGAGGATTATAAAAAGGACGGTTCTAAAAAATTGAAAGTCATTATGGTGCAGAAAATCAGCGACCGCTTGAAATTGGGCGCCTTTGACATCTCTTTCTTCCCCATTGATCATTCCATTATGGATGCGGTCGGCGTAATCATCAAAACGCCCGTTGCCACGGTTATACATCCCGGCGATTGGACGTTAGAGAAAGATAAGAACGGCAAGCCTCTGCTGGGCTATGATTATCTGGCCAAGCTGCCGCGCCCGACCATTCTGATGTTGGAGTCATTAGGCGCTATTGATATCAGAGAATCGGCCACGACTGAAGAAATGCAAAAAAATATTACCCGGCTGATTACGGAAGCTCCCGGCCGCATGATTATCGGCACTTTTTCTTCCCAAATAGAAAGAATCAGTTGGATTATCGCTACCTGTGAAAAACTCAACAAGAAAGTGGCCTTGATGGGCTACAGCATGAAGAATAACGTGGAGATTGCCAAGAAGTTAGGTTATATCAAATACCAAAAAAACTCGGTTATCAGAGTGGAGGATATTGATCAATATCCGGAAAAGAAAATCGTTATTTTATGCACCGGTTCGCAAGGCGAAGGAAACGCCGCCCTGTCTCGTATTATTGACGGCAATGACAAGTCGGTTAAATTGCGTAAAAACGATACCGTTATCCTTTCCTCTTCGGTTATTCCGGGCAATGAACGGACTATCCAGCGTTTGAAAGACAATCTGTATCGCCAATGCGACAATGTTATCCATGGCAATATCATGGATATCCACGTGTCCGGCCATGGCAATCGCGAGGATATCGCCTACATGCTTAAATCCATTAAGCCGGATTATTTTATTCCTTCTTATGCCAATCATTACATGCTGAAGGAGGCGGCCAAGCTGGCGCAAGACATCGGTTTCAGTCCGAATAGGATTTTTGTGCCGGATAACGGCAGTATCATTGAGTTTGACGGCAATAACGCCGGCATCTTAAGCAAAAAAGTCCCGGCTTCCTATGTGTTTGTTGATGGCCTGGGCATTACCGATATGAATAATATCGTGTTGCGCGACCGTCAGCAATTGGCGGAAGACGGCATGTTGGTTATTATCGCCACTGTGGACGCCAAGACCGGAGAATTGATCCAAAGTCCCGATATTATTTCCCGCGGTTTTGTTTATTTGAAAGAGAACAAGCGCCTGATTGAAATGACTCGGATTAAGATTAAGAAGATTCTTAAGGATAATAATCCGGTAACCGCCCCCGACGATCAATACCTGAAAGAAAAGCTGCGCAATGAAATCGGCAAATTCCTGTTTCAAAAAACAGAGAAGCGCCCGATGATCTTGCCGGTGATTATAGAGGTCTAAAAACAAAAAATATCTCCGTTTCAATGGAGATATTTTTTATCTTTTAGTTATTTTTTGGCCAGCCGATAAAGATAATGCAAACAAGTCATAGCTTGCAAAATTATCGTCAGCCAGAGGCAAATAATCGTTAAAGCCAGAAGCCAGGACCAGTTAATAATCAACCAAAGGAAAATCAGCACTACGGTTACGGAAACCAGAAGCATTTTGGTTTTGCCGAAGATGCTGGCTTTAAGCGTCGGTCTGCTACTGATGCTCAAGACCAGGGCCGCGCCCAGAAGTTGCAATGTCTCTAAGCCGAAGACCGCCAAGATCAGCCAGGGCGCGGGAAAAATTAAAGCCAAATACAGGATTGTCATCATAATCAGCAGTTTATCAGCCAAAGGATCAATAATTAATCCCCAAGAGGTATGAATATTTCTTTGTCTGGCCAGCGCTCCGTCAACAGAGTCCAAAAGAGCGGCTAAGGCAAATAGAATAACCGCCAGCAAGAAATTGCCAAAAGCAAAAGCTAAGAGCACGGCCGGTATCAGAATCAATCTTAGCAAGGACAATCCATCGGGAGTGATCCAGTCAGGTAAAATCTTTATTAAAGTGGCGCGCCAGAAGCCGTCCAGCGGCCGGGCAATCTTTCCATCGGCAATGTTTGACTTAGCCATAGTTATGTGTTATGATTCGTCTAAGTTAATTATAGCAAATTATTCACAACCTATGAAAAATATTTCCAAAAACACCCTGATTTATATCGGAATTTTTATCGTCATCTTAGTGGTTTTTTCTTTCTTGCAAGTCCAGCAAAGTCAACCCAAGGAAGCGGATTTTACCACTTTGGTCAGCGCGATTGAAAGTGACACCGTCAAATCAATTGATGTGGAGTCCAATACTTTAACCGTTATCCTGACTGACGGCAGCAAGTTAATGGTGCAGAAAGAGACCGAGGAGTCCCTAAGCGCCATGCTGAAAAACTATAATGTGGCGCCGGAAAAGATTCGCCAAGTCGCCATTAATATTAAGAACGAAGCCGGTTGGAAATTTTGGCTGGCCACGCTTTTGCCTATCGTTATTCCGGCCATTATAATTTTGGCCTTTTTCTGGTTTATGCTAAAATCCGCTTCGGGCGCCAATAATAAAGCCATGTCTTTCGGCCAAAGCGGCGCGCGGCAATTTAATCCGGACAAAGACAATAAGATTACCTTCAAGGACGTGGCCGGCGTTAAAGAGGCCAAGCAGGAATTATTGGAAGTTGTGGATTTTCTGAAAAGCCCGAAAAAGTTTTTGGCCATGGGCGCCACTATTCCCAAGGGCGTTCTGCTGTTGGGCTCTCCCGGCACCGGCAAGACCTTGCTGGCCAAGGCTGTAGCCGGCGAAGCCAACGTGCCGTTTTTTTCCATCTCCGGTTCGGAGTTCGTGGAGATGTTTGTCGGCGTGGGCGCATCCCGCGTCCGCGACCTGTTTAAGAAAGCCAAAAAACATTCGCCATGCATTATCTTCATTGATGAGATTGACGCTGTCGGCCGCCAACGCGGAGCCGGTTTGGGCGGATCGCACGATGAACGCGAACAGACCCTGAATCAGATTTTAACCGAGATGGACGGTTTTGAACCGTCAGACAACGTAATTGTCATGGCCGCCACCAACCGTCCCGATGTCCTTGACGCCGCCTTGTTGCGGCCCGGCCGGTTTGATCGCCGAGTCACTCTGGATTTGCCCGACATCAATGATCGCGAAGCCATCATGAAAGTCCACGCCAAGAAGAAACCCTTGGCCAAGGATGTGGATTTGCGCCAAGTGGCGGAACGCACGCCGGGATTTTCCGGCGCCGACTTAATGAATCTCTTGAACGAAGCAGCCATTAAAGCCGCCCTAACCAATCAGAAATCGGTAATCCAAAATGATATTTTATCCTGCATTGACAAGGTTTTGCTTGGTCCGGAACGCAAGAGCCATATTTTGAATGATAAGGAGAAAAAGATTACGGCTTATCATGAAGCCGGTCATGCCTTGGTCGCTCATGAGTTGCCTAACACCGATCCGGTCAGAAAAGTTTCTATCATCGCCCGCGGTTCCGCCGCCGGTTATACCTTAAAGTTACCATTAGAAGATAAAAAACTTCATACGAAGAGTGAGTTCCTAGAGGATTTGGCGGTAATGCTGGCCGGCCGTATCGCTGAAGAAGAAGTATTCAACGAAGTGACTACCGGCGATCAGAATGATCTGCGCCAGGCCACCAAGCTGGCGCGCCGTTTAATCTCGGACTTCGGCATGAGCGAAAAACTGGGACTGCGGACTTTCGGCGAACGCGAAGAATTGATTTTTTTGGGCCGGGAGCTGCACGAGGAGCGCGATTATTCCGACCGAACCGCTGAAGAAATTGATAAAGAGATTAGCCGTTTGCTGGACGAGGCCGCCAAGCTGGCCTTAAAAGTCGTTACCGAGAAACGGGAGTATCTGGATAAGATCGCCAATACGCTGATAGAAAAGGAAACCATAGAGTCGGAAGAATTTGAAAAGTTATTCGTTTAATGAAGACATTTTTTAAAAAACCGTCGCTGATTGCGGCGGTTTTTATATTTGCTTCTTGTCTTAGTGTTTTTTTATGCTATAATATATAAGTAAGCAATTTAATCAAATATATGCAAACAACCAATTATCTTTATCGTCCTGTCTTGAAACGGGCCTGGGAAATAACCTGGAGCTATAAAAAGCTTTGGTGGCTGGGACTTGTTGCCGTTTTGATTTCGTCCGGCGGCGAATATGAAATAATCTCCCGCGCTTTTTTCAATAATTCCTCAACCAATATCGTCAGCTCAGTGGTCAGCGGTTTCCAGGAGGGCGCGGCCACGGCTGTGGCCGGCGGCGCCGCATTGAGTTGGTCGGCTTTTCAGGCGGCTTGGCCGTCCAGCGCTCTTCTTTTGGGTGTTGCCCTGCTGATCCTGTTAATTTCTTTGATTATAATTTTTGCCGTCATCGCCGTTGCTGTTTTATGCCAATCCGGGCTTATCCGCAATATTGCCTTGCATAACCGCAACAAGAAACCCTTACTGAAAGAGGCCTTGCAGTTTGCCTGGGCCAACTTTTGGCCGGTTTTTGGCGCAGTGGTTTTGCTGAAACTGGTTTTGTTTGCCTTGTTCTCTTTATTGGGCTGGCAAGCAGGCTTGATTTCCGGCCTGGGCGCCTGGGGCGTAGTGATTTATATTTTGTCTTTTTTGATTTTTGTGATTTTGGCTTTGATAATTTCTTTTGTAATCAAGTATCAGATTTTTTTCATTTTGCTTAAGAAGCAAAAAATGAAAACCGCTTTGGTTTCCGCTTGGGAGTTATTCAGGGCCAATTGGCTGATTTCTTTGGAGATGGCTTTGTTTATGTTTTTGGCTTATATGGTTGCCGCCTTTATTGTTACCTTCTTGGTTTTGGTTTTTGTTGCCGTCTCGGTCGTGGTGATCCCGTTATATTTTCCATTTTTAGCTTTTTGGATAAAAATGATTATTTCCCTTGTTTGCTTGATCGCCATATTGCTAATAATCTTTGCAGTTACCGGACTGATTACCACCTTTCAGTGGGCCGGCTGGACAGTGCTGTTTGATCGCTTGGTGGGCAACGAAGAAACCAGCAAGCTGGAAAGAGTGGTGCAGGATTTCCGTGAATTGCCCCAAGTGATCATGGGCAAGGAAATATAAATTTTATTTTCCTATCATCCCCGGCCGTCAGAAGCCTGGGATGATTTTTGTTTGACTTTTTTTCCAATTAATGGTTAGATTAATTAATAATTTTAATCTTAATTTTATGTTGCTTAAAGACATTTATAATCTGGCTGTCAAACTGGGGATTGAGGCGGATTTGCGCGGCGGCGAGAGAGTGAGAAAAAACTTAGCCAAGACTAAGGAAAAGTTTGATAAGCTGAACGAGGAACAGAAAGAAGATTTTGATGCGGAGAAACTCGTTAATCCTTATGCCGATAGCAGGATTCTGTACGATAACGGCCGGGAGGTGAAAAAAATCCTGTGTGGCATTGATATTGAAACGCCGGAGTTGATCTTGGCCAAGCAGTTGGGTTATGATACGGTTATCGCCCATCATCCGGAAGGCGAAGCCCTGGCCGATCTGGGCGATGTCATGCACCTGCAGGCCGAGGTGCTGGCGCAGTACGGCGTGCCAATTAATGTGGCGCAGGCCATCACTAAAGAAAGGGTGTCTGAAGTGGCGCGAGGCGTTTCGCCGGCCAACCATCAGCGTCCGGTGGATGCGGCGCGATTGTTGGATATTAATTTAGTCTGCCTGCATACCCCTTGCGATAATTTGGCGGCTAAATTCTTGAAAGACAGGGTGGAAGCGGTGGAATTGGAGACGGTCGGCGAATTGATGAAATTGCTGAAAGAAATTCCCGAATATCAATTGGCGGCCAAGAAGAAAACCGGACCGAAAATTTTTGCCGGCAGCGAGGACAACTATTGCGGTAAAATTGTTTTGACGGAAATCACCGGCGGCACTTCCAATTCCAAGGATATTTATGAAAAGATGGCGCACGCCGGCATCGGTACGATTGTCGGCATGCATATGAGCGAAGAACATAAGAAAGAGGCGCAGAAGCATCATGTCAATGTGGTGATTGCCGGGCATATGTCTTCCGATTCCCTGGGCGTTAATCTGTTTTTGGATGAATTGGAAGGGCAGGGCGTGGAAGTCGCAGCATTTTCCGGACTAATCAGAGTAAAGCGATAGGAAAAATAAAAAGCTGTCGAAAATTTTCGACAGCTTTTGTTGTACTTTTTGTCTGGCCGATCAATGGGCCAATCCGCGGAAGCGGCCACAGAGCCTGCAAAAGCAGCAGCCGCTGGGATTCTCAATGAATTCACCGGCGTTGTGTTCGCAAACTTTAGTTAATCCGCAGACCGCGCATTTAATGCGGTCATCCGCCATATTATCAAAATCAACCGCCTCCCAATGGTGCTGATGTGGTTGCCCTTCTTTGCCTTGAGGCATATGATTCTCCCCCCACTTTATCAGCCTGTTTTTTTCAGCAGAGACAATAGGAAGCATCCGAGGCCGCCGGTAATGACGAATCTTTTTTGCGCCGGCATTTCCGCTCCCAGCAATGCGGTTATTTTTTCCGGCGTAAGCGGTTCATGTTTTCCAAGCTCCTTGCCGCACAATCGGCAAACCTTCTCGTCTCTTGTCGCGAATTCCGGGACATGCCGGCAGGTATCAGGCATAAGCAACCTCCTTTATTGTCTGGTTCGAGCGAGTTGTAAAATGTTCTGTTTTGCTGTATTATAGTGAGGTAAACAATTTTTGTCAAGCTTTATGATTGCTTATCTTAAGGGCCAAATCCGCTTAAAATCCCAGCAACTGAAAAAGGAAAATTTTGTTGTGATTGATGTCGGCGGAGTCGGCTACAAAGTTTATGTTTTGGATCGATTATTGAACGATTTTGCTATCGGGCAGACGGCGGAAGTTTTTATTTATACGCAAGTAGCCGAAAGCGTATTGGATTTGTACGGTTTTGCCACCCAAGAAGAATTGGAATTTTTTGAATTATTATTATCTTTATCCGGCATCGGCCCGAGAAGCGCTTTGGATATTTTGCGCAAAGCCAAGATTGACGATATCGTAACCGCCGTGCAGAGCGGCAATCACGAGATTTTAGCCAAGGTTTCCGGCATCGGACCCAAGACGGCGGAAAAGATCGTAATAGGTCTTAAGGATAAATTGGGCGGGAACATGGCTGGAGTCGCCGCCTCTTGGAATGACGGTTTCGGCGATGCTTTGGAGGCCCTGGTGTCTTTGGGTTATTCAACCGGTCAGGCGCGCGAGGCGCTTGGCCAATGCCAGTCGCCGGATGCGGGCGAGAAAATCAAAGAAGCGTTAAAGATTTTAGGAAGGTAAGGCGTAATTTTATGTTAACTGAAATAAAAAAATTAATTCCTGCCGTTTGGCTGGCCGCCTACCATAAATTGTTGGCGGTTTTGGCTGATATTATTTACGGCCGGCCGTCGGAAAAAATGGTTGTCATCGGCGTGACCGGCACTAACGGCAAGTCCAGCACGGTCAGCCTGATCGCTGAAATCCTGGAGAAAGCCGGTTACAGGGTCGGCGCCGCTTCCACGACTTTGTTTAAGCTTGCCGATAAGGAATGGCTGAACGATAAAAAGATGACCATGTTGGGACGATTCGCCTTGCAGAAACTCCTTAGGCAGATGGTCGCGGCCGGCTGCCGTTACGCGGTGATTGAAACTTCCTCCCAGGGCATTGAGCAATACCGCCACCTGGGGATTCATTATGATGTTTGCGTTTTTACCAATCTGACGCCCGAACATATTGAAGCGCATGGCGGCTTTGACAATTATAAAAAAGCCAAATTAAAGTTGTTCAAGCATTTGGCGGATGCGCCGGTTAAGGCGATTGGCGGCCGAAAGATTGCCAAAGCCATAGTTGTTAACGGCGATGATCGGCAGGCCAAAGAATTTTTGGATTTTCAAGTTGATAAAAAGATTGTTTTTGGTTTAGCCGATGGCAATCAGCTTAAAGCGGAAAACATTTCCTATCGGCCCAATGGCGTCAGCTTTACCGTCGGAGAGGAAAAGTTTGATCTTAAATTGTTTGGCAAGTTCAATATTTATAATTCTCTGGCGGCGCTGGCCGTGGCGCAATCGCAGGGAATATCGTTGGAGCAATGCCGTCAAGCATTAGAGCAAGTCGGCGGCGTGCCGGGCCGGATGGAATTTATCATTGCCGGCCAGCCGTTTAAGGTTTTGGTTGATTATGCTCCCGAACCGGAATCAATGCGGCAATTGTTCGCCACTATCAGGGAGCATCAGTTGGTTGACTCGGGCAATAAGATAATCCATGTTTTCGGGTCTTGCGGCGGCGGCCGGGATGTTAGCCGTCGATCTGTCTTGGGCGAATTGTCGGCGCAAAATGCCGATGTTTGCATAGTAACCGATGAAGATCCCTACGACGATGATCCCCAGATGATTATTGATCAAGTGGCGGCAGGCGCCAAGGCTATCGGCAAGATTGAAGGCGATAATTTATTCAGGATTTTGGATCGGCGCGAGGCCATTAAGTTTGCTTTAAGCCGGGCGCAAGCCGGCGATCTAGTGCTTTTGACCGGCAAAGGTTCGGAACAGGTGATTTGCGTCGCTAACGGCCTTAAATTAAAATGGGATGAACGGGAAGTGGTTAGAGAACTGCTTAAACAGTTTTTCGGCTTCTAAAAGATCCCCACAATTTATTATTTTCTTCTATTAATTAATTATGCCTCATATCGCCGGAAAGAAAGTCGCTTCGGGCCATTCAACGGTTATCGGCGAAGCGGATAAATTGGTGAAATTCCTGTACCGCCACCCGCTGGTTGCAAAAATCGTCACCGGAGAAATAAAATCCATTGAGCCTGGTCCGCGTCGAATGAAAATAACCGCGATTGAGGCGGGATTAAAGTTAATGATTCGCGGCGTTAACGCCCGGCAGTTCCTGTTTGTTTATACTGCCAAGCCGGCGATCGTCGCCGAACAGATTGAAGAATTTTGGCAAAATAAAAACCGTTCATTAAAACGAACGGTCTAAAGTGCGATTACTGATTAAGAGCCGCTCTGGCTCTTTTTAGTTTAGCTGAAAAATCACGGCGTACGGATTCATTCAGCCGGTTTCGCCGGAACGGCCAGCCGTTGAAAGAAGCTTGGCGGAGAAAGTTTCTCAAACCGTAAAAGCCGGACATGATGTCCTGGGCTCCTTGCCACATTTCTTCCGCTTCGCAGTTGCTCGGTTGGTAGAGCGGGAATTGCCCGTCGTAATATTCCCAGCCGATTGCTGTTACGGGGAAAAGCTGTCCGGATTTTTCCAATCGGTCGCGCAAGGCAGTCCCCGGCGAGGGTACGGCCAAAGCCACTTGGACTGTGTTTATTCCCGCCCATTTGATGAATTCCTTGACGGCGCGGACTCGGTTTTTTATTGTCGGCAATTTGCTTAAGCCGTAAGCTTGTTCGGCTTCGGCCACAAGCTCAATAATCTTTTTTGTTTCGGCGCTTAACCGGCCCTGCCGTTCCGCCCCATCAGGCCAATCGGCAATCGCCTCTGTTTTTTTTGGATAGTTAAAGATAAACATGCCATGAACAAGGAATCCCGCCTGGCGCCATTGCCGAGTGTAATGAACCATGGTGCGCCATTTTATGGTCTGGCCTTTAGTCGTCCGATGGTAGGTCCCATCATTAAACTCTGGAGCCTCAATAATTGACGAATCGTAGCTTAGGCGTACGGTATCTACCCCCGCTTGGCGCAGCAAAAAGAGGAGCTCGGTATCGCCGGAAGCGTTGAGTTCCAGTTGAGCGCTAAAGCTAAAATGCCGGTTGATTTTTTTCTGGTAGGCGATAAGCAGTTTCAAGGCCGAGATCAGTTCAGCGCGTTCTGTCTTGTTTATCAGATTACCGCCGAAGCGATCGTCAACGATAAAAAATTTATCAGCGCCGAATTTTTCGTGGCAATGCCGGACAACCTTAAACAGATCAAGGGCTGACTCCTTGCCGGGTTTTTCTCTGACGGCGCAGAATTCGCATTTAAGCGAGCAGCCGCGGCGCCAATTAATCGGATAGACTTCCAATTTGCCATAGCGTAACAAACCGAAATTAGGCAATAAGGCCGATCGGCAATTGTGCGATTGATCGGCGGACGGATTAATTATGGTTTTATCAATATGCCGGAAAGCGATGCCGTCCACTTTAAGCCAATAGTTTTTTATTTTTTCTTCCAATTCATAAAAATGGGACGAGCAGTTGTTTTTATAGGCCCCCTGCGCTCGGCAGGTCAGATGCAAGCCATAATTAACATCCTGGCATAAAGAGTCATAAGTATTTATGACTTGCCTAATAGTTTTTTCTCCGTCGTTCATGATTATGATATCCAGATGATGATCAAGCGCTTCTTCCGGCAGAGCGCTTGCATGATAGCCCCCCGCCACCGTAAGCGCTCCGCATGATTGGTAAATCCCAGCCAACTCAAAGACACGAGGCATAGTTGAACTAAGTGAAGCGCAGAGAGCGACAATTTGGGCCGGCCGTTCTTGTTGCAGCAATCCATGATCAATCCGGCCGTCTGCCGTTAGCTTAAGCCAAGCAGGAAGATTATGGCAGTTGTTTTCGTCAATCACTTCAACTTCCCAGCCCGGTATTTTATTAGCCGCCGAGGCGGTTAGGATCGTTCCCAGGGCGGTCGTACGGCCATAAAATCGTTTATAAGGATTAAACGGGGGAGAGGCGGGTATGATCAGACGCAAGAGTTTCGTGTCCATTTTTTACTCCTTTGGTTTTTTTATGTAATTTTTTGTAAGGTGCCTCATTTTTTGCTAAAATGTATTGATAAGTATAGTTGTTAATGATAAAAAAATCAACTATTGCGGTTTGACTATTGAGTTGATTAGTAATTACCCTGTGGATAACTCAAATAATTTTTAATCAATAGTTTTTAATTTTTGGTTATTTTTGATGTGTTATTGGCTAAATTTAGGTAATAATTAATTATTATTTGACAAATAATAAAATCTTGCTCAAGTGGTCAAAAAACTATTGACTTCTTTTATCGTTTCTGTTAATATAATTATATTGAATCTTTATCCGCTAACGGGCGGAGAAGTCATTTAGAGTGCTCGTGAACACTAATAAGCCGTAAAAATTAGTGTCTTATTCTAAAAATACAACTCAATAAATAAATAATCGAACTCATTTCTAACGCTCATAGCCAAATATTTGGCTAAAATAAGGGAAATGAGGGCTTTTTTATGTCTAATAAAAATAATTTGAACGTGATTAACGGTCGGGTTAATTTTGCGCCTCTGACAAAAAACTTGTTTCAGGCGCCTGATTTGATTGAATTGCAGAAATGGTCCTATGACTGGTTCTGGAAGGTTGGCTTACGCGAGCTTTTGGATGAATTCTCTCCCATCACTGATTTTATCGGCCGTGACCTGGAAGTTTATTTCATGAATTATTACATGGATGAACCCAAGTTTGACGAGGTGGCCTCCAAGGAAAAAAACATTACCTACGAAGCGCCGTTGCGCGTTAATGTTAAATTAGTCAACAAAAAGACCGGCCAAAGCATGGAACAGGAGATTTATTTGGGCGACTATCCTTTAATGACTGATCGCGGCACGTTCATCGTCAATGGCATTGAACGCGTTGTCGTTTCTCAACTGGTCCGGTCGGCCGGCGTTTTCTTTACCTCCACCCCGGCCGTTGATCGCAAATTATATGGCGCCAAGGTTATTCCCAACCGCGGTTCTTGGCTGGAATTTGAGACTGACTTGAACAAAGTTCTCTGGGTTAAAATTGACCGCAAAAGAAAAGTAGCCGTAACCGCTTTGTTGCGCGCTTTCGGTTTTTCCAGCAATGAAGAGATACTTGGTCAGTTTACCGATTTTGACGGCGCCAGCGAATTTATTGAAGCGACCATTAAAAAAGACGCTTCGGAAAATGAAGCCGAGGGCTTGATTGAAGTTTATAAGCGTATCCGCCCCGGAGATTTGGCCGCGCCCGATAACGCCAAGCAGTTGATTGATAACATGTTTTTCAATTTTTCGCGTTATGATTTCGGTTCGGTCGGCCGTTACAAAATGAATCAGCGCTTTGAGAGCGACCGTGAAATCAACAAGGAAAGCAGAGTTCTCTTAAGAGAGGACATCATTAATATCCTGAAAGAAATCATGCGTCTGACCTTGACCCAAGAACGAGCTGACGATATTGATCATTTGGGCAATCGTCGCGTCAAAGCCGTGGGCGAATTGGTTCAAGCCAAATTCCGCATCGGTCTGGCCAGAATGGAAAGGATCATCAAAGATCGCATGTCCACTTTGGATGTCACTACTCTTAGTCCGTCTAAATTAACCAATGCTCGACCGCTAATGTCGGTGGTCAAGGAGTTTTTCATGTCTTCGCAGCTGTCGCAATTCATGGACCAGGTTAATCCCTTGGCCGAGCTGGAGCACAAACGCAGAATTTCCGCGCTCGGTCCGGGCGGCTTGTCCCGTGAACGCGCCGGTTTTGAAGTGCGCGACGTGCATCCGACTCACTATGGCAGAATCTGTCCTATCGCCACCCCGGAAGGTCCCAATATCGGTTTGGTCGGTCATTTGGCCGGTTATTGCCGCATTAACGAATACGGTTTTATTGAAGCCCCTTATTATAAGGTGGCGCATACTTTGGCTAATGACGGAAAAACCGCCGTCGGCGAAATCGCTCAAGTTGATTTGCGAGACGCAAACGGTTCAATCATAGTCAAAGCCGGAGAGGAAATCGGAAAAGACGCCGCTAAAGCTTTGGCGGAAAATATTGAATTGAATAAAATCAGCGTTAGACCGCGCGTGACCAATGAAATAAGATATATTGACGCTTTTGAAGAATCCCGTTCCACCACTACTCCGTACAATACCGAACTTGATGAAAAAGGATACTTTAAATCGGATAAGGTGGAAGCTCGCGTCAAGCTGAACCCGACTGTCGCTCCCACTAACCAGGTTGATTACATGGATGTGTCATCCAACCAGATCGTTTCCATCGCCACTTCTTGCATTCCTTTTTTGGAACATGATGACGCCGTCCGCGCTTTGATGGGTACGAACATGCAACGCCAAGCCGTCTGCGTGGTCAGGCCGCAAGCGCCTTTAGTCGGCACCGGATTAGAACGCATCGCCGCCCGCGATTCCGGCCACGTGGCTTTAGCCAAAGAAGACGGCAAAGTCATCGGCCTGCATGGCGACAAGATTGAAATTTTGAATAAAAACAATAAGATTGATACCTACCGCTTGACCAAATATACCAGATCCAACGCCTCCACTTGCATTAATCAGAAACCGATTGTCGCCATTGATCAGGAGGTTAAGAAGGGCGATGTTTTGGCTGACGGTCCCGGCACTGATCAGGGAGAGCTGTCCCTGGGTCAGAATGTTTTGGTCGCTTTTATGCCGTGGCAGGGTTATAACTATGAAGATGCGATTATTTTGTCGGAGAAATTGGTGCAGAAGGATCGCTACTCTTCAATCCATATTGAAAATTATACTTGCGAAGTTCGCGAAACCAAGCTGGGCCCGGAAATCGTTACTTCCGATATTCCCAACATCAGCGAAGAAAAATTGAAGGATTTGGACGAGGAAGGAATTGTGCGTATCGGCGCCACCGTTAAATCCGGCGATATCCTGTGCGGCAAGATTACGCCTAAGGGCGAGACTGAATTGTCGGCCGAGGAAAAATTGTTGCGCGCCATTTTCGGCGAAAAGGCCCGGGACGTCCGCGATTCTTCATTATATTTGGAACACGGCTCTTCCGGCAAAGTGATTGACATTAAGATTTTCTCCCGCGAAAACGGCGATAAGATGTCAGCCGGCATGATTAAGATGGTCCAGGTGACCGTCGCTTCTTTGCGCAAGGTGCAAGTCGGCGATAAGATGGCCGGCCGTCACGGCAATAAGGGCGTTATTTCCAAAGTAGTGCCCGTAGAAGATATGCCGCATTTGGCCGATGGAACGCCGGTTGATATTATTTTGTCTCCTTTGGGCGTCGTTTCCCGCATGAATTTGGGACAGATTTTAGAAACTCATTTGGGCTTGGCCGCCAAGGCTTTGAACTACAAAGTGGCGACTAACGTTTTCAACGGCGCGACTGAAGACAATATTCGCGAACAACTCAAGGCTGCCGGCTATCCGGAAGACGGCCGCATCCAATTATATGACGGCCGCACCGGTGAATCTTTTGCCAAGAAATCAACCGTCGGCATGGTGTATATGCTGAAGTTGAATCATTTGGTAGAAGATAAAATCCATGCCCGTTCCATTGGTCCTTATTCTCTTATCACCCAACAGCCTTTGGGCGGCAAGGCGCAATTCGGCGGACAAAGATTCGGTGAAATGGAAGTTTGGGCCTTGGAAGCTTACGGCGCGGCCGCGACTTTGCAGGAAATTTTGACTATTAAGTCAGATGACGTAGTCGGCCGCAGCAAGACCTACGAGAACATCATCAAGGGCGAGCCTATTACCAATTTATATATTCCGGAATCGTTTAATGTTTTGATTCGCGAACTTAAGGGTTTGGCGCTTAATGTGGAATTATTGGAAAACAATAAGCCGATCAGGAATGTTGATGATAAAATTGAATCCGGCATGATGAAGGATGACGAAGAAATAGACGCTTAATCTTTTTATTTCTAATT
This sequence comes from Patescibacteria group bacterium, assembly GCA_041662745.1. Lineage (GTDB taxonomy): Bacteria > Patescibacteriota > Patescibacteriia > 2-01-FULL-39-33 > 2-01-FULL-39-33 > CAISTG01. The sequence goes on along the minus strand of JBAZRV010000004.1, from coordinate 79,455 downwards.
ACTAATATAATATGTTCAATCAAGAACAAGTGCCCAACATCCATTTTGACTCCATTAGGTTAAAAATGGCATCGCCCGAGGATATCCATGCCTGGTCGCACGGCGAGGTAACGCGTCCCGAAACCATTAATTACCGTACGCAGAAGCCGGAAAAAGACGGCTTATTCTGCGAGCGTATTTTTGGTCCGATTAAGGACTGGGAATGTTATTGCGGCAAATACAAGAAAATCCGCTATAAAGGCATTGTCTGCGATAAGTGCGGCGTAGAAGTGACTCGCGCCGTGGTGCGCCGCGAACGCATGGGCCATATTGATTTGGCGTCGCCGGTTTCTCATATTTGGTTTTTGCGCGGCATTCCGTCCAAGATCGGCTTAGCGCTGGACATGTCTATTCAGAATCTGGAGAAAGTTATTTATTTTGCCGATTTTATCATCACCAATGTTAATGAAGACTTGAAGAATCAGACTTTTGAACAGCTGCGGGGCGAATACAAGCAATATCGCAAGCAGATTGAGTCCGATTATGATAATAAAGCCAGACAACTGAACGCCGCTGGGAGTTCTGAGGCGGAAAAGTCCGAGGCTTTGGAAAATTTTACCAAACTGCGCGATGAAAAATTGAAAGAATTGGAGGAAACCGTCTTAATGGCGGAGAATGAATTGAAAGAAATCCGCCCCCTAAAGATTATTTCCGAGCATGTTTTTCATGAATTGTCTCTGAAGTACGGGCATATTTTTGAAGCGGGCATCGGTGCGGAAGCGATTCGCGAATTGATGTCGCGCATTGATTTGGCTAAGACCGTGGAAGAATTGAATAAGCAAATCGCCGCTACGGTTGGCGCCAAGAAAGACAAGCTGATCCGCCGCGTAAAGTTTTTTAATAATCTCATTAAGAATAATCTCCGTCCCGAATGGATGGTTTTGACCGCCGTTCCGGTGATTCCGCCGGATTTGCGTCCGATGGTGCCGCTTGACGGCGGACGTTTCGCCACTTCCGATCTGAATGATTTGTATCGCCGCGTCATTAACCGCAACAATCGCTTGAAACAGTTGCAGGAGCTTAATGCTCCCGAGGTTATTACCAGAAACGAGAAGCGCATGTTGCAGGAAGCGGTTGATTCCTTGATTGATAACAACGCCCGCCATGGCAAGACCGTGGTGGCTTCTACCGGCCAGAAACGCATGCTTAAATCGTTGGCTGATATCCTGAAAGGAAAGCAGGGCCGTTTCCGTCAGAACTTGCTGGGCAAACGCATCGATTATTCCGGCCGTTCGGTTATCGTCGTCGGTCCCAAGCTGCATTTGGACCAGTGCGGTATTCCCAAGATTATGGCTTTGGAATTGTTTAAGCCGTTTATTATTTCCAAACTGATTGAGCGCGGCGTTGTGCATAATATCAGAAGCGCCAATCGCTATATTGATGCCAAACATGATGAGGTTTGGGATATTCTGGAGGAGGTGGTCAAGGGCGCCCATGTTTTATTGAATCGCGCTCCGACTTTGCATCGTTTGGGTATTCAGGCGTTTAAGCCAATCTTGATTGAGGGCTTGGCCATTCAAATCCATCCCTTGGTTTGCGCCGCCTTCAACGCTGATTTTGACGGCGATCAAATGGCCGTCCATGTGCCGCTTTCCGAGGATGCCAACAAAGAAGCGTCCGAAAGAATGCTGGCTTCCAAGAACTTGTTGAAGCCGGCCAGCGGCCAGCCGATCGTTACGCCTAACCAGGATATTGTTTGGGGTTGTTATTATCTGACCACGCTGGATGAAAGTCAGCCGGTTCGGGCCTTCTCTTCCTTGGATGAGGCGATTCTGGCCGTTGATAAAAAGATTATTTCTTTGCAGTCAAAGATTAAAGTTTTATATACCAGGAAAGCCGACAAACGTTCCAAGAAAGAATTATTGGAGACTTCCGTCGGACGCATTATTTTCAATTCGGTTTTGCCGACAGAGTTTGATTTCATCAATAAGCGCGTGGGCAAGAAGGATCTGTCCAAGATCTTAGCCGATGTGCTTTATCAATTCGGTCCCGAGGCGACTGTCAAGACTTTAGATGCCATGAAGGACACCGGTTTCAAATATTTGACTTTGTCCGCCCAATCTTTCGGTATTGCCGATTTGGTTAATGTGGAGGGACGCGACGAATTGGTGGCGCAAGGAGATAAAGAAGTTGATGTGATTGACGGTCAGTATATGATGGGCCTTTTGACTGAGGATGAGCGCCACGAAAAGATTGTGGAGAATTGGTTGCGCATTAATACTCAGATTTTGGAGAAGGTCAAACATTGCATGACCGAAGGCAATTCTATTTTATCCATGATTGATTCGGGCGCCCGCGGTTCCTGGGGACAATTATCGCAGATGATCGGCATGAAGGGCCCGGTGGTCAATCCTAATTATGAAGTTATTGAGCTGCCGGTCAAAAATAATTTTAAACGCGGTTTTAATGTTTTGGAATTCTTTATTTCCAGCCATGGCGCCAGAAAAGGCTTGTCCGATACGGCTTTGCGTACTTCCTCAGCCGGTTATTTGACTCGCCGCTTGGTGGATGTGGCGCAAGATATAGTCATTAACAACGAAGATTGCCATGATACTTCCGGTTTGACCGTAACTAAGGCCGAGTCCGAGGTGATGGGCGACAAGCTGGCTAACCGCTTGTTGGGACGCTATTTGGTCAAAGATTTGATCGCCGGCAAAAAAGTCGTAGCTAAGGCCGGGGAAATGGTTACCGAAGAAGTGGCGGCCAAAATCGGTTCGGCGGAGATTGAAGAGGCGACCTATCGTTCGGTTATGACTTGTAAGAATGTCCGCGGCGTCTGCTCCAAATGTTATGGTTACGATTTGGCTTATAATAAACCGGTAGAGCTGGGCGTGGCCGTAGGCGTTATCGCCGCTGAATCCGTGGGTGAACCCGGAACTCAGCTGACCATGAGAACTTTCCATACCGGCGGTGTGGCTTCGGAAAGCGATATCACGCAAGGTTTGCCGCGCGTGGAAGAAATCTTTGAGGCTCGCACGCCGAAAAATAAGGCGATTATCGCTGACGTTTCCGGCATCGTACGCATCAAAGAACCGCGCCAACGCGAAATCATCGGCGAGGACGGCCAGCCCGTTATCAAGACTTCGGGCAAAGAGAGAATTCTGGAAATCTCCTTTGATCAGGATAAAGAAAAGAAAATCAACATACCCAAAGGCAAGAAAGTCGTTCTTCAGGTTAAGGACGGCGATGAAGTCAAAGACGGCCAGGTTTTGTATGAGAACGGCGAGAATAAATATTTTGCGCCGTTTGCCGGCACGGTTAAGATTGACGGGCGTTCCTTGATTTTGTTGGGCAATGAGTTGGGGGTTAAAGAATATTTGGTGGCTTCGGTTAAGTCTATCATGGTCAAGGATAATTCCAAAGTTGAAGCCGGCGATCAGTTGACCGAGGGGCCGCTTGATTTGCATCAATTGCATAAATTGAAGGAAGCTGATTTCACCAAGAAATATATCATGAAAGAAATCCAGCATATTTATTCCAGCCAAGGCCAGAAAATAAACGACAAGCATGTTGAAGTGATCGTACGTCAGATGTTCTCCAAAGTTTATGTCCTTGATTCCGGCGATTCCGACTTTATGCCGGGCGAAGTGGTGGAATACGTGGATGTCGCTAACGCCAATAGCGAACTGAAGAAACAAAAGAAAAATTTGGCTCAATACGAACAGCTGCTTCTGGGCATTACTAAGGTTTCCTTGTCCACTCGCTCTTGGCTGGCCTCCGCTTCTTTCCAGGAAACAGCCAAAGTGTTAATTAATGCCGCCATTACCGGCAAAACCGACGATTTGACCGGACCGAAAGAAAACATTATCATCGGCCGCAAGATTCCGGCCGGCACCGGCTTTGTCTACGGCAAACTATAGGTTCAGATTAAATTTATTATAAAAATCGCTCTCCTTCGGGGGGAGCGGTTTTTTTATCATTCATTATTTGTCGTTTAAAACATAAATTATTCGTCCTGTGGATAACTGTCTCTTGCCAAGCGGTAAAAACTATTGTAATATAACAACTATAAAGTATACCTTATTACTTCATACTTCATACTTTATGGTTAGTGTTACTCTCGGCTGTCAAGCTGGATCGCCACGTTTGAATACGGCGGAAACGGCGACAGCGGGGAGCTATAATTATGGACAAGAGCGGCCGGTTGGCTGAGTTGTTAAAAATCGGAGAATTGGCCCAAGCGGCCAGAGTTTTGCCCTCCACCATCCATTACTATACGCGGGAAGGGTTGCTTAAATTCGCCGATCAATCGCCGGGCGGTTACCGTCTGTATGACCGGTCATGGGCCTTAAAACGCCTGAAGGAAATCCAGCGATTGCAGGCCTCTCGCCGTCTGACCATCAGGGAAATAAAAAAGTATTTTCGCCGTTGATTATGACCTTCCTAAGCATTGAAATTTACCAGAAACGCAAGGATCCGAGAAAGGCCCTGATTGATTTAATTTGGCTTGTCGTGCCTCTTTTGATATTGGCGGTTTGGGCGCTTTAACCTCTGCACCAGTAAAGCGTTTGACCGGCCGTAAAAGACGCCAAGATTTCTTGGCGTCTTTTCGCTTTTTATGGTATAATCCAGTAAAAGAAACGTCCCTATTTTCATGCCTCGTCACTACCATAAAAAAAACCGCGCTTTCTGGAATCGCGGAGGATCCAACCGTGGCCGTTATGCGGCGCCACGTTTTAATTTTCTTGATTATTGGCGCAGTTTGTCGCCGGAAACCAAAAAGGGGATATTCATTATTTTCCTGTTTGTTTTTGCCGCCCTGGCTATTTTGGGTTTATTTGATTTATCCGGCCAGATAGGCCAGGTGGTGGCTTATGTTCTGTCCATAGTCTTTGGCGGCGCTAAATGGCTGATACCGGCGCTTTTGGCCGCTTTGATTTTTTTCTTGCTTTATGAGGAAAAGTATCCTATTAGTTTTATTAATTATTTGGGCGCCTTATTTTTGATTGTCAGCTTGTGCGGTTTATTTCATTTGCAGTACGATTCTTGGCAGGCGTTGGAGATGGCCAAGTTGGGACAGGGGGGCGGTTATCTTGGCGCCCTTGTCGCCTTGCCTTTGGTGCGCCTGATGAGTTTTTGGGGCGCTTTGGTCGTCTTGGTCGCCTTATTACTGGTTGGTATTTTATTGGCGTTAGAAACCTCCTTTTACGGTTTGATGTGGCCGCTAAAATTATTTAAGTTTATCTTCGCTAAACTGAAGGATTGGTATTTTTATTATCGGCTTAAGCGTAACGAGCGCAAGCTGGCCAATTTGGCGGCCGAAGAAGATTATGAGGAAGAATCAATGGATGAATCGGTTGAGCAGGAAGACGTAGATGAGGATGAAGCGGCCGGGCCGATTGATGATGATAATCCTAATTTCACCAATAAGCCATTGACCGATTCCGGCCTTAAGGATGAATTTACGCCGGAAGCCAAGCGCCGTAAATTCGGCCGGTTGGATTTGCCCCTGAGTTTGCTATCCGCCAAGTCAGGCAAGCCCACCTCCGGCGACATTAAGGCTAACCAGGAGATTATTAAGCGCACGTTGGCTAATTTCGGGGTAGCTGTGGAAATGGGCGAGGTTAACGTTGGCCCGACCGTTACCCAATACACTATGCGGCCGGCCGCCGGCATTAAACTGGCGCGCCTGACTACTCTTAACGCCGATTTGGCTTTAGCGTTGGCCGCCCATCCGATCCGCATTGAGGCGCCCATCCCCGGCAAGGCCTTGGTGGGCATAGAAATACCCAACCAGACTGCGGCCAAGGTGACTATGGGCGAGGTGCTGGCCAGCAAGGAGTTCAAGGAGCGGAGTAATAATTTATTTTTGGCTTTGGGCAAGGACGTGTCCGGCAAACCGGTATTCGCCGATTTGGCTCGCATGCCTCATTTGCTTATCGCCGGCCAGACCGGCAGCGGCAAATCCGTCTGCGTTAATTCCATTATCGTCTCCCTGATGTATCAGAACAGTCCTGATGAATTGAAATTTATTCTGATTGATCCCAAGCGCGTAGAAATGCCGGTGTATAATAATATCCCTTATCTGCTTACTCCGGTTGTAACTGACGTTAAGAAAACCGTCAGCGCTTTAAAGTGGCTGATTACGGAAATGGAAAGGCGTTTTGAGCTTTTGGCCAAATTCGGCAACCGCAATATCGCTTCTTATAACCAAACACACGCCGAGAAGATGCCTTACATCGTAGTCATTATTGATGAGTTGGCTGATTTAATGGCCTCTAATCCCAACGATATGGAGGCGGGCATTGTGAGATTGGCGCAAATGGCCCGCGCCGTGGGCATTCATTTGGTTTTGGCCACGCAACGACCGTCTACCGAGGTTATTACTGGTTTGATTAAGGCTAATATTCCGACGCGCATTTCTTTTGCCGTCGCTTCTTCCATTGATTCGCGCACCATCCTTGACGGTACCGGAGCGGAAAAATTAGTGGGTCGCGGCGATATGCTGTATTTGGGAGCGGAATTCGCCAAAGCCAAGCGCATCCAGGGCGTCTTTTTGTCCGATCATGAAATTAATGATGTGGTCGGTTACATCAAGAAACAGGGCTCGGCTGATTATGTTGAGGGCTTGGCTGCAACCGGCGGCAGTTTCGGCAGTAACGGCGGCAACAACGGTTTTGCTAGCGACGATGAACCGCTTTTGGGCGAAGCGGTAGAAGTAATCAAGCAGAACGGCAAGGCTTCGGCTTCGTTGTTGCAACGTCGCCTTAAATTAGGCTATGCTCGAGCAGCCAGGATTCTTGATCTGTTGGAGGAGAGGGGCGTGATCGGTCCGGCTGACGGCGCTAAGCCCCGAGAGGTATTTTTGGATAAACTGGGCGGAGCCGATCCGGTGGAATTTGCCGCGCGCGAACATGGCTTGACTGGAGAATTAAGGCCGTTAGATGATAATCCCTTCATTGAAGAGGATTCTGCTGAAGCCGAAGATGAACCCGGTTTTACCGCCTTCCGTCCGCCGGAGGATGACAGTGATGAGTTGCTTGAAACTGATGAGGAAATAGCGGACTCAGCCGAAGAAGATATCCCGTCTTTTGTGGAGAAAGATCTAAACGAGCCGGAAGACAATTATTCTGCTCAGGAAGAGCGAGGTGAAAAAGAGGAGGAATTGCCCGCAGCCAAATTCGCGGAGGTGGAAGAATTTGAGTCGGCGCCGCAGGAGGATAAGCCGAAAAAGAATAAAGAAAAAGGAATAACGGCAGCCGAATCGGAGGAGATTTTTCCGGAGGAAGAAACGGTAGAAATTCCGGAGGAAGTTTCGGAAGAGACGGAGGCGACAGCAGAGGCGGCAGAGGAGGCAGAGGAAATGCCGGAAGAATCCGAAGAAACAGCAGAGGAATCAGAAGAGATTAAAAATAAAAAACCATCAGAAAAATCGTCAAAGAACTATTTTGATGATGATGAATGGGCTTAGTTTTAAATTAGAAGTTGAAGGTCCGTAAGGTCTAAAGACATTACGGGCTTGCCTGCCGGCCGGCAGGTTTTTGGCTTTATAAGCGGTTATTTTATGTCGGAAGAAAACCTGATTGAAAATTTGGGAGAGAATTTGAAAGAAGCGCGCCTGAAAAGGGGCGTGAGTTTGCTTAAGGCGTCGGGAGAAACCAGGATCGCCACCAAATATCTGGAGGCGCTAGAGCACAATCAGCCCTGGTTATTGCCGGGTAAAGACTACTTGCCCAAGTTTCTCAAAACCTATTGCGATTATTTGGGTTTGGATCATCCCTTATGCCAGGAAGCCGCCGATAAGTTGCAAACCGTATCTTACAAATCGTTGAAAAATAAAAATTTGTTTGTTTGGTCCAATTTCATTTCCCGGGCAGTGGTTATCATAGGCATCGTTGCGCTGTCGGCTTTTTTGCTTTGGCGCGTCAATGAAATTTTTCGGCCGCCGCAATTAATCGTTTCGCGTCCGACTGACGGATTAATAACGGTCAATCGCCAATTGGAGGTAGCGGGCACGTCTTCGCGCGAGGCGGAAATCGTCATTAACAATAAGGCGGTGTTCGTGGATACGGGAGGTAATTTTTCCACTACCGTTGACTTGCAAAAGGGTTTGAATTTGATTAAAATAACTGCGAAGAAGCGTTACAGCCGCCAATCGGAAGCGACTATCCGCGTGCTATTTAACGAGATTAACCAGTAATTTTTATATTTATGCCTAAAAAGACCAATGAGGAGGGGAATGAGAAGTTTAAGGCCGTAGAATCGGCAATTAGCCAGATTAAAGATCGTTTTGGCGACGGAGCGATTATGAAGTTCGGGGAAGCCCGAGCCATGGAAGTTGATGCCGTATCTACCGGCGCCTTGTCCTTGGACATCGCTTTGGGCGTGGGCGGAGTGCCTCGAGGCAGGATTGTCGAGGTGTTCGGGCCGGAGGCCTCAGGTAAGACAACCTTGGCCCAGCACATCGTGGCTGAGGTGCAGAAATTAGGCGGTGTAGCCGCCTTCGTGGACGCCGAGCATGCCTTGGACCCTGATTATGCCAGAAAGATCGGCGTGAAGGTTGATGAGTTGTTTATTTCCCAGCCCGATACCGGCGAACAGGCTTTAGAGATAGTAGAGACGCTGATTCGTTCCAATGCCGTTGATGTGGTGGTGGTGGATTCGGTGGCGGCTTTGGTGCCTAAGGCGGAAATAGAGGGCGACATGGGCGATTCGCATATGGGCTTGCAGGCGCGTTTGATGAGCCAAGCGCTAAGGAAGCTGACCGGCGCTATTTCCAAGTCCAAAGCCGTATTGATTTTCATCAACCAGACTCGCATGAAGATCGGCGTGTTTTTCGGCAATCCCGAGACTACTACCGGCGGTACCGCTTTGAAGTTCTATTCTTCGGTCCGCATTGAAGTCCGCCGCGCCGCGCAAATCAAACAAGGCGATAGGAATATCGGCAATCGCGTCAAGGTCAAGGTGGTTAAGAATAAGGTGGCCGCGCCCTTTCAGACTTGTGAATTTGATATTATGTATAACGAAGGCATTTCCGTTTCCGGAGATCTGCTGGATGTCGGTCTGGAGAAGGGTGTCGTCAGCAAAGCCGGCAATACTTATACTTTCGGTGAAGAGAAGCTGGGCACGGGCCGTGAGAATGCCAAGGCTTATCTTAAGGCCAATCCCAAGCTGATAGCCATAATCAGGAAGCAGATTTTGGAAGAAGTGAAAAAGCTCAGGGAAGCTGAGCAGGCGGGTATTGCCCCGCCGCCGGCCGGTAACGACGGCTATGAAGACGAACCGGCGATGAAAGAATGAAGTTATAAAAAAACAGCCCCGATTATCTCGGGGTTGTTTTTTTAAGTATTTTTAAATTAGTTGACTCGCTCCACGTATTCGCCGGTATCGGTGCTGATTCTGATTATGTCGCCTTCTTTGACGAATAAGGGGACTTGGACGGAGAGGCCGGTTTCTATTTCGGCGGTTTTGGTGACGCGGCCTTGAGCCGAGTTGCCTTTGACGCCTTCCGGAGCGGAAATAACCTTGAACTCAACTTTGGGCGGCAGGGAAACGGACACGGGATTGTTGTTCCAGTACAGGGCGTCTACTTTGTCGCCCTCTTTCAAATAGCCGATTTTATCGCTCAGGCTGTCCCCGGACAAGGCGAATTGTTCAAAATCGTCCTGTGACATGAAGTAATAGCTGGTGCCGTCGTTATACAAATAATCTACTTTTTTTCTGGTCATATCGGCTTCATCAACTCGTTCGCCCTGATGGAAACTGTATTCGGCTACCTTGCCGTTAAGCAGGTTGCGCAGTTTGGTTTGCATGACCGGTTTGCGTTGTTGCATTCTGACGAAATTGGCTTCAACGACGACATAGGGCTCGCCATTATAAATAACGCTCACGCCTTTTTTAATATCGTTTAAGGTGGAAATTGACATAGGGGTTCAGTAGATAGTTTTTAGTTGTTAGTTGATAGTTAAACTACTAACTAATAACTAATTAACTTATTTTGTAACAAATGGCAACAAGGCCATGATTCTGGCGCGTTTGATGGCGTTAGCCAACTTGCGTTGATGGAAAGCGCAGACACCGCTTCTTTTGCGCGGTACGATTTTGGAATAAGAAGAGATGAAACGGCGCAACAAATTGATGTTTTTGTAATCAATGTCGCGGACGTTGTGGACGCAAAAATGGCAATAGCGCTTCTGCGGCGTTGCGGCGCCGGTGGTTTTTTTATTTTGGATCATAGTGTTATAACCTGTAAAGTCCGAAGCCCAAGATTCATAGCATCATGACGGCCTCAGCTTTAAGGATTTTAGAATTTTTGTCTGTTTTTATTTAGAAGGGAATGTCTTCAACTTTTATTTCTTCTTCATTGTCGTTGGCAACGGGAGCGGCGGTTACTTGTTCAACCTCGTAAGCCGGAGCGGCGTCATAGCCGGAATTGCCGGGTCTCTCTTGGTTGTAACTGCCGTTAGCGGAAGCGGCGCTGCGCGGTCCCAGCTGGATGTTTTCGGCGACAATCTCCGTTTTCCAATGCTTGACGTTGTTGGTATCCACCCAGTTGCGGGTTTGGATGCGACCCTCTACCATGCATAAGCGGCCTTTGGCCAGGTATTGGCCGACGATTTCAGCCAGACGCCCGAAAGCGACAATAGAATGAAATTCAGCTTGCTCTTGTTTGACGCCTTGCTGGTTGGTCCAGACGCGGTTGGTGGCGATGGAGAAATTGGCAATGGTTTGGCCCGAAGCGGTTTTTTTGACTTCGGGATTGGCGGTGAGATTGCCAATGATAATGGCTTTGTTTAGGTTCATACTATTTAGTTAGTTGTTAGTTAAATAGTTGTCAGTTGATAGTTTAATTCAGCCAGTTATCAGTTGATAGTTTAATTCAACTACTAACTAACTGCTAATCACTAATCAACTGGTATAAGTTTACACTAAATCGTCGGTTTTTAAAATCTCATCCAATTTTTCGTCCAAATTCTTAATGTCCACCTTCTTGCTTTCTTTTTTGGCTTCTGCCGGTTTGGCTTTTTCCTCGTTTTTTTCGCCGGCGGCGCGTCTGGCTTCCGCCGCTTGCTCGCGCTTTTTTTGTTTTTCAATTTCTTTGGGAGTCAGCTTTTTTTTGCTGACGATTTGCGCGCGCAGGATTTCTTTGTCCAAGCGCAGGAAATTGTTAATTTCTTTGATTTTGGCGGCGTCTTCCAGTTCAAACTCGTTTAGTAAATAATAGCCATGGGCAACGCGGTTGATGGGATAGGCTAATTTTTTCTTGCCTAAGTTTTCTTCCAGTCCGATAATGGCGCCAAAGCCCTTAAGCATGTCATCTATTTTGGCTTTGATCTTGGCGGCCTCATCATCAGTGTACTGGTTGGGGATGATGTAGAGCAATTCGTAATTGTTCATAGTATGGATTAATTATATTAATATTTTGCCGTTTAAAAAAATCCCAAGGCAAGCCCGGGATCCCTAAAGAATCGTGGTTATCTGCCTTTTCTTAAGTCGCGAGATAAATCGTTTTGCGCTTAAGAGCCCCGTAAAAGGGAATGGGAAAGGTTTAAGTTGTGCTGGTATTATATAGTATTATTTGAGGAATGTCAAGATGGATATTTTTGTCTAAAATTAGATAATAATTTTATATTATTCGGCTTAGTTTAGTCCAAAAACAGTAAAATAAAAAAATCGCCCCGATACAATATCGGAGCGACTTATTTTTTTATTTAACTTTTTCTACAATCTTGGCAAAAATCTTAGGTTTTTTCTGGGCCAGTTGAGCCAGCACCTTGCGATCCAGGTCAATCTTGGCTTTCTTGAGGCCGGCGATGAATTTGGAATAAGACAAGCCGTGTTCCCGGACAGCCGCGTTAAGTTGGATTTGCCAGAGGGCGCGAGTCGTGCGTTTCTTGGCGCGTCTGTCGCGCAAAGCGTTAGCTCCGGCTTTAAGGGAGGCGGTTTTGGCCAGTTTGATTAATTTTTTGCGGCCACGTTCAAAACCCTTGGTGGTTTTTAATAGGTTTTTTCGTCTTTTGGCATGCATGACGCCGCGTTTTACTCTAGGCATATGGTAATATAAAGTTGAAAGCCTCTAAAGCCTGTAAGGTTGAAAGTTGAAAATAATATTTTTAAACTTTGGACTTTTCAGGCCTTTGGCTTTGCGGACTGTTAGTTATTAATTAATTATACGGCAAAAGTCGGCGGATGTTCGCCGCTGTCTGTTTGTCTTTTAGGGAGATGTCTGATCTTTTGGCGCGCTTGGCCTTGCCGGTTTCTCTGGCATTGAAATGATCCTGGCCGGTAGAGCGCTTAATGACCTTTTTCTTTTTGGTGATCTTAAATCTTTTAGCGATAGATTGCTTGCTCTTGATTTTAGGCATATAAAAATAATTTTCAATTTCCAATTTTCAATTTCCAAAAAAATATCCAATTGAATTTTTATTATTTGATTATTGTAGCTTGATTATTGGTTATTCCTTACAAGGTAATCGTCATGGATAATCGTCCGCCCTGCTTGGTGATATCGGATTCAATTTTGATCGGCCGATCTTCCTTTTCCCCAATCAGTTTTATTTTGATGGCTTCAATCAGTTCGCGGATATTCTCTTTGGCTAAGTCGGTATGCTGGTTTTCCCGGCCGCGAAGCTGCAGTTCTATCTTGACTTTGTCGCCGGCGGTTAGGAACCCGGCGGCTTGTGACGCTCTGACTTCCAGATCGTGCTGGCCGATGCGCGGTGAAATCTTGACCGTTTTGGTTTCGGTGGTTTTTTGTTTGGCCTTAGCCTTTCGTTCTTGTTTTTCCCGTTGATACTTGAAACTGCCATAGTCCATGAATTTTGCTATGGGCGGATTGGCTTTGGGTGAAACTTCAACCAAATCAAGTTCGCGTTCGCGCGCTTCGCTAAGCGCTCGGTCGCGGCTCATGGCTCCGAGATTGGCTCCGTTTTCATCAATGATCATCAGTTCCGGAGAAAAGATTTTTTCGTTGATGCGGAATTCTTTGGGGCCTTCCGGTTTTTGATGGTGTCCTCTGAATGATTTACGCATGGTATTGTTAGCTTATAGCACATAGCATATAGCATATAGCAAATAGCAGAAGAAACTGTCATAAGCCATATGCCATAAGCCATATGCTGTGTATGTGGAGATGAGGGGTAATGAGCCCCTGTCTAGAAATAAATTATCCCCTAAAGTGATACAAACTTAGCCGTTTTAAATTTTGACTTAAGAACTGAAAAAGCGGCAAAAAATTCTTAAGCGGTCCAGAAAAGTTTGACCAAAAGCGCTCTGGCGACGCCATTGGCGATCCCGATAATATAACACCGCTTGGCGCTTACCGGGAATGGGCGCGGCGATGGTTCTCGATATTAAGCGAGAACAGGAGCCAAAGCCAGGCTGCTAAAAGCAGATTGGACCTTAGCTAAGATGTTTTTGGCATTTTGCCTGTGACGGCGGATTAACGAGTTTGCCGTCATGCTCGGTTTGCTAATAGGAAAACATTATCTCTATCAAAGCAAAACATCCCCAAAATTAAATCTAAAGTCTTTTGACTTAGTTTATTTTTTTAACGTTCTGCTAATTTCCCGTTCTTGCTCGCGTTTCTTGATGACTTCTCGCTTGTCCAACTTGGTTCGGCTGCGGGCCAGTCCGATTTCCACCTTGATTAATCTTTTATAAGTATATACTGAAATGGGGATAATTGTCAACCCCTTTTGGGCTTTTTTGCCTATAATTGAGGCAATTTCCTTCTTATTTAAGAGAAGTTTCCGTCTTTTATCGGGATTATAGCCGGTTTGGTGCCCTTTGGCCGGCTTGTAAGGGCTAATATGGCAGTTGACCAACCAAACTTCGTTTTTATTGTCAATTTGAACAAAACTGCCCCTTAAGCTGATTTGCCCTAACTTTACCGCCTTGACTTCCGGTCCGGATAAAACAACCCCGGCCCGCCAAGTGTCAATAATCTCATAGCCGAACAATCCTTCTTTATTTTTGATGATCACCGACATATTTAAAATAATTAATTTTGCACTCTTGGTACTTTCATAGTATAATATATTCAAGGGATATTACAACCCCGCCCATGCCAGTCAGCAACAAAAAAATCAGCATTGATTTTAAACTGTCCACATTATTAAAAATAGCGGTCGTCTGTTTGGCATTGCTTTTGCTATTTTATATCCGCGATATTCTATTAATGGTTTTCGTTTCTTTAATCTTGGCTTCCGCCATCAAGCCCTGGGTTGATTGGTTTGCCAAAAATAAAGTCCCGCGCTCTTTGGGGATCCTGATAATTTATTTGATCGGATTATGGGCAGTGTTTATGGCCTTCTTGTTGTTGGTTAATCCCATCAGTTCGGAAATCAAAAATTTATCCGATGATTTTCCGACTTATTGGCAGAATATTTCTTCCGGCTGGAGTAATGTAGAGTCATTTTCTCAAAGCCACGGCTTGAAGCAGAATATTGAAGACGCTTTATCGGCCATGCAGGCCGGCTTGACCTCGTTGGCGACAAACTTAGTCGGCGGACTTGTTTCTTTTATTGGCGGAATTTTTTCCTTATTGGTGATACTGGTCATGACTTTCTATCTGGCGGTTTATGATCGGCAAATGAAAACAGTGGCTCGAAATCTTTTGCCCGCCAAGCACCGCGATTATTTTGATCATCTCATTGATCGCATGCAGGAGAAGATCGGCTTATGGTTGCGCGGCCAGCTTCTGTTGTGTTTGATTATTTTTATCATGTCTTTAGTCGGATTATTGGTTTTGGGGGTAAAGTATGCCTGGGTGTTGGCGCTTATCGCCGGCCTAACCGAAATCATTCCTTACCTCGGCCCCTTCATGGCCGGCGTCCCGGCGGTGTTTATCGGTTTTACCCAGTCGCCTTGGCTAGGATTAGCGGTTTTGATTTTATTTATCATTGTCCAGCAGGCAGAAAATTATTTTATTACTCCGCAAATCATGCGCAAGGCGATCGGACTTAATCCGGTCATTACTATCATCGTCATGATGATCGGCTTCAAATTAAGCGGATTAATGGGTATCATACTATCCGTACCGGTAGCCACGGCGATCGGCGTGGGCTTGGGTGATTACCTGGAGCATCGGAGAATCAAATAACATTCGGTTTAAGTTTGATTGAGCTAAGATTTTTGCTATACTGATTATAGTTAATCAAATAATAAATAATTAAAGCGGCTCCATTTTGCCGCATTGAGGAGAAAATAACATGGCTTACGCAAAATTTCGTTCTATGGATGATATGCCTGAGGCGGGTCTGCCCTCAGAAATGCCGATGGCCGGACGCAGAAAAAGAGGCGTTTGGA
Organism: Patescibacteria group bacterium; assembly: GCA_041662745.1. Lineage (GTDB taxonomy): Bacteria > Patescibacteriota > Patescibacteriia > 2-01-FULL-39-33 > 2-01-FULL-39-33 > CAISTG01. Next base: position 64,167 of record JBAZRV010000004.1, on the reverse strand, counting down.
AATCAATCATCAGCATTCTCATTGTTTTGATTATCGCGGTTCTGGCGGTCGGGGCGGTTATGCGTTGGGGCGGTTCGCTTTTAGGCGGCGATCCCATTGCTCATGTCTCGTCAGCCGATTGGCAAGCGGTCTTCTTAGGCAACGGTCAAGTTTACTTCGGCAAAGTTACCGCCGTCGGCAGAAAGACTTTGACCCTGACCGATATTTATTATCTGCAGGTTGTTACCAAGCCGTTGCAACAAACCCAACAGAGCGCCACCGCTGCCAGCGATCAATCGCAACAGGAGTTAACCCTGATAAAATTAGGCAATGAAATCCACGGGCCCTCCGATCGCATGGTTATCAACCGCGACATGATTCTCTTAACAGAAAAACTGAAGAAGGATTCGCGCGTGGTTCAGGCTATCAGCAAATACATCAGCGATCAAAAAACAGCAACCAAATAATTTTTGTGTTTAAGCCGTCCCTTGCCGGGCGGCTTTTTGTTTTGTCAGCGTCGGATTGTTTATGCTATAATACAGCCATGACTGAAGAATTAAAACAACAGTTAACTGATTCATTGCAGACCGAATTAGTGGCTCTGTCGGAGGCCGCTAAAAAGTTTAATGTTCGCCGGCAGTATTTGGTGAATTTGGCGGTAAAAGGCAAACTCAAAGCTTTTAAAGTCGGTGAAGAATGGTATGCCGAACCCAAGCGTTTGGCCGAGTTTTTGTCCGGCCTTCATCAGCATCTGGACAAAGAATTGGAGAATCATCTGCCAACGCGTCCCTCGGTTTGGGTGCAGACCAGGCGCGTGAAGCCGGTTAGCAAGAAAAGTTTTTTTTGGCGGCACTTGGCCGGCGAGGCGGCTTTGGCGACGGTAACGGCGGCGGTAGGAGTCGGATTAATCATCAGTTTTATGCCGCGCAACTCTTATTTGTTGGTTTATTGTTCCAAGTATTTTTTGAATTATACTTTTATTCCGGCCGCTCAAGCGGTTTATCAGGCACCGGTGGATTTGGTAGGCCAGACAATCTTGGCGAAGATTGATGATGAAATTATAACCCGCAAAATAGAGTGGTTGATCAAGTATAACCTTATGAAACGGCGAGGCCGGGTGGCCGGGGGAACTGATCGAGCCGGTTTTTGACTAAACCGGCGATTTTAGTTAAGATTTACCAGGTTAAGGGGCGCGATTAGCGCTTTGGTTTTACCCGATTTAACAGGGTAAGTTACGAAATAATTTTTTTATGGCTAATAAACAGCAACAGAACGACAAAATGGAGAAAATCGTGTCTTTATGCAAGCGCAAGGGATTTATTTTTCCGGCGTGCGAAATTTACGGCGGTTTTTCCAACGCTTACTCCTATGGGCCATACGGCGTGGAACTTAAGAATAACATTAAGGCTTTGTGGTGGAAAATATTTATTACCGAACGCGAGGATATGGTGGGTATTGACGGGCCCATCCTGCTGCACCCCAAGCTTTGGGAGGCGTCCGGCCATTTGAGCGGTTTTAACGACGCTATGGTTGATTGCAAGAATTGCCAGATGCGTTATCGGGCCGATAATTTAATCAGCGAAGTCCTGGGGGAGGATTTAGAGGGCAAGCTGGAGGAAATGACCAAGGTCATCCAAGAAAAGATCAACTGTCCCAATTGCGGCAAGAAAGATTGGACCGAAGCCCGATTTTTCAATATGATGTTTAAGACGGAAATGAACGGCATTGATGAGCCGGTTTACTTGCGTCCGGAAACGGCCGGCGCAATCTTTTCCGACTTTAAGAATGTGGTTGATTCTTGCCGAGTGAAGGTGCCGTTTGGCATCGGCCAAATAGGCAAGGCCTTTCGCAATGAGATTGTGGCGCGTAATTTTATCTTTCGCGTGCGCGAATTTGAGCAGATGGAAATAGAATATTTTATTTCTCCCGAAGAGAGATGGGAACCGTTGTTCAAGGGGTGGCTGAAGGCTCAGGAGGAATTTGCTCTTGAGCTGGGAGCCAAAAAAGAGGATTTGAAGCATTACGAGCATCCCAAAGAGAAATTGTCGCATTACTCCCGCAAAACCGTGGACATTGAATATAACTTTCCTTTTGGTTTCGCCGAGTTGTTCGGGCTGGCGCATCGCGGTGATTTTGACTTGAGTCAGCATCAGAAATTTTCCGGCACTAATTTGGAATATTTTGATCAGCAGGCCGGCCGGAAATATTTGCCTCATGTTTTGGAACCGACTTTCGGTTTGGATCGCTCAGTGCTCGTAGCTCTCTCTGCCGCTTATACCGAAGAAAAACTTGAAGGCGATGATGTCCGCGTGGTGTTGAAGTTTCCGGCCAGGATCGCGCCGGTTAAGGTGGCGATTTTTCCCTTGCTTAAGAATAAGTCGGAATTGGTGGCCAAGGCGCGGGAGATTTTTGCTAGCCTGAAAAGCGAATTCAAATGCGAGTTTGACGATAACGGCAATGTGGGCAAACGCTATCGCCGGCAGGATGAAATCGGCACGCCTTACTGCATTACGGTTGATTTTGACACTTTGGAAAAAGGTACTGTTACTGTCCGTAACCGCGACACCATGAAGCAAGAACTTATTAAAGTAGAGGAGTTGAAGGAGTGGGTTAAAGAGAAAATTAGTTAAATCCGTATGCCCTCCCCAGAACGTTTTCTCCATAATAAATTTGAAGATCTGCAAAAAACTCCAGAAGTGGCGTCTGCTTCAGCGCGCAAAAAAATCCGTGTCGGCGAAAAAGTCGCTAATACTCCGGAAGGCCGACTTGGCACTTACCTGGATCGTTTGGAGGAAATTTTTTCTACGCCGGAAGAGGAATATCTCAAGGGCCAAAATCTTAGGGAATTCAGGTTGGATTACCTTAAGAATAAAATCCTAGATTCGGCCATTCCCTTGCGCCATAAAACCATTGACGATTTACCGGGTAATTTTTTTGATTTGGACAAGCGCGTCGCCCGCGAACAAGGCCATGGCGATATTGAAGTAACCCGGGAAATGCAGGAGCAGATTTTGGAATCCGCGGTCAAAGACCAGGAGGCCGGCTTAAGCAACTGGTTTGATTACCTGTCGTCGGAAGATGCCATGTATCCGACTTGGCTCAAGTATTTTGCCCTTCGTTCCGTGACTGGCCTGGCTGAATTTGATAAGCAGAAGCACGAATTCAAAAAACGCAGCCAATTCACTCGGGGCGTTTTTCCCGATCTTAACCGCGAGGCCTTGGCTTTGGTTTTGGATATTGTCAATAAACGGCATGGTGTGGATAACGCGTCTTCGCCAATCAATGCAGAACTGGGCAAAATACTGGAAGGCGCCAATTTCGCCAAGCTTTACGCCTATGCCATTGAAAAAGTTACCCCCGCCAGCCAAGAGCAAAAGGAAAATATCCAGGGCCAATGGGTCAAATACGATCAAGGCGACGACTACCAAAAACTATGCCAGTCACTCCAAGGCCACGGCACGGGCTGGTGCACGGCCGGAGAAAGCACGGCCCAGGCGCAATTAAAAGAAGGCGATTTTTATGTGTATTACAGCAATAATGATCAAGGCCAACCTAAGATTCCCCGCATCGCCATCAGAATGCAGAATGATCAAATAGCTGAAATTGGGGGTATTAATGCGGAACAAAATCTTGAACCGGCTTTAGTGGATATCGCCCAAGATAAAGCCAGAACTCTGCCCGGACATGAGAGCTACGAGAAGAAATCGCAGGACATGAGCCGCTTAACCGCTCTGGATAAGAAAATCCGGCAAGGTAAGTCATTAGACAAAGAAGATCTCATCTTCCTTTACGAAATAAATTCGCCGATTGAGGGCTTTGGCTACCAGAAAGATCCGCGCATCAAAGAACTGCGGGGTCAACGGGACAAGAATGCCGACATGCTCGTAATTTTTGACTGCAAACCGAGCCAGATTATCCACAACAAACAGGAATTAGAGCAAGCGCTTAAACAAGAAAAAGACATTAAGGTCTATGTCGGCGAATTATTCCTCAACATCTTCAAACTATTGCCCTCAAACCTGGAACATATTTACACTGAATTCCCCGAGGGCCGAATCAAACAGAAAACCATTGAACTGGGCACCGGACTAAAAACCAAAGATGATTTCATTAAAGCCATAGAGAAAAAAGGCGGGCAGACCAGTGATTGGGCCAAAGACATAATGGGCAAGCCGGAATTTGCCGTGGCCAAAAAAGAAACCAAAGAAAAGTTAATTATCTTGGCTGTTGCGGATTTGGGTTTCAAAGGCGGCGCCAAGCTCAAGGATATTTACGAACAAGCCAAGAAACTCGGCTTAGAATTCTGCCCGCCGGAAACCGGCCCCCAGCTTCGTTTACAATATACTGACCAACCGCTGGGCGAATGGATTTTAATCGGTATGGAACCAATTTCCGGCTCGGGCGGCGACCCGAGTGTGTTCGACGTCGAGCGTAGTGGCGGTGAGCCGTGGCTTGGTGCCTACTGTGGCGGGCCTGGCCGTTTCTACTATGGCGTCAGCCGTTTCGCGTTTGTTTCCGCAAGTAACACTTAAATCCTTAAAATCTTAAGTATTGTTATTCTTTAATCCTTAAACCCTTAATTCCTTTTTATTTTTATTTTTGTTTGTTAAAATATATTTAGGATAGTAGATTGACATATCTGCGGTTACGGCTTCGGATGATCGAATTCTGCAATTATAATTTGCGGAGTGGCAACGGGCACGCCTTTTGCCAGTATCAATTATAATTGCTAAAAATGAAGATACTTGGTCTAAGGCGCTAAGTGAGTTTAGCTCACGGATAAGATTCAGTCCCGAGAGTCCGTCAGCCGGCGGATCAAGGGGCGGTGGTTTTGGCGGCGTTTTGGACATTTAACCGACTCGGACGGCAACCCGAATGTGTTCAACGTCAAACGTAATGACGATGAGCCGTGGCTTAATGCCAACAATGGCAGGCCTGACAATTTCTACAATAGCGACAACCGTTTCGCGTTTGTTTCCGCAAATCTCTCCATTCTTCCGCCCGGTTATTTTGGGGCGGAAGTTTCTTTTTTTATCCGTTTGCGCCAGCCGCCCAGCATTCGGCCGATTTCATTAAGCAATAAGGAAATATTTTTGTATTTGTTGTTGTCAAACGCCTTCAGCTCCCAGGCGATTTGCATAAAAAAATTAAGCAAATTCAGTTTGTCGATGGATTTTTCTATGAACGGCAGTTTTTCCGTTTGGGGCAGATAGCCGGCGGTGTATGCCGATTCAATCAGATCAGAAAACAGGCCGTCTATTTTTCCGCCCAACGAATAGCGGGAGGTTTTGGGGAAATGCTTTACATAGCCGTGCCAGAGCTTAAAGGTCTCAACGAGTTTTTTGATGATTGATAAATCTTCCGTCGGGGGGGGGGTAATTAAAGGAATTATTATGAACGGGAAAATCAAATTGAGCCATACTTTTGAAGATATTATTTGTCTTGATAATTTATTATTGGCTTGGCAGGAATTTGTCAGGGGCAAAAGGGGCAGAAAAGACGCGCAGGAATTCCAATTGCGCCTCATGGATAATCTTATCGCATTGCATCGGTATTTGGCAACCGGTGTTTATCGCCACGGCGGCTACCAGGCCTTTAAGATCTGCGATCCCAAACCGCGGCAAATTCATAAGGCGTCTGTCCGCGATAGATTGGTTCACCATGCGATTTATCGGATTTTGTATCCGTTTTTTGATCGGACTTTCATTGCCGATTCCTATTCTTGCCGACTGGGCAAGGGCACGCACAAGGCCCTGGCTCGGTTCAGGGAATTCGCTTATGCCGCCAGCAAAAATAATACCCGCACTTGCTGGATTTTGAAGGGTGACATCAGGAAATTTTTTGCCAATATTGACCATAGGATATTGAAAGAGATTCTGGCCGAGTATATCCCGGATAAAAGTATTTTAGGATTATTGGATGAAGTAATTGACAGTTTTGATAATATTGAAGATAACCTGGATTCCCGTCTCCGCGGGAATGACAAGAGGGAGAGTGGGAATAATGGCGGTGGTAGGGGTCTGCCATTAGGCAATCTGACCTCACAACTCTTGGTTAATATTTACATGAACAAGTTTGATCAATTCGTCAAACATAAATTGCAAGTCAAGCATTATATCCGTTATGCCGATGATTTCGTGATTATGGCTGACGATAAAGAATATTTGGAAAATATTATTCCAATAATTGATGAATATTTGAGAGATAAAATGAAGCTGATGCTTCATCCTGATAAGTTATTCATTAAAACCCTGAACTCCGGTTTGGACTTTCTTGGCTGGGTGACTTTTTTTGACCATCGGGTGTTTCGGACGACGAGTAAAAGAAGAATGTTCAGGCGAGTGAGAGGAAACCATAGTTTGGAGACCATAAATTCATATTTGGGTTTATTGAGTCACGGCCAGAGCTATAAGTTACAACGAAAAATTGCTAATTTGGCTTATACTTGCTAAGATTATCTATATAAAATAATATGCCGCAAGAAAAAAATTACGCTTTTATTGACAGCAATAATTTATATCAAAGCTTGTCAAAAGACATTTATAAAAAAGACCGGAAAATTTATTCCGGCTGGCAACTTGATTATAGAAGATTCAGGGTTTATCTTAAGGATAAATATGGCATTGAAAAGGCCTTCCTGTTCATTGGCTTTAAACCCGGCAATCAAGCGATGTATACAAAATTACAGGAGTATGGCTATATTTGCGTGTTTAAACCGACGCTGGAATTAGCCGATGGTACGGTTAAGGGTAATGTAGATGCCGAATTGGTATTGCATACTATGATTGAACACTCTAATTATGACAAGGCCATTATTGTCTCCGGTGATGGTGATTTTTATTGTTTGGTAGAATATCTGATCAATAACGCAAAACTCAAGAGAGTGTTAATTCCGAATCAAAATAATTATTCTTGTCTTTTGGATCGCTTAAGTTCTCCGGCAAATAATATCTTGATTTTTTTGAATGTTTTGAAAGGTAAGTTGGAGTATAAAAATAAACACAAATGAAAAAGGCTCTCGTCGGGACGAAACCCTTAGAGAACCTTTCTCGTCGTGATTCTATCGTAATTATAGCATATCCGTATTATTTGTCAATAGGAAAATAGCGAAAGTATTAAAATGCCCTGTAAATTTAACAAAAATAATGATTATGTATAAAAAACAAACCTTAAAAAACGGCATTAGGTTGATTACGGCTCCGCTTCATGATACGCAGACCGCCAGCTTATTGGTCCTGTTCAAGGTGGGTAGCCGTCAGGAATCGCCGTCAATTTACGGCAGTTCCCATTTTATTGAGCATATGATGTTCAAGGGCACGAACAAACGCCCGACAACCTTGGATTTAGCCAAAGAGTTAGACGGCATCGGCGCGGAATACAACGCTTTTACCGGCAAGGATATGACCGGCTATTATATCAAATCCGATGCTCGGCATTTGCCGCTGGCGATTGACATGCTGTCGGACATGGTTATTAACTCTAAATTTGATGCTGTTGAGCTGGAAAAGGAAAAGGGCGTGATTACAGAAGAGATCAATATGTATGAAGACAATCCCTTGATGCATGTGGAAGAAATGCTGGAGGAACTGATGTTTGATGGCGGACAATTGGGCCACATGATCGCCGGCAGCAAGGAAACGGTCAAGGGGTTGGACAGGAAGAAACTCCTGGCTTACAAGCGTAATTATTATAACGGCGCCAATGTCGTTATCGGCTTGGCCGGAAAATTCAGCGACAAGCAGATCAAGGATATCTCGGCTAAGTTTTCTTTGCCCAAGGGCAAGAAATCAGCCATCAGGCGATCGGTCGTCAGACAACAGAAACCCAGGATAAAAATCAAAAACAAGGCAACGGAACAGGTGCAGTTGGCTTTGGGTTTTAACGCTTTTCCCACTTATGACAAGCGCGTTTATGCTTTGAATCTTTTGGCGATTATTTTGGGAGGCAACATGAGTTCGCGTTTGTCTATCAATATACGGGAACAAAAAGGCCTGGCCTATTTTATCCGTTCTTGGCCTAATTTGTATGAGGATGCCGGATCTTTGGTGATTCAGGCGGGCTTGGATAAGGCGCGACTGGAGTTGGCCTTAGAAACGATAATTTTGGAAATCAAAAATATTTTGGCTGGCGGCGTGACCGCCGAGGAACTGAATCGGGCCAAAGAATTCATTGCCGGCAAAACCGCTTTGGATTTGGAAGATTCCATGTCTATTGCCCAGTTTTACGTCAATCAAGAACTGATGAATAAACCGTTGATGACGCCGGAACAGAAATTAAAAAAGATTTTCGCGGTATCAGCCAAGGAAGTGCAACAGACGGCTAAGGATATTTTTGATTTTAATCGGGCCAATTTGGCCCTGATCGGACCGGGTTTGAATGCCGATAAACTGCGACGCCTAATCAAATAGCCTATGAGAATCGGAATTGATTGCCGGACTCTGGCCGCCTCGGCGGGAATCGGGGAGTATGGCAGACAAGTGGTTAAAAATTTATTAATCCAAGACAGGCATAATCATTATGTCCTGTTTTTAAATGAAGGTGAAAAGTTGCCGTCGGAGATAGTAATGGGCGATTATGAAATAAAGCATTTGTCCTTGTCGCGTTATCGCCGTTATTTGCCGTTTTTTTATTCCCAATTGGCGGTCGGTCGGCTCATTAATCGGCAGAAGCTTGACGTTTGCCTGTTTCCCGCCAATATCATTCCCTTGGGCTATGGCGGCCGAGCCGTGGTAACAATCCATGATTTGGCAGTTTATCTTTATCCGGAGTTATTTCCCGATCGGTTGATTAACTTTGATCGGCGCTATCTGGTGCCGCGATCGTTAAGGCGAGCGGATAAAATTATCGCCGTTTCTAACAGCACCAAACAGGATATTATCAAATTATTCGGCATTGCGCCGGAAAAGATCGAGGTAATCTATGAGGGTGTGGCGGACAGGGGAATAAATCGGCAAAAAAACAAGGAGAAGTATATTTTATATTTGGGTACCATTGAACCGCGAAAAAATCTGATCCGATTGATCGGAGCGTTTAAAAAATTTAAACAGGAAGAACCGGCGGCGCGCGATTTTAAATTAATCTTGGCCGGAAAAGACGGCTGGAAGAATAAGGAGATATTCAAAGGATTAAGACAAGCTAATGCCGAGTTGCAAGAAGAAGCAATAAAGTACTTGGGCTATGTTACGGCAGCCAGAAAGCGCGAGTTGTTAAGTCACGCCGAGGTTTTTGTCTTTCCGAGCCTGTATGAAGGGTTCGGCTTGCCGGTGGCGGAAGCGCTGGCCTGCGGCGTGCCGGTTGTAACCTCTAATGCCGGTTCTTTGCCGGAAATCGGCGGTGAAGCCGTGCTTTATGTGAATCCCCTGCAAGAAGAAGAGATAGGTTTAGCGATTAAAAAGGCGGTTACTGACGAAAACCTTAGACGGCAACTGGCGGAAAAAGGAAAACAAAAATCCCAAGAATTCACTTGGGACAAATGCGCGCGGCAAACAAGGGAATTATTGGAAAGTTACAGCAGGTAAAGCAAGGAGATCAGGCCAAAAAGAATTACGATTTGGAAAATCATGCCGGCGTAAAGCGGAAAATCGCGTTTGATCAAGCTATGGTTTTCATGATGGAAAATGAAAAAGCCTTTGAGCCAGCGGGACTTGGTCAGCATATAAAGCGCTACGATAAAATCGGGAATAATGCCGCCGATAATCGCCCAGATAACACTGTCGTCCTTGGCCCAAGTGAAGTTCTTAAATAAAAAGAGCAAGAAAAAAACCAGAACCACGGTATCAATCAAACTGTATAAGGCCATGGATTTGAATTTTTCTTCCTCGTTCAGGCGCTTGAATTGCAGGCCGAAAAATCTTTTGCAGTAATCGCGATCGCCGTGCGGGATGATATCAAAAATAAAATGCAGGATAAAACTGATAATGAAGGCAATAAAGGGGTTGGCGATTTCCTTGCCGATAACGGCTGAAGCGGCCGCATGTACGGTTATAAACATATGGTTTTGGTCTGCTATTTGAATGACAATAGGCTCAAATAGGCAGATTTACAATGTTTTAATTATATCAAACTCTGAAATATTTGACAATTTTCAAAAAATAGTATAAAATAAATAAAGTCTAAATTGCCCGAGTGGCGGAACTGGTAGACCTGCCTGCCGGCAGGCAGGCGCGCACGACTTTAAATATTTTTCTTATGGAGTATACTGTTTATGCCTTGCAAAGTATAAAACATAATTATATTTATGTCGGTCAAACCTCTGATTTTGATGACAGATTTAGTCGCCACAATAATGGACGAGAGAGGACAACAAGATTTTATCGACCATTTAAAATGATTATAACAGAAAAGTATAGTACGAGAATAGATGCAAGACAAAGAGAAAAATATTTAAAGTCAGGTTGTGGTAAAGAATGGTTAAAAAGTTTGTTATAACTCAGGCCCGAGTGGCGGAACTGGTAGACGCGCACGACTCAAAATCGTGTATAGCAATATGTGAGAGTTCGAGTCTCTCCTCGGGCACACCAGTCTCATCTTTTTAAGGAGAGAGGGAAAATAAAATATTATCGCGGGGTAGAGCAGTCCGGCAGCTCGCTTGGCTCATAACCAAGAGGTCGGCGGTTCGAATCCGCCCCCCGCAACACGCTTATGCTAAGTCAAATGACCGAGAGGTATCACTGATTTAGCCACAAAATACCGCGGTTTTTCCGCGGTATTTTTAGTTTTAGATTTATTCCAAACTGATTTGCCTGTCTTTTAGGATCAATCTGCTTTTAAGGCAAGCAAGCAATTCTCGTTTTTCCAGAATCGTGCCGTCTTTAAGTAGGTATTTGACGAAATTCTTGATGTCCACTTCGCTATTGCATTCCTCATTCTTTTTACCCAGCACGCTGATTCTGAATTTGTTGTATCTTTTGAATTCATCCTCAATTTTCTGCTGGACGCCCAGTTCATCCAAGCTGATCCGATCGATTAAGCCGGCCAGTTCAGTGATTAAGTTGGTTTCATTAATCGGTTGATTTTTGCAATCTATATTTCTGGCCTTGGAGCAAAAATAATAGACATGGCGGTTAGTGCCGCCGTTTTTAAGCTTCTTGAATTTCTCATCAGCCGAAATGCCCGAACCGCAATAGCCGCATTTAATTAGTTTAGTGAAGGCGAATTCCTTGCTCTCGGTCTTAGGTAGATTGTGGTCGTTAAGGGCTAATTGCGTTTTGTCGAATAGTTCCTTAGTGATAATCGGCGTATGTTTGCCACTGTACCAATTACCACTACCCACCGGGAATTCAAATTCACCGTAGTAATATGGATTTCTTAAAATCAGATAGACATTGGCCAAAACTAATCGCTTGCCGGTCTTAGTTCTAAAGTCAATCTCGCGAAGCCATCTGTAGATTTTTCGGCCACTCCAATTATCATTAGCCGATTTCTCGAACATATTTTTGATAATGACAGCTCTCTTGGGATCTAATCGGGATTGGCACTTTTTGTCGGCGTGTTTTTCATTTAAGTATCCGGTCGGAGCCACGCCCGGCCGCCAGCCCATTTCGCACCTGGTTCGGAGTCCTCTTTTAATGTTAATCGCTTTATTGTCATTTTCCAGCTTGGCTTGGCTGCCTAAAATCATTAACAGGAATTTCTCATTGGGATTATTGCTGAACTTCTGGCCATACGTCCTGATTTCCAAAAGTAGTTTCTGATCCATCAAATCCACAACTGAGCCCAAATCTCCGGCATTGCGGCTGAGCCGATCCGGCGCCCAGGTCAGAATGCCGTTAAACTTGCCCGCTCTGATTTCAGAAATCATTTCGTTGTAAATCGGCCTTTGGCCAACATCCTTAGATGAGTGGGCTTCCCGCTTGATTTCTACTACATCTAAGGAATCCTTGCTAGCCAGAGCCAGCATCTCTTTGACTTGGGATTCGATGGATAACACTTGCTTGTCATCGGCCTCGGTCGATTTTCTGGCATAAAGGCAGTACTTAAGTGGCACTAAATCGCCTTGAAAATCACTTGAAACCCTTGATTTTTGGTTGTTGTCTATAGTTTTTGGTTATTACTATGGACATTGATGACGCAACCCTCTTGAGGAGTCCAGGATGGTTGGAGTAGGTAAAGAGTTGATAAGTTTTAAGTTTGCAATAGGACTTAAAAGGTAGTAAAATATAGGAAATAATAGTTAATTTCTCATATGCCAAAATCAAGAGTTATTTTAATTGAGCCCATAGGTGGCATGAATTTTACACCAGAACCAGCAAAAAGGGGCAATCAGGCTCCTCCATATGCCATAGAAACACTAGGAGGATTTTTGAAAGATCGAGGAGGTTTTGATGTTTCTCTAATTCATCAAAGGCCAGTAAAAAGAAAACACATCGAGATTGCGTTAGACGGAACTCCCGAGGGCGAAGAACCCATAAACATAACTGACGAAGATATTGCTGAAGTCATTAAAAGGCAGGGAGATTGTATGATGGTTGGAATTAGTGCTATTACTCCGCTGTTTAACCGCGCATTGCAGATCGCTAAAAAAATTAAAGAAGCTGATCCAGAAATAAAGATTGTAATCGGCGGCTATCATATATCTGCCATGAAAGATAAAGTTTATTTAAGTAAAAAATATAATGCCTGGGAAGAGGAATTGAAAAAAGAATTAGGAGACAATATTAGTTTAGTCGATTTTTTTGTTATTGGAGAGGGTGAGGAAACTATTTTAGAATTAGCGAAAAAAGTTGAAGAAGGGCAAGCTGATTTTTCTGGAGTTGAGGGAATTATTTATAGAGAGGATGGGGCCGTAAATGAATTCAGACCGAGAAAAAGGATGACCAACAAGGAACTCGAAGTATTGCCTGAAGCGTATAGGAGGATCGTTGTTCCCGTCAAAAATAATGACGGGGTGGTTGAAGGTGTTAAGGAGGTGCCTTCAAGTGTAGACTGTACTCAATTTGGTAGTTTTCCTTCTCATAAGGAGATAAGAGGTGAAATTCAGATTTCTTCCTGTCGCGGTTGCCCAGGTAATTGTGAGTTTTGCAGTTCTCCCATGGTTTGGGGCGAGGATACTGGCAGTGGTAGGTATAGAACGCCAGTAAAGTATAGGGATCCGAAATCGATAGTCACTGAAATAAAGAAATATCATGATGATCCTGAATATAGGACAAATTTTGTATATTTTGCAGATTTGACTTTTAACGAAAATATTCAGCATGTCGAAGACCTATGCTTGAAAATGATTAAAAGTGGCGTATTCAGCGATGAGGATAAAGAATTGGTGCACTGGTTTTGTCTGGCAAGAGCTTTCGACGAAAAGGAAATAGTAAGCGGAAAAGCGGAGAAGGTTTTGGAGCTTATGAAAAAATCTGGTTGTTCTAAAATTGGAATAGGAATAGAAGCATTTAATCCCATTGACGTGGTTAACCTTAAAAGGCCGACTGGAGAAGCTGATAGAGAGAAGTTAATGCAGGAGGGTATAAAAAAATATACTAATGCTGTTTGGTCATTAAAACGATCAAGCGACCTTGGAATGTTTACTAGAGGATATTTTGTTTGGGGCAGAGAAAACCAGGACGAATTATTCGAGCAAAAGGCAAGAGTATTGTTAGAACTGGAGATTCCAAAACAGCTTTTTTCTGATTATGAACTTCTCCGCCAGGCAGTGGAATTTATTTTTGATAGACAAGCTGAATCGTCACAAGAGGGAGAAAATGCCAATACTTATACGGCAACAGAGCTATCTGATTTAGTTGCAGAAAGATTTGGATTAAGAGATGGAGAAAGAGAGAGATTTTTAGAAATTGATCATATAAGAGTCGCCCCAGAAACGCCATACCCAGAAACAGCTCTAGGAAGGACTGCAAAATTAAAATATAATGATGCTAATGGTGAAATTATTGATACTGATAAAACACTTGATGAATTGATAAGCGAGGGATGGGATGAATGGGAGGTGTTAGACCAAGAGGCGCCGACAATTGAATCCTCCGTGGATGTTGGCGAAATCGTGGCGTCACAAAAAAAGTTGGTTAGAGATTTTTATTTAAGCGATGGTTATGCAAGGAGTGCAGCAAGAAAAATTGGAAGATTTCCCTATCTAATTGAGGCGTATAAAGATTGGGCTGAGTTTTGGAGAGAAAATGGTATTCCAGTTGAATTTGAAAAATGGCAAAGGACAGAAAAAGAACAAGCTAGGGAATTTAAAGTTAAATAAATTAGTTTGATTGTCATGTTTATAGCCCGATATCATAATCTCATGTCCAAAATCAACATTTACATCGACGGCAATAACCTTTACCGCAGCGCCCAGGAGCTGGGATTTGCCATTGATTACAAAAAATTCCACGGCTGGCTCAGCCAAAAATTCCAAGCCGCCTATATTTACCTGTTTATCGGCCAAAAAGAAAAAACCCCCGAGGCAGACGGATCTGCATAAGGGTTTCTTTCATGGTGATAGCTTAATTATATATGATGGCTAACTATCGGTCAATTAATCAAAAAACATCCCTCGCAGGATGTCTTTTTTTATCTGTTTCTATATATCCATGTTTAAAATTATATCTCTAAGACCCAATGGGATCGGACTGGCTGGATCAATTATTTTCTTCTTGATTTCCTGTTGGTCTTCAGCGCATAACGAACCGGTTTTTTCGAACATTAGCCGGCCGGAATCATATTGGCTATCCTTGAAGTGCGCTGCTTGATTCTTATATTCATCCGTCTGCAAAATAACATAGCAATAAAGCGGATTGCTATTAGTCCTGTTTGCGCCATGGCCCATTGCCTTTCGGTTATCCAACTCCACTATTTGGTTGGTATTAAAAGTATTGAGGATTCTGGCCGCAAAATCGACTCCGTCGCCTGAAGCCAGGTAGACATATTCTTCCTCCCTAAATCTAAATATATCGCCGAATAGTAAAGCATCCATATGGCTAGATTGACAACATTAACTCAATTTCCTCCCTGCTTACCTGGCAGTCATTATCATGCGTAGCCAGCCAATACGGAATTGAATCCATAAATGAAGTCTCTTTCCAGGGGGCTTCATTGTGAGAGGCGTCTTCGATGAACTTCGTATTCTTGCTACCAAATCTTTCTACTACGGTTTCCAGTATATTAATTTCTGTCGGCGTGAAATATTTTTTGTCATTTTCAGTGAACTTTCTTAGAGCGACAATTCTATGGATTCCTTCTCCGTCAGCCATTTCAATTTTTATAGTATCAGACAAGACTGAATTATCCACATCATCCTCCGCAGTGTCTACCATGTTCTTTATTGCAGAGGGAATGGGCCCATGCTCTAGTTTGATATAATTATCGTAAGTTACCGGAGAACCGAATTTTTTGACATGCATAAAATCCAAGAAGTAGAATAACTTCATGAGTTTTACCTTGCCGAGAAAACGTTGTTCAGTAAATGTCCCGAAGTACAAAAGGATTGCTTTTAATTTTACTAGGGGAATATTCATAGGTTGACTATATTATAACAAATAATTTGGTAGTAGCGCAAATACAACTAGATGTTTAATCATAAATGTAAGCTCAAATTCTGTCAAGAGCTGGCAAAAATCGCATTTAGCAAATGAGACAATCATCATCGGGCTGTCTCATCAAATTTTAATCTAAAATTAAACATAAAACGTGCTTTTGATACTATTTTCAAAACACACTATAGGTGTCTCATTTGTCTCATTTAACCCTTCAGAATTATAAAATTGGAAGTGCCAAAGTACTGTCGCATTTGTCGCATTTTCCCCTAGACCAAGAGGCCTCAAACCGGCCTTTGACAAATTCCTCAAAATACCTTATAATACTTGATATTGGCTGGTTCACAACCGAGCCAGTCAACAGATAGCGCATAGCAAATGGCACATAGCTTATAGTTAATAATTAAACCATAAGTTATATGCCATTAGCCATATGCCATGTTTTGGCAGGGTAGCTCAGTGGTAGAGCAGAGGACTCATAAGCCTTTGGTCGGCGGTTCAAATCCGCCCCCTGCTACTGAAATGAAACGTCAGCGTTAGGCTGGCTTTTATTTTTGTTTGATTTTGCTTCGTTGATAATTTTATGTTATAATTAATCCGTTATGGGACAAGTAATTTCCGTTGTCAATCAAAAAGGCGGAGTCGGAAAGACCACCACCTCCGTTAATTTAGCCGCGTTTTTAAGCCATTTGGGCAAACGCGTGCTTTTGGTTGATCTTGATCCTCAATCCAATGCCACTTCGCATTTGGGCGTGGCCAAAAATTTAGACCGCGGCGTGTATGAAGTTTTGACCGGGCCGTATTCTTTCTCCGATGTGGCCGTAGAGACCGGCCATGATAATTATCATTTGGCTCCTTCCACCACCTCGCTGGCCGGCGCCAATGTGGAGTTTGTCAATTTGGATCGCCGCGAATTCCGCTTGTATGATAATCTATTGGAGGTCAAAAACAACTACGATTATATCATCATAGATTGCCCCCCTTCTTTGGGACTTCTGACCTTAAACGGCTTGACCGCCGCTGATAAATTGATGATTCCGGTGCAGGCGGAATATTTTGCCTTGGAGGGATTGGGCCAATTGGTTGATACCATCGGCTTGATCCGCGAAAATCTCAAACCGGAATTGGATATCTTAGGCGTAGTCCTAACCATGTATGACAGCCGTTTCAAACTGGCCAATGATGTGCTGAGCGAGCTGTACAATTATTTTCCCAACCAGATTTTCCGTACGGTCATTCCGCGCAGCGTGCGTTTGTCGGAGGCGCCGAGCCATGGCAAAACCATCTTGAGCTATGATCCCAAGTCCAAGGGCGCTAAGGCTTACGAGCGTTTGGCGCGCGAATTTGTGTATTTGACCGAGAATAATTGAAGTTGTTTCAAATTTGTTTCCAATGTGCGAGCATAACAAAATCTTGCGCGACTTTATGCGGGAACGACCAGAGAATTCAAGAATTAGATTCAGTTTCCTTTTCGTCATCCCGAGTGAAGCGGAAGCGAGGCGGGAGCGAAAACGAAGGATCTAAAGTTTAAACCTGAGATTCTTCGCTTTGCTCAGAATGACAAGAGGCCATGATTTATGCTTCGCTCGCGACTCTTTGGAGATACCTTTCTCATAGAGAAAGGTATCAGAAATAAATTTGAATTTAACTTTAGATCCCTCATTACGATCAGGACGACAAGAAAACCTGGATTCCCGCCCCTGCCTGTCGGTAGGCAAGGTACGCGGGAATGACAATATAAAATAAAATAAAAATATATATGTCCACCCGTCCTTCCGGCTTAGGCCGCGGCTTGGGTTCGCTCATACCCGCCGGCAAAAAGATCGACAATAACATCGGCTTGATTGATCCGACAATTAAAGAGGTGATTGAAAGCCACGAGCGAATCAATCAGTTGCTGGTAGAGAAAATACTGCCTAATCCGCATCAACCGCGGCAAAGCTTTGATGTTGATGCTTTAAACGATTTAGCCGAGTCCATCAGGGAACATGGTATCATCCAACCGTTGATCGTAACCAAGAAGGGCGATGATTACGAACTGATTGCCGGCGAACGCCGCCTTAAAGCCGCCAAGCTGGCCGGATTAAAAACCGTGCCGTCAATCATCAGGGAGGTAAGCGAACAGAAGAAAATGGAGCTGGCTTTGATTGAGAACTTGCAACGCGAAGATTTGAATTCGTTGGAGGTGGCCATGGCCTATAAGAAATTAGAGGATGAATTTAATCTCAGCCGGGTGGAGTTGGCCAAAAAAGTCGGCAAAAGCACTTCAGCGGTGGCTAACAGTTTGCGTTTGTTGAATCTGATACCGGAAGTCAAAGAAGCGATCGTTGACGGCCGTTTGTCCGAAGGGCATGCGCGCACCTTGGCCGGCCTGCCTCAAGACGAGCAATTTGACGGCTTACAGCGAATATTGGAGAACAAGATGAGCGTGCGCGAAGCCGAAAGAGCGGCGAAGGTGATTGTCGTCAAGAGGAATTTGCGCAAAATATCATTTGATCCGGAGGCAAAGCAAATGGAGGAAGATGTGGCTTCGGCTTTGGGCACCAAGGTAGAGATTAGGCGCCACGGCGGGGTGGGCCAGATCACCATTAAATTTTTTTCCAATGAAGAATTGCGCAGCTTGGTCAACAAGATCTCTTGATTTTAATGGCATAAAAGATTTCAATATCATAAAAGGCCGCTTCCGCGGTCTTTTATTTTTTTAGCTTATTGATGGCCGCCCTGATTTTGCCTTTGGCCATGGAGGTCTTGACTGTTTCCATCCAGTCGGCGTTGGGGGTTTTGCGGTTTTTGTCGGTAATGATTTCTACGATATCGCCGGATTTGAGCTGATGCCCCAAGCTGACCAATTGGTCATTGACCCTGGCGCCGACGCATTTGTCGCCCAGGGAGCTGTGGACGTGATAAGCAAAATCAACCGGCGTAGCGCCTTCCGGCAAATCAATGACATCGCCGTGAGGCGTGAAAACGAAAATGCGGTTTTGAAAGACATCCAGTTTGACGGTTTGCAGGAATTGATCGTTATCTTTGACCTTTTTTTGCCACTCCACCAGTTCGTTCAGCCATTTTAAATTAGTGTTCGCGGTTTTGCCCCCGCTTTCTTTGTAACTCCAGTGAGCGGCGATTCCGTATTCAGCCTGCTCGTGCATTTTTCTGGTGCGGATTTGGAATTCTACGATTTCTCCGTCATCAGTGAAGACGGTGGTGTGCAATGATTGGTAGCCGTTGGGTTTGGGATTGGCGATGTAATCCTTGATGCGTCCGGGCATGGGTCGGTAAATGCTGTGCAGGACTCCCAAAGCGCTGTAACAATCGGTAACTGTCGGCACAATCAAACGCAAAGCGATCAGATCGTAGATTTTGGACAGGTCGCGATTAATATGCGGCCGTAAAAGTTTCTTGTACAGCGAGTAAAGATGCTTGGTACGGCCCTGAATGGAAATCTCATCAATCGTGATGCCCTCTTCCGCTAATTTTTTCCTAACCTTGTCTTTGACCTCTTGCAAGTATTTTTCTTTGATTTTGTATTCGCGCGGAATGATCGCAGTAATCCATTTGTAGTCTTCAGGATAAACATAAGGGAAAGACAGATCCTCCAATTCGCCTTTGATTTGTCCGATCGCCAGGCGATCGGCAATCGGCGCGTAAATTTCCAGGGTTTCTTTGGCGATGCGGAAGCGTTTGTCCGGCGGCAGAGCGTCCAAGGTCTTCAGGTTATGCAACCGATCGGCGAATTTGATCAGGATGACCCTGATGTCGTCAGACATGGCTACGAACATCTTGCGCAGATTCTCGGCGTAGCGTTCCATGCCGCGGTATTTGAGTTTGCCCAATTTGGTGATGCCCTCAACCAATCGGGAGACTTCCGGGCCGAAATTTTTTTCTATTTCTGAAAGCGTCACCTCGGTATCTTCGGGAACGTCATGAAGCAGGCCGGCAATAATCGTCGTCAAATCAAAATTCATCTCCGCTAATTTTTGGGCGGTTGCCAGCGGATGGATAATGTAAGGATTGCCGGAGGCGCGCACTTGTCCTTTATGGGCCTCAAAGGCGAAATCATAAGCCAGCTTTAACATATCCAAATCCCCGCCGATTTGTTTTTCTTGAACGGTTTTTAGCAGTTTATCAAACTCTTTTTGCGGATTAAGAATGGCCATATTGGTGTAGACTTATTATAAACAATAAATAGTCGGCTGTCTAACGGGTATTGGCGATTGTAAATAATCACCTAAAATGAGCTTTTATTCATCGTCATCCCCAAGGTGATGATAGTACGTATTCCATAAATTAGGTAAAGTCGCCTTAAATTTTGGCGCGTCTTTTTTAAAAAATCCCGCCGTCCGGCGGGATTCTGCTTGCTACGTAGCAGGCTACGTAACAAATATTATTTTTTGAGTTTTTGCGGATTATGGTTGGGGCAGTTCTTGTCCGAGCACCTTTCGGGGATCGTTTTGGTTCCCGCCATCATCAGTTTACCGCATTGCGGGCAGAGTTCGCCCGTGGGCTTGGCTTTGACGATGTTTTTGCAGTCGGGATAATTGCTGCAACCGTAGAAAACTCCGTAGCGTCCGCGTTTTTCTATCATCGTGCCTTTTTTGCATTCCGGGCATTGCACGCCGGTATCGGCGGCCTTCATTCGTTCCGCTTCGGCTGCCTCGTCTTTTTTGATGAATTTGCATTTGGGATAATTGGAGCAAGCGATGAATTTGCCGTATTTGCCTTCGCGTTCAATCAGTTTGCCTTTGCCGCATTTGGGGCAGATTTCACCCGTATCTTTGGGCGGTTCCAATACTTTTCCCTCCATAGTCAAGGCGCCCTGGCAATCGGGGAACCGTTCGCAGGAATAGAATTTGCCGCCGCGTCCCAGTTTGATTTTCATTTTTGCTCCGCATTCCGGGCATTTGATATCGGCCGGCGCATCGCCTAAGTCGGTAATCTTGGGAATGGACTTTTTGCTCTTGACCGCTTCAGTAAAGGGGCCGTAAAAATCTTTCAAGGTTTTGATGTAAGTGTCCTGGCCTCGGGCGATTTCATCCAGTTGATTTTCCATTTCCGCGGTAAAAGTGTCGGAGATATAATCGCCGAAATATTTTTCCAGAAAATCATCAACCAGTTCGCCGATCTCGGTTACCTTGAGCGATTTTTGCTCTTTGGTGACGTAACCGCGCTTGATAACGGTGTCAATAATGGAGGCATAGGTGGAAGGACGGCCGATGCCGCGTTTTTCCAATTCCTTGACTAAGCCGGCCTCGGTGTAGCGATGCGGCGGTTCGGTTTGCTTTTCTTCGGCCAGGATATCCAACAGCTTTAATTTTTCGCCGGCGGTCATTTTGGGCAATTCCACTTCTTCGCCTCGGGCCTTGGGATCGGCCTTCAGCCAGCCGGCAAAAGTAATACGGCTGCCTTCGGCGACAAATTCCGGCATTTCCGTTTCGTTTTTAGCGCTGGCAATAGCTTTGGTTTTCAGGGTTTTGGCGTCGGCCATTTGGCAGGCGACAGTCCTTTGCCAAATCAATTGATAGAGTCGCTTCTCTTGCGGCGTATGTCCGGCTTCGGTGACCGAAAAATGCGTCGGACGGACAGCCTCGTGCGCTTCTTGCGCGTTTTTGCTTTTAGCTAAGAATTTTTGCGGTTTAGCGTATTCCTTGCCGAATTTTTCTATAATAAAACTATTGATTTCTTTCATGGCCTGGCCGCTCAAAGTGGTGGAATCGGTACG
The DNA here is from genome assembly GCA_041662745.1 of Patescibacteria group bacterium. Lineage (GTDB taxonomy): Bacteria > Patescibacteriota > Patescibacteriia > 2-01-FULL-39-33 > 2-01-FULL-39-33 > CAISTG01. The sequence goes on along the minus strand of JBAZRV010000004.1, from coordinate 43,002 downwards.
CATGTAAGTAATATGGCCGGCTTCGTAGAGTTTCTGCGCCAAACGCATGGTCTGGCTGGGCGAATAGCCCAGGCGCGAAGAGGATGATTGTTGCAATGTTGAGGTGGTAAACGGCGCTTTGGCGCGGCGGGTGGCCTCGTTTTCTTCCACGGCTTTGACTTGCCAATCCGCTTTTTTGGCTTTAGCCAGGATGTCTTCCGAGTCCTCGGCTGTTTTGGGCTGTTCGCTGCATTTGAATTTTAGCTTGTCATTTTGCGGCGTTTCAAAATCAGCTTCCAAAACAAAATAGGTTTCCGGCACGAAAGCGCGGATTTCTTTTTCTTTTTCCGTTAGGATACGCAGAGCCGGGGATTGCACGCGGCCGGCGGATAAGCCGTAGCGGACTTTTTGCCAGATTAGGGCGCTGAGATCGTAACCGAACAAGCGATCAAGGACGCGGCGCGCCTCTTGCGCCTCTTTTAGGTTCTCGTCAATCTCGCGCGGGTGCTTGATGGCTTCCTGTACGGCTTCTTTGGTAATCTCATGAAAGACGATTCTTTTGGGGTGCTTTAAGCCGATAGCCTCCTTGATATGCCAGGCGATCGCTTCTCCTTCGCGGTCCGGATCGGTAGCCAATACCACTTCGTCGGCTTTATGCGCCAAGCTTTTCAATTCGCTGACAATTTTTTCTTTGCCGGGAACAACCTCGTAATGCGGCACGAATCCGCCCTTGATATCAATGGCGTTTTTATTTGATTTCGGCAGATCGCGAATGTGTCCGACCGAGGCCTTGACCGTGTATTCGTTATTCAGATACTTGGCAATGGTTTTGGCTTTGGCCGGGGACTCAACGATGAGAAGTTTATGAGGCATAAGAGAAATTAATGGTGGCGCGGATTGATTAAGTTAAAAGATAAAAATTATAAGTTTAGAAAGTCATTAAGGCCCGGAGTCATTAAAAATAATTTTTTAATTTTCGGCTTTACGGAATTCATAACCTATATCCTGATATAATTACCCCCGCCAAGGTCTTTCACTAGTCCTTTTATTGACATTATCATAAGCAAGGATGAGAGAGTATTAACCCTAATATTACACACTTGGACGATTTTGTCAAGGTGGAGCGGTTCAGCCGAGAGGTATTCCAGGATTTCTTTTTCCGCTTCAGTCGGTTTGTTTTCCGGGGCGATTACTGTTATTTTAGGCAATTTTTGCCAGCCGTACTCCTCAATTATTTCAGCGGGTTCAGTTATTGATTTGGCTCCCTTTTTGATTAGATTGTTGGTGCCCGCGGAACAGGGACTGAAGATGCTTCCGGGCACGGCAAAAACGTCGCGGTTTTGTTCCAAGGCGTAATTGGCGGTAATCAGCGAGCCGGAACTTTCGCCCGCTTCAATAACCAATACGCCGGAAGACAAGCCGGAAATCAGGCGGTTGCGTTGAGGAAAGGTTGTGCGGTTGGCGCTGACGCCCAAAGGAAACTCCGAAACCAAACAGCCGGCGGAGGCCAAGATTTTTTCAGCTAAATGAAAGTTGGCTTTAGGTCCGATATTATCCCAGCTTAAATCCGATCCCAATACGGCCGCTGTCAGTCCTCCTTGATCTAAAGTTATTTTATGCGCCAAAGCGTCAATTCCCAAGGCTAAGCCGGAGATCACCGTGATTCCGGCCTGAGCAATGCCGGCGACTATTTTTTCTGTCGCTTGCTGGCCATAGGCCGTATGTTTTCTGGCGCCGACCACGCCCAAGCAAGAGGCGCCAAGGCACTCAATATTACCGCGATAGTATAGCAGCGGCGGAGCATTATAAATTTCCTTCAGAAGCCTTGGGTAATTGGCCTCAGCAGAGGTTATGAATTTAATGCCGGCCCGTTCTAATTGTTTTAGCTCCTGTTCCGGATTTATTTCTTGGCGTTTTAAAATTATATCCGTCGCTTCCTTTTCGTTAAATCCCGCGGCTAAAAGTTCAGGGAATTTGGCGATCCAGGCGTCCTTAAGATCGGGGAAGAATTCAATCAGCCGTTTTAGGCGCGAGGGGCCTAAGAAGCTTATTTGTGACAGAGCTATTAAATAGGGCGCGTTAATCATGGCTGATAAAGAAAGTTAAAATTAAAAAAATAACGGCTTATTAATTTTTACCCCAAAGCCTTGACGGGTTCGGAGTTATTTGTTAAGATGGGGTCGTAAAACAGTTGGCCGTTATTTGGGCCCAAAACAGCGAATGACGGTTATAATCCTGTCTGTTAACTAGCGATTATTGTCCCCCTCCTGATAATTCTCGCTTATTGGCAGACAGTATCATGGCCGTCATTTAATTATATTGATTCATCGCTTTGGTTAAGCCGTCGGTAAGAATGCTTAGAGTCGCAGTCGCGGCTTTTTTTGTTTGTTCTTTAACCGCCGTTTTTTCATCTTTAGCCCATTTCATCAAGACATAATCGGCGGTGGAAACTCGGTCCAGAAGCGGCGTTTTGACGCCTAAGCGGACGCGCAAGAATTTCTGGCCGCCTAAGCGTTCAATGATTGATTTGACGCCGTTATGGCCTCCGGCTGAAGAGTCTTGCGATAAGCGCAACCGGCCCAAAGCTAAGTCTTTATCATCGTGGATAACGATAATGTCTTCAATTTTTATTTTATAGAATTTGGCCAGAGCGCTCACGCTGATTCCGGAATTATTCATGTAGGTCAGCGGCCGGGCCAAGACGGCCTTTTCGCCATTGATCTCACCGGCGCTGATTTCCGCTTGGAATTTGGTTGATTTTTTCAGTTTCGGCAGATCCGTTAACTGTCGAAAATTTTCAACAGCCAACCAGCCCAGATTATGCCAGGTAGACTCGTATTTTTTGCCGGGATTGCCCAGGCCGACTATTAGTTTCATAAATAATTGGTAAGAGGCGATAGCATCAATTAACTTTTAATTTTGCCGCCCTGCCACTTTCTCATTTCAATTTGAATCGGCGTGCCGATGATTTTGAAGGTGTCGCGCAAGTTATTTTGCAGGAAGCGCAAATAAGAGAAGTGCAGAGTTGCCGGGTCGTTGACATTGATAATAAAGCGCGGCGGGTTGACTCCGCTTTGGCGAATGCTGTAGATGTAGGGGTTTTTCAATCCTTTGCCGCGGCTCGGCCGATGTTGTTTGATTTTGGATTTTAAAAATTTATCCAGGCGCGAATCGGAAATCTCCACGGAGCGCGAGGCGATTATTTCCAGGATGACATCCAAGATTTTTTTGCTGCGCAGGTGTTCTTTGGCGGAAACGAAAATCAAGGGCGCCCACCACAGGTAAGGAAAAGACAAATGATAGTAATCCACGAATTTATCAATTGTCGCCGTGTCCTTGTCGCCGATCAGATCCCATTTATTGGCTACGATAATCACCGATTTGCCGGACTCTAAGATGGCCTGGGTTATTTTTTTATCCTGCACGTCTATTTTTTTGTCCGCTTCGGTAACCAGGACGGCCACATCGCATTCGGCCAGCGCTTTAAGCGATTTATCAACCGATTTTCTTTCCAGTCCGCCTTCTACCCTGGCCTTTTTTCGCAATCCGGCAGTGTCAATGATGACGAATTTGTGATCATGGTATTCAAATTCAGTATCGTGCGCTTCGCGGGTAGTGTGGGGCAGAGGACTGACAATGACTCTTTCTTCGCCCAAAATGGAATTGAGCAAAGAAGATTTGCCGACATTGGGTTTGCCCAATAAAGCGACGCGGATCGGTTTTCGTTCATCCGGCTTGGCGATTTTTTGCGGCGGAAGTTTTTTAACAATTTCATCCAACAGGTCGCCGGTGCCGGAACCGGAAGCGGCAGAAACAAATAATGGCTCGCCCAGGCCTAATTTTTCCACACCCGCTGAATGTTTCTCGTAGCGGGCTGTTTCCGCCTTATTGCCGACCACCAGGATTTTTGAGCGCAGACCCTGTTGAAGCAGGGCTTTGGCTAATTCCCTGTCCGAGGTTAGGATGCCGGTTTTTAAGTCAACGACAAAGACGATTACCTTGGCGGTTTTGATGGCTTGTCGGGCCTGCTTAATGATACCGAGCGCGATTTCTTCCGGCGCCCCCTCAATCAAATCCACATCCAAGCCGCCGGTGTCAACCAGGGTGAATTTGATACCGCGCCACTCGGCTACGCCAATGTTGCGGTCGCGCGTGGTGCCGGCAATAGAAGAAACTAACGCCTTATTCTGTTCAATCAGGCGATTAAATAAAGTTGATTTGCCGACGTTGGCCCGTCCAACGATCGCTACTCGCGGTAATTTATCAGACATATTAATATGGTAGCAGTTATTTAGGGACAAAACAACATCATATAACATTTTTAGTCGCTTTGTCAAGACAAAATGATTTTATATTCGGCTGCGTTTCGCAGCTTTTTAATTTTTATGTTATTATATAAGTAATGAAATTAGAAAAAAATTTCAATCTCAATCGTAATTCTTGGGAAAAATTCGTCTCAGCCAACGCCGGTGACGGCGGTTTATTGCAATCCTGGGGTTGGGGAGAATTCCAACAATCTTACGGCCGAAAAATTTGGCGTTTGGCCTGGATGGACGGGACTGAAATCAGGGCCGTGGCTTTGGTTGTCCGCCAGCCATTGCCCGGCGGTTTTAATTATTTTTATCTGCCTCGGGGGCCGATAATAGAAGCTAAAGCTTGCTTAGCAGTCGGACAGACGACCGGCCTTAAGCCGCAAATTTTTGCCAATGTTTTATCGGGCTTGAAAGAATTAGCCGAAACGGAAAAAGCGATTTTTATCAGAATGGACCCGGCCTGGGAAGAGGCGGATGTCTTGGCGGCTAATAAATTAAGGTTTGGCGGACAAGTCCAGCCGCGCAGCACTTTGGTTTTGGATTTAACCGAAGCCGCAGAGAATTTGCTTAAGGCCATGAAGCCCAAGACGCGTTACAATATAAAAGTGGCGCAGAAGCATGGCATAAAAATAGCAACCGGCGCCAAACCGCAGGAAGACTTAGGCGAGTTTATGGCCTTAATGAAACAAACGGCCAAACGCGATAATATTGCCGCGCACTCGGAAAATTATTATCGCAGAATGCTGGAACGGCCGGAAATAACATTAGTTTTTGCTCGAGCCGAAGGCCAAGCCGTGGCCGCCGCCATTATGGCGTTTTATGGCGATTGGTGCTATTACTTGCACGGCGCTTCAGCTTATGAGGCCCGAGAAAAAATGGCGCCGTATTTGTTGCAATGGGAAATGATCAAAGAAGCGCAGAATCGCGGTTGCAAATATTATGATTTTTTCGGCGCCGATCCCGACCGTTGGCCCGGCGTAACCAGATTCAAAGTCGGCTTCGCCCCTCAGCGTCCTTTAACTCAATATGTCGGAGCTTATGACTTGATTGTCAATCCGTTATTATATTTTTTTTATAAACTAATCAGAAGATCATGAGCCGTAATCCGCTCAACGTCCTGTCATCATTTTTTGCCCATCGGTTGACCCGCCAGGTGAAGGAACTTTACGCTTCTTCCATTATTTTGGATTTCGCCGCTTGCATGGTCAGTATTTTTGAACCGGTATTTTTGTATATTTTTTTCTCACAGACCCATAACTTGCAGAAGACATTAGAGTTAATTATCTTTTTTTATCTCTTGGTTTATATCCCGTACTTTTTCCTGGTGCCTTTCGGCGCCAAATTTGCCCGTCGTTTCGGCTATGAAAATTCCATTGCTTTGTCTACGCCCTTCATCGTGTTAATGTATTTTTTGTTGTTTTCCGCCAATCGTTTTGCGCCGGCGGTTTGGCTGGCGACCATACCCTATATTATTTTTAAAGCGCTTTATTGGCCGTCTTACCATTCCAATTTTGCCAAATTCTCTTCCGACGGCGAACAGGGCAGGGCAATCAGCAATTTGTACGTTATTTTGAATATTGTTTATGTTATCTCTCCTTTAGTTGGCGGTTTGATCGTGCAATTTTATGGTTTTAAAGTGTTGTTTGTAGTTACCGCCATACTCATCCTGGTTTCTAATGTCCCCATGCTGATTACCAAGGAGAAGTTTGATCCTAAGCCGTTCAGCTATCGCGAAGCTTTTAAGCGTATTTTTGCCAAAGAAAACCGGCTTAGGCTTTGGGCTAATTTGGGTTTTGGCGAGGAATGGATAATTTTGACGATTTGGCCGATTTTTGTTTTTTTGGTAGTCGGCACCTATCTTAATCTTGGCATTTTCTCAGCGATTTCAACTTTGATTTCTTTGGTTGTTTTATTGTTTATCGGCCGTTGGACGGACAAAAGTCCTCGCCAGCAAATTTTAGGCTACGGCATCGTCTTTTATTTTTTTAGCTGGTTGCTTAAGTTAGTAACGCGCTTGCCCTGGGGAGTGTTGCTTTTGGATGTTTTTTCCCGCATCTCCAAGGATTCTTTGGCCGTGCCGATTACCGCTTTTGTTTATAAGGATGCCAGGGACGGTTCGGTGATGAACTCCATTGTGTTTTTTGAGATGACTTTGGTTTTAGGCAAGATAGCGGCCATGATTATTTGTTTCCTGGCCCTGCAATTGGTGGCGCCGGGCTGGAATACGATGTTTATTGTCGGCGCGATGTTTACTTTATTCTATTTGTTTTATCGTTTATGATTGATGTTAAATCTTTGTGCCGGCAGTATGATATCAAGCCGTCCAAATCCAAGGGGCAGAATTTTTTAATTGATGCCAATATTGTTAAAAAAATCATCGCCGCCGCCGCCATTAAGCCGAAAGAAAGAATTTTAGAGGTTGGGCCGGGCTTGGGCGTTCTGACCGAAGAGTTGGCCAAAGCCACTGACAACCTGGTCGCAGTAGAGTTAGATCAGAAGATTATTTCTTATATAAAAACTAATTTTCCTCAAGTTGATTTGATTGCCGGCGATATCCTGCGGGTCAATTTGGCGGCTGAAGGATTTACGGATTTTTCTTATCGTATCGTTGCCAATTTGCCATACTCCATTACGGCGGCATTTTTGAGGTTATTTTTGGAAACCGGGCCAAAGCCGACGGAAATGATCCTGATGTTGCAGAAAGAAGTGGCGAAAAGGCTGATAGCCAAGCCGGGAGAAATGTCTTTATTAAGTTTATCGGCTCAGCTTTTTGGCGAACCGCAAATATTGTTTGAAGTCGGCCGCGGATGTTTCTGGCCCGTGCCGGCAGTGGATTCGGCGGTGGTCCGGATAAAATTAAAGCGACAAACGCCGGCTCAAGCTAAACAGGTTTTTCGTTTGGCGCGCATCGGTTTCGCCGCCAAAAGAAAACAAATGAAGAATAACTTAGCCGGGGGATTGCCTTTGCCGGAAAAGCAGGTGCGTTCAATTTTGATCGGACTGGGATTGGATGAGAAAATCCGCGCCCAAGATTTAAGCGTTGATGACTGGCTTGAATTGGCGGAAGCAATCAAATAACCAAACGAGATAATGCTCAAACAGTAAGGCAACAAAACGGGTGATTGTTGTTTTTTCGTTTCCTTGATTTATTCATTCTTTAAATGTTCTAGTATAAATCTTTTTACGAAAACGATTTTGTGGTATAATTAATACATAACTTATCCACACCTCTAATGGAAGGTAGTGAACAACCCCGGCCGATAAGTGAAGATAAAGAAGCTGATTACTTGAAGAATCTGGAAGTGGGCGATACCCCCGCTTCAGGCAATGACTCAAGCTTAGGTAAATCGCTTACCGGCAAGGAAAAAATGCATACAGTTTTAATCGCGGCAATCGGGTTAATGGCCCTTGTTTTTGGTTTTTGGCAGTTTTTTTTCGCCAGCCAAAATCCTTTTCAAGATATAGTTAAGGCCGGTAATAAATCCCGCGCGGAGAGGTTAGCTTTGCAACAAGCGCAAATAAGGGACATGATGACCCGCGATACCGACGCCGATGGCCTGGCTGATAATCTTGAATTAAGCGTTTATCATACCAGTCCCTATCTTAAAGACAGCGATTCCGACGGCCTTAACGATAAAATTGAGGTGGATAGGGGGACTGATCCGAACTGTCCGCAAGGCCAAAAATGTACGGGATTGCCTACCATGGATTCTACTGCCAGCCCTTCCGATACCGGCGTCTTGCCATCCGGTTCCACTGATTCGGCGCCCCTAACGGCAACTGCCGGCCAGACCAACAATTATTCGGCTTTGACTCCGGATATTATCAGACAGATGCTAAAAAGCAGCGGCATTAGCGATCAGGATCTGGCCGATACCACCGATGATGAATTAATGCAGACTTTTGCTCAATATTTGCAGAATAATCCGACTATGGCGCAACAATTGCAGCAATACGGCCTGATTGATCCGACAGTTTTTTCTTCTTACGCCATTGGCGGAGATTTGGGCGTTGATGATGCTTTAGTTAACCAAACAGATTTGACCGTTGATGCTTTAGCTACCGCTACGAGCGGTTGGGCCAATGTTAATTTGGAGTCATTCGGCGTTACCACTATGGCTGATTTTAAACAGCTGTCCGGCGCGCAAATCAGGCAGATCCTGATTAAATCCGGCGGTGATAGCGTTATTTTGGACACCATTGGCGATGATGAATTGAAACAGGTGTTCATCAGCCAATTAGAAAAGCGCATAGTTTCTTCAACAGCAACTTCAACTTAAAATAATTATGCTTTTAAATCTGAATAAGTATAATCGTGTAAGATTTTATGGCCCGATGGTTTTATTGGGAGTAGTTTTTTGTTGCTTGTGGATTCTTTACCCTTTAAATGTCTTAGCTCAAGTTGATCCCCAGGCGGCTTTTGATGAACAATTAGCTCAATCAAAAATAGATTTAGCTGAAGCGGAAGCTGAAGCGGAAGCCGGTGTTCCTGCCAAGACAGCTTTAGCAATGTGCCAAGAATTGAAAACAGCAGCATTGGCCATACCTTGTACGGCATTTGAATGCGGCGCCAAACTTAGCGCTTTAACTGAAGCTCAGACCGTTTGTAATAAGTATATTTCCGATGCCAGCACGGGAGACCAAATTGAAGCCGATTTGAAGTCAGAAATTAGAAAAGTGAAGAACGATGAAAGGCGGAGGAAATTTTTATCCGCCCTGAGTAGTTCCGCCTCTAAAGCCTTGGATACCTTGCTTAGAAGCGTGACGCGTGAAGCCACCAAGATCGCTTTTACCGCGCTTAAGGGTCAGAAGCCGGCCTATATTACCGAAGGATGGAATGCCTATCTGCTTAATGCCGCCGACTCGGCTTTGGGTGATTTTATTGATAACTTCAGCCAGCATTACGGCGTGGATATCTGCCAGCCTGATTTGCAGGTACGGCTATTGATTAATATTCAATTAGGCCAGACGACTCCCCGTGTCAGGTGTACTTTTTCCGAAATCATGACCAATTGGCAAGAGGCCGTAACTAATCTAAATTTTCCCTTAGAGTACACCTTGGCCTTGCGCCCCGGAGAAAATGATATCACCGCTTCATTGTTAGCTTTGGATTTGCGCGATGCGGCGGTTAATCAGCAGATCAAAGCCAAAACTTATGAAGCCAGCACCAATCAGGGTTGGCTGAGCAAGGCAACCTTTAATGGTAAAATCCTTACTCCCGGCACCATGCTTCATGAAATGATGGCTGATGCCATGTTGAAAAAAGGCAACTCGCAATACGCTATTACTTGGACGGAAACAGCTATGGCTGTGCCGTTTGAATTCATGGATACGGTCGTAGCCGAATCGTTAGGGTTATTAAAAGAGGGCTTGTTTTCTTTGACGCAATCATCATCCGGCGGTTCATCCGGCGGTAGTTCCAATTCTCTGGCCAGTCAAGGTTCCAGCATACTTTCCGGCGCCTTGACCGCTTTGTTTAATCCTTCGGCCAGTCCGATAATTACTGAAGGCACTAAGGGGGCTGAAGAAAGAATAAATAACGCCATTTCCGGCAGCCAGGGCCAGCAAGGCGGGAAGGTTGATTTAATAGTTGAGCTTTCTTCTTGCGATGACTCAGCCAAAACTAATCCCGGACCAATGGACTGCGTCATGGATGATTCTTTGGCCCAAGCGGTTAAAAGCAAAACCTATGTGATTGATCTGCCTGATCAAATCAAGAACCGGGTTTTTTCTCCTCGATCAGAACAGTCCAACTCCTTGCAGACAGCCATTCCTTACCGTTCTATTTTGGTTTTACGCCAATACCGCATCGTACCGGTGGGTTGGGAAGAAGCCGCTAATTTTATTAAGAATTCTAACAGTAATCGCGAATATACTCTGGGCGAATTGATCAATTGTTATGAAGGCATAGGCAAAAACGGTTGCACCACCAATAACTTTAAGGGGATGGTTGACCCTTACTGGACGCTGAAAGCGTATGAAACCAGTTGTCGCCGCCAAGGTTACGGCGCTCTTAATCTGAATAAAGACGATCAAAGCGGAACCATCGGCCGCTTGGAATACTGTTCCGACGAGCAACAATGTCTGCAAGAGGATGAGAACGGCGCTTGCTTGGCTTATGGCTATTGCAATGAAGAGCGTCGCGTTTGGGATTTGGGGAAGACTTGTCCGGCCAGAGTCAATTCCTGCCAGACCTACGCTTCGCGCGCCGGCAATGCCTCTTCTTATTTAACCAATACCTTGGATTTTAGAAATTGCAATGCGCAAGTGGCCGGTTGTCGTTGGTATGCCATCAATTACAATCCGTCCAGTCAGACTTGGACTAATTTGGGCAGCGGTACGCAACTTGCTCCGCCTGAGACTATCAATCAAATAATAACTTTCAACAGAAGCGATAAGGATTGGTGGGTGCAGGCCGGCCATCAAGTCAGCGCCAATTCGCGTTTGCGATTGGCTTCGCCCTGCTCCTCGGACATGTGTAAATTGGATGTCACGGGCAAAGGTTGCGTTTTCCATCAGACTACCGGCGGCAATTATTGCAGTTTCCAGTATTCCGAAGCCGCAGATCAGGCCAGTTATATCCCTCAGAATCCTTTCTGCAATGTTCCGGACAATGGCGTGTCTTGCCAATTGCGGTTATGCAATGACGCTAAATTATTCCCCGATGTCTATACTGCCGAAGTGATAAACAAGCCGAATCTCGGTTTGGAAGCGTTGCTTAACAGCCAGGAAAGCTGGAAAGCCGCTTCTTGGACTTTGGCGTTTATTGACAACAACAATCGCCATCTTCGCGTTACCACCGAAAAACACAGTGGCGCCGCCGCGCTTTTTATTAAGACGCTTTATGCTCCGGCCGATCTGATCAGTTACGAGCCGGCTATACCGGTAGAGAAGAACACCAATTATAATGTTAGATTTTATTATAAAGGGTCTATTAACGGCAATGTTAATGTGGAAGTGCGGGCCGATAGCAAAGACTTTACGTCTTTTGATCAAGACAGCTCATTATGGCCTTCCTTATTGAATAATTTGCAATTGACCAGCGGTTCCTCCGGTTGGCGCGAAGCTAATTTGAATTTTAATTCCGGCGACAATGAACGGGTGATTTTGGTGGCGCGCAATCCTGCCGGGGTTTACGCCGATTTATATCTTGATGATTTTGAATTTTATCCCATCAGTACTGCTTGCGGCGTCGGCGCCGTATCAGTCCTTGTTTCTTCGCGCGAGGGCGCAACTGAAATGTATTTTGATCGTGATGCTCAGACTTGCTCGTCTTTAAGCGACGGCTGCAGCCAATTCATCCGCACTAAATCAAATTTGGGCGGTAATGTTGTCATTAACGGCGGCTTTGACGGCACTTTATATGATTGGAGCAATCTGACCTTGGCAGATAACACCAGAGCCAAGATCGGCTATTTAAGTGGTTTGGATAGCGCTAATGTTAATAAGGCAATCCAAGTTACTCCCGGCCAATATTATTTTTTGGCTATTGACGGTTATCAAGCTTCCGTTGACCAGGCAGTTCCGATTGAGACTTTTTTGAGATTCAAATCCAAGGCCGGAGCCGTTTTGCAGGTAGCCACTTCTTCGGCGACTTGCGACTGGGCCAGAGACAAGGATGGCAGTGTCCCGCAAACATTGGCTTTGAAGTTTACTCCGACTTCCTTTGCCACTTCCAGTCGGTTTTTCTGTAAATTTAAGGCGCCGGATAACGCCGCTAAACTGGAATTGTGGTTCTCCACCGGATCGGCCGGCCAGGAGGCGATTATTGATAATGCCAAGGTTGAGGCGATTTCTTTTAATGCTACTTATCCCAGTAATTATAGCGATTATAATCCTTCAACCCGGCCGATTGAACAAGTGGCTTACCTTAAGAAGGCCCCCAGTTACTTTAGTTGTTATGATGCTTATCCGGATCTTGCCGGCTTGCAATGGCCCCAAAATCAACAGGAGCTAACTGGCGTCTTAAAGAATAAGAATGCCAATTGCGCCCTGTATTCCGGTGTTTGTACGCCGCAAGAAGTCGGTTGTGAATTATATCGCCCCCTTAATGGTGACCCGTCAATACCGGGTGTGGCGCAGGATTTTGATGCTTGTCCTAAGGAATGCGCCGGCTATCAGTTATACAATCAAGAAGAGACCAGTTTTATCAATCAAGCTTTCAGGCAGTTCATCGCCGACAACAAACTCAAGACTTGTTCTGCCAGTTATGCCGGTTGCGATGAATTCACCAATCTTGACGTTGCCGGCCAGGGCGGGGAGCAGAAAGAATATTATAGTCAAATCCAGGCCTGCCAGAAACCATCGGTTGATGACGGCGCTTATTATACTTGGGAGGGTTCCGATATCACCGGTTACCAGCTGGTGGCGTTCAGCTTAAAGAAATCACAGATCGCCAGCGACCCAGAAACGGCCGGCGTTGGCAATGGCAGCGCTCCTTGCGTTAATTTGGCTTATAACGCTTCGGGCAATGCCGTTTGCAATGATCCAACGAGCGCTCGCGGTGCGGATCGCGATCGTTATGATTTTGGCGTCTGTACCAAGGATGATATGGTTAGCAACCCGGATTGCCGCGAATTGTATGATGTAAACGGCAATATTCATTATCGTTTATTATCCCGCACTGTTTCCGTTTCCGATAATTGCCACCCGTATCGCCGCACCATGACCGAAACCTCGTTTACCGAGGCCAAGGCCAATTGCGAAAGCCATAGCGGTTGGTGGAATGATAGCAGTGAATGTATTTATATGGCTATCCCCGGACAGGGAAAAACTTGTCCTGCCGCCGCTCAGGGCTGCCGCGCTTACACCGGCAACCGGGGTAATAACGTCAAAAATGCCATTAGCGTGGTTAATTTTACCGCCAGCAGCACCGCTTTGGATTTATGGGAGGATGCCAATGGCGGCAAAAACGGCTTATTCATTTCTTCCGAGTCAACCTTCCCCGGCGGTAATTCTTTATCTAATAAGGTTGATAATTCCACCATTCATTATCCGATAACAATTAACAAGGGCAAGGCCTATACCCTGTCATTCTGGGCTAAAGGCAATGCTTCTTATTATTTTGACAATATCAGATTTGCCGAAAAGAGCGGTGTTAATTGGAATGACAACTCTGCCGCCGCCGGCAATAATTATTTTTCTGCCAGCCGTTTATTCGGAGAAAATCTAATCAGTCCGCGGACGCAGTTGACGGCAGACTGGAAGCGTTATGAACTGGGGCCGTTATTCGTAACCTGGGAACCGGGCGACGGCAATTACTTGGAATTTTCCATGCCCAACGGCCAGATCGTTTATTTGGATAATGTTATTCTTAAGGAAATCACTAACCAAGTTTACGCCATAGAAAATTCTTGGTTCACTCCGCTTTCTTGCGACAATAAATTGGATGATCCTGACGGCAGCAAGGCCAAAGCTGAGGGTGTTTGCCAGGATACCCAGTCCGGACGTTGCTCCGTCGGAGAAATGCTGGGTTGCGCCGGTTACTCGGATCGTAAGAATAAAACAGCTTACTTAAGATCCTTTGCTTCCTTGTGTCGCCCCGAAGCGGCCGGTTGCGAGGCCTTGATTGATACCTTTAATTCCAGCGCGCCTCAGGCGCAATCGTTTAATATCGCCAATAGCGTTAATCATGATGATATTTTTGTGGCAACTGATACCTTGGTTTATTTGGTCAATGACGATAAATATGCCTGCGCCAAGAATGATAAGGGTTGCACTCGCTATGGTTTGCCTTTGATAGACAAATGGGATGAGATTACCGGTTATCGGGATATCTATATTAAAAACGATCCGGATCGTTATTCCACTGATCTATGCTCAGCCGAAAATTTATGGTGCGAAGAGTGGGTCGGGAATAACACCTTGGCTTACTTCAAGGATCCGCACGGCAAGGTTTGCCAGTTTACTTCCGCTGATAATACCAATAATTTGGATAAATGGGTTAAATCCGGCACCACCGAGACTTGTCCTACCACTTACCAGCAAACGCTGGGCTTAAGCTATAAGGCGGCGACGGACAAATTGCAACCGCTCGGCCCGATCAACTCAGTGACTCTGCAAGAATCGTCTGATCCGGCTTACAGCGGCTGGGTCGGGTCCTGTTCAGCCGAACAATCCGGTTGCAGCGAATATATTGATCCATTAGAAAATTTAGCGTCCAATCTTATCCCGCAACGCTGTGAGGGCAAGGATGTCTGCGCAGATGTGTCTATTAAGAAAAATATTTTGTATGTCCTGTCCGACAATCTGCAAGTCGGCGATATAATTTGCAGCGATGTCCAAAACGTAAGTAATAATCTCTCCGATAATTTTGGCCATTATCTTTATTTAGCCGTGGATAACCCCAAATCATTGACTTGTCGCGTGGCTTTCAAGACCAAAGACGGATCACCGATAGATTTAGTCAGGGATAAAGTGGGCTTGGCCAGCGTTTCTTATATTTTGAATTCCAAGGTTAGCGGCGGCGATTGCAACGGTCAAGTTGATTATCATAAAGGCTGTGTTTTATTCAATGATCGCAGTCAGCTTGATTACAGCAATCTGATTAATAGCGCCACCACCTCGTTGGCTTTTTCCAGCCGTTTGACTCGGGATAATAATTATCCGCAAGGCATTAACGGTTTATCCCGCTCGGTTCCGCCGACAGCCGCGACCGCTGAAGGCAAACCCAAAGACGCTAATGTTATTTTGAAATCGCAACCCAACCGCGCCTGCGCCAATTGGCTGACTTGCTCTACTTTTGAGAAGAAAGAAGAGGGGCAGTCATCCACTTTAGCTCCGTATTTTTTCAGCGATCAGGATTCTTGCTTGGAGGTCAGCGCTTGCAATTCTTTGGGCGATAACGGTATTTGCAATAATTATCTGACTAATGATGCTGTTAGCAACGATGACTATTCTCCCTCGTTGGATGCCAATAAATCCGGTTTTTCACGCGTTGGCTATTATTCTTTTGATGCCATGACGCAAGTCGGCCAGTCGTCTAATGTGGTTAATGGTAATTTTGAAGAGACTTTCGGCGCTACGACTCAGCCGTTGGGCTGGCGTTTGGCCGTTTATTATTGCGCCAGCAATTCTGATTGCGCCAGCGGCAATCCTGATATCGTCTACAGGAATTGGCAATCAAGCTATGTCAATATCAGCCGTGACGGCGCCAAGGCCAAAGATGGCGTAGGTTATTTAAAAGTTAATTCGGGTTGGGGCGTTATTTCCGAGTCGGTTGATATACTGCCCAATCAGGAATATTTTTTGTCCGCCTGGGTTCATACCAAGGATTTACAAGGTCCGGGTTCCGGCGGTCGCTTGCCTTATGCGGAATTGCGTTTGCGCTTTCTTAATTCCAAGAGTCAGCCGCGTCCCGGCTTAGCCATTGTTGATGGCGGGGTTTATGAAGGCGACTGGGTCAAAGGCGAGATAATGCAGATTCCTACCGGCTTGCCCTGGAGGCAGGTAATAGTGCATTTCCGTACGGGAGACAATGTTTCCGGAGTGCAACTCGCCTTATTCAATATGAATCCCGACGGCAGCAAAGGCATAGATAACTCCAAACTCGGCGGTTATACCTTGTGGGATAACGTCAATCTTAAGCCGTTGCTTAAATCCAGCGCCAATGGCTATGTTGATCGCACTTGTCGCGTTTATCCCAGCCTGAATGCTCCGGCTTGCAAGTATAATGACGGTAATAATTATTTTTATGGCCAATACGGCTATTGTTTGACGCCGGACCCGGCCAATAATCAGCAGTGTTTGCAATGGTGGCCGGTTGATTCCATTCGCGGTGAGACTTTAAGCGATTTTTCCGGTTATTACAGCGAGCGCTATCCTTTGTATTATTGCTTGGAAAAGAGAACTATGGTTCTTGACGTGTCGCAATACACGAGTAATTTCGGCTTGTTCGGCGAAGGCGTGAATGATTCCGGCATGGAGGCGTTGAAATTTGACACTAATGCCAAACAAACCAAAGCTACCTCGTTTAGAATCAGTCCGACTTGGTCGCCGCTCTTCCGTTATCCGTTTATTTATAAATTCCAATTTGACGGCATTTTTATCGCTATCGGCGATACGGCCAGTCACACCCTGTTTGGCGGAGCCCTGTCAGTCGGCATGTGGAAGAATTTAGTTTGCGCCAAACCGTTAGGCATCATTCCTTTGCCTATTTGTTATGTTCCGGCCGGCAACGGGTTAATTACCGTTTCGGACACAAGCTCCGTGACCACTCCGGCTCAAGAGGAAGTGCAATCCTGGGTGCAAAGCAATCCCAGTGGCAGGGTTTGCGAATATTCCGTTTTAGCCACGCTTAATGACTCATCTGGCGGAGGATTAAAGCCTTGCTCGTGCGATAATCCGGAAGACAATGCCAATAGCACTTGTCAGAGCGTCGTTAATACTGCCAATTGCGTTAACTCCACAGAAGCTTTCTCTTCCAATAATAATTGTATTACTGCAGACTTAGCCGAAAAGTACGCCAAGCCGATCAGCGATTATACTTATTTTTGCGAGACAACGGCTGAGCCGTGTTCTTGTACCGGCGGTATCGCGAATTGTGAAGACTCAGTCCACTGCTCTAATCCCGGCACCAATAAATGCGCCAAAGTGTTTGTTGACAGCGGCGCTTCAGCCGGAGCAGTCGGAGTGGCGCAAACGATTTCTCAGCAAAATCAATCTTTGAATGACCTTTATGGAGGTTGCAGGGGTTCAACTGAAGATTGTGAAGGACAAACTTCCAGTTTCTGGACCAATACTTGGTCAGGCATTAGTCAATTTTTCAATTCTATTTTCGGCAGTCTGGGCAATTTGCTGGACATAGTTTTTGCTCCCAATTCGCTTAACTTGGCTGATGAAGATTCTTGGGGCGGTTGGGGGGCGGTGGCTGTCGCCGGTTACGGACAGCTATTGAGTTTTGTTCCGGTTAATATTGTCTTGCATGTTGAACTGCCTTGGCATACCGCTAAGAAGTTTGACACTTCCGGAGGAGTTTTGGGCAATTTGGCTGGCATGCTTATCCAGGCGGCCGGTGTAGACTTGGGAATTTCCACTTTCGGCTTAAGGATTATTACTGATGAAGATTCGGAGTTCGGCAAGGATCTGACCGACCCCAATCCCGCAGTAACCGGAGATGTTCTGGGGTTTGCCAAGTTCTTGGATTTCAATAAGCCGGCCGGCATGGGCGATAAAATGGGCGGTATAGCCGTTGTGGGTAATTTTGCCGGCAAACAGGTGGTGGAGTATTGCTACAAGTTGGTTCAAGTGGTTAATTCCGGCAATGAGAACAAAGCTTGGGCCAGTCGTTTATCGTCCGGTTCGCAATATTTGGATTATTTGGGCAAAGATTGCGTTAAAGACAGTTCAATTTCCGGAGATGCTATTCCTTCCGGTGTGGGCATTGTTACGCCAAGCAATGCCGAGTTGTTTTCTGATGGCTGTTTCTACAGTTCCGCTTATTGTTTGGCTGAAAGCCGTCGCCTCTATGATGCTGATGGCGCTTTATTAGGTTTTTATCCCTTGAATTTATGCCAGAATTTTATTGGCATTGATAATGGTCAGGGAGTCAACGATCCCGATGATCCGACGCGCAAATTATATTGCGCTGAAGGTATATCCTTGGAGGGAAGACAACGCACCGCTTATCTTAATCAGGCTAATGCCCTGAACTGCGAGATTGCTTATAACTCTCGTCCCATCGGAGAATCAGCGGATAATAATTATTTTCAAGTTCATAGTTTTGCCAAAGATACCCCCTCTATTGCCATAAATGATTGTCGGATTAATTATAAATATTTTTGCGTCAATGATAGGAATTTCGGAGCAATCGGCATTTTGAGGGATAAAAAGCTGATTTATCGCCGCATTTATGCGGCCGTCGGCTACAATTACGCTACCGATTACAAACCTTTCGGCTCTACGGTGGCGCCGGAAAACGGCCAATACCCCAATGAATGGGATACTCGTCCCGACTCCGGCGGTAATCAACCGATTTTTTATGAATTCCCCGGCGGCAGTGCGCCACCCTACCAAGCGCGCGCCGGTCAGAAATCAGATAATTCCCTATACTATGTTGACAATTTCTCCGTCAGCAAGCCGGACTTGTTGCAATTATTCGGGCGTTCTTACAGTTTATGGCAATGGCAGGCGGATAAATCCAGCGATCCCTTGATAGGGCATTATACTGATATTTCCGGCGCCATCAGCTCTAATAACTCGGTTTGGAGTTTGCCGACGTTGTATTGTCCCAATAACTCCCGTCCCGCCAATACTTATTTGTCATTCTGCTTGGTTAGGCCGGAATTCACTTTAGCCCAGGTCAACCCCACTATTGTTAACAGTATCGGCGCGGTTAAAGTAAGCTTTAATTCCAAGATTGATCCGGATCAGGTGCCTATTCGTTCTTATGATATTGATTGGGGCGATGGCAACGTATCATCTTACGCCGGCTTGTCTCTGGCTAGCCGCCCCACTTCCTCTAACGCTTTTAATCTGTATCATTTTTATAACTATGACAGCTTAGCCAATAAGAATTTACGGGAATGCGAGACAAAAGTCGGCATCTTGCCTTTGGGCGATGGCACCACGGAAACAGTTGAAGAATACAATGACGACTTGACCAAAGGCGCTTGCCAAGAACCGGTAAGATCAACTTCCAATCCCGCTGCTTTCCACGTGCCGATTAAATTAACGGTACGGGATAATTGGGCTTCGGTTAATTCCATAACGATTAAGGATTTGATTGTCTTAAGGCGGGATACTTATGATGCGGAACAGCAGGATGCTTTGGCCGAATGCAAACCGGCCAGTTACAGCTCGGCTTTGGGCCAACAATGCTCCAGTGGCAACCCCTGTTGCTCGGCCACTTGTTATTGGTTGCCGGAAAACGAGGTCAATCTTAATATTGACCCCACTGATTCCACTCAGAAAACATGTTGCGCCACTTATACCGGCGGTTGGCGCCGCTGTCGAGAGATAGGCGACGGTTATTGCGATATCGGCGAACAAGCCATTGATCCCAATACTGATAATTACAGTCCGGATGATTGTGGCAATGTCGTGGCCGATGTTGCTCCCATTGATTACGCTGATGGCGTTTGTCCGGAAACCAAGTCATTGGATGATGATATTGATTGTCCTTTGGGCCAAGGCAGTCTGATTACGCTGGCCCATGACAGTTATGACTGGAAGGCGTTTATGGCGATAAACACGGTGGGTGGCGGTTGCGGCGGAGCTCCCGGAACCGGAGAAGAAGGGGAATACAATGATGAGCGGGGCGAAAGCAAGGGCAATTTTAATTTTAATGCTGATGCCAGCACTTTTGCCGGCTATGCCGTTAGCAGTAGCATTGAGTATTTTCTTGATTTGGTTTATGCGCCTAATGACGCCGAGAGTGATAAGCAATTGCGTTACGGCGACATTTTCCGCTTAGTGCCGTGTTTTAAGGATTCTTACGGTTCCGGTTCAAATAGTTGTCCGGCAACATCAGCGGTCAAACCGGCTGATGCCGCGTCAATTCCCGTGGTTAGTCCGATCAAGTTGAATATTTATAAGACACAGCCGACTTGGTTGCAACAATTATTTGGCGCTGATCCGAGCGATTGGAAGGCTTATTTGGATGCCTGTGGCGCGGACGGCGATGTTTATTTTAAGGTTTGTCAGAATCAAAGTTGTGATGGTCCGGCTGATAAAGTGGGAATCGGCGATCGAGTGGTTTTAAGAGTGGTAACCAATTCAGCGCAAGCCGGCAGTCCGATTGAGGCGAGCTTGTACGATGTGACCCTGTATGCGGGAGGAGAAGACCAGTCGCCGACTTTCTTGAATACCGAAGAAGATGCGTCCCGTCCTTATAAGGCGGCCCAGGTGAATGTTTCGCCGTCCTTGAATTTTCGTCTCTGCAACCGTTATGGCAACTGCGGATACTAACTTATCCATTTTATTCATTAGATTTTTGTGATGTTTTATCAAAAGTACAAAAGAATAATTGTAACTTTATTGTTAGCCGCCTTAGTAGGTGGCGGAGTTTTAGGCATTTCTGCTAATTATTCTTATGCATATACTAATAGTTATATAACAAGTGGAGGACAATTAACAGATAAAAGAATACGACTGACTGACAGTGAAAACATAGAATATCAAGTCTGGCAGTTTGGTAATCCGCCCGAATATTATTTAGTAAATCCTGCCGGGAAAGGCGAAGATACGGCTATGCCCGCCGATGAGAATGGTAATTTAGTTAATCCTGAATCTGGCGAATCTGTAACGCAAGCAACTGCAGGGAGAAGGACAGAGGCTCAATCCACTCTTTCTGACGTCATCGCCCGCATGTTGACTTGGATACTTTATGGTTTGACTTACGGCTTGGGTTGGATTTTGATTTTGGTTACTAAAGCCATGCTGGCTGTTGCCACTTTCAATAATTTTACCAATCACAAAGTGGTTACTATCGGTTGGACCGTTATCAGGGATGTTTGTAATAATTTTTTCATTATTTTGCTTTTAGTCTCGGCGGTCGGTACGATTTTACATCAGAAAAATTATGATTTCCGCACTATGATGCCTAAGATTCTGGTGGCGGCGATACTGATAAACTTTTCTAAGATGTTTTTCGGCTTAATGATTGACGCCTCGCAGATTCTGATGTTGACTTTTGCCGCGCCACTGGCGCAAAGCACCGGCTATAACGTGATTTTAAACGCTTTAGGTTTGCCTGATTTAATGTCTTTGAACGGCGTAGCTGACCAGCTGACTGACACCGGGTTCAGCACTTGGAACTTGGTTGCGGCTATGCTGTTTGCGACTATTTTTACTTTTGTCGCTTTGGTCGTAATCTTTTGCATTACCGCCGTTTTGATGTACCGCATAGTTTATATGCTGTTTTTGGTGGTCTTATCGCCTTTATATTTTTTTGGCTTGGCCTTTCCGGCCGCTAGCAAATATACCGGCCAGGTTCTTGGCGATTTGGTAAAATATTTGATCGTTGGCCCGGCTATGATGTTTTTTATTTATGTCTCTTTGACTACGCTTAAAGACCTTGGGAATGACGGGCGTTTTGATGATACGATTTCTTATGATTTACAGACTACCGGCGTCGGCGGCAGTGCGGCATTACAACAAGAAGGGACTGCGGCCGCCGGACTAAGCGCCAGTAGCGCCAGTAATGAGTCCACTGTTCTTGCCTTGTCAAAAATGGGTACGGTAGAAAAAATAATTAACTTCGGTTTGCTGATCGGTTTGCTCGTCGGCTCTCTCATTATCGGTCAAAAACTCGGCACGGCCGGCAGTTCCTGGGCCGGTGCGGGCATGAAATTTTTGACTAAGCAGGGCAAACGTTTCAGCGGCCTTAATTTGGCTAAAACCGCAGCTAAAAAAGCTCCGGGAGCAATCGGCACGGCCGTTGACGATAGATTAGGCGTTAGACAAAGGTTATATTCTGGACTTTATCAAGCCGGTGGCAAGAATATACCCTTTGCGCGCGAAGCTTTAGGCGGCAAAATGGCGTCTCTGGAAGCGGGTACGACCAAAAGATTTAATGAAAGCATCAGGGCGGTGGCGGGAGGAGCTAAGATTGATAAGAAGAATGAGAATCAATTGCGTAATTTGGCTTCCGGCGGTACTAAATATGAAAAAATTGCCGCTACTCAAACCTTGATGAAGAAGGGTCTAATTAGGGATGATGAAATTGATGAAAGTAAAAAGCGTAATAATATTGATTTGATTAATCAGGCGCGCACCGCTTTGACCGGAACAGAATTAGGTAAGGAATTTGATGATAATCTGAGAAAATATAATCCCAATTTGGCCATGAATACCATGTACGCCAAGGAGGGCAAGATTAATCTTGAAAAACTGGAGTCGGATCTTAAGACCGATAAGATTGACTTAAACAAGATCATGGGCAGTATGGATTCAGCCACCTTAACTAATCTTAATGAAGCATTAGGCGGTAAAAAAGATAGTGCCGGAGGATTTGACGATACGTTGGCTAAGTTCTTAATGAAGCATGGTGCCGGTGATTTATCTAAATTAGACAAGGCCATGTCTTCAGAGATCAAGAAGGATATTTGGTCTGGAGTTTCTCATATGTCTTTTGCTAAAAAAGATGCGCAGGGCAATAATATTACTGATGCCAGCGGTAAGGTTATTTATGATGAAGATTCGCGTAAAGAATATTTATCAACGAAATATGACGTGGCCAAAGCCTATGATCGCAGCGATCCGGAACAAAAAGAAAAGGCTCGTAAATATTTCAGCGAAAATCGCAATAAGGTTTTGGAGAATATGCATGTTGATGGCATGACAGCAGACTTTATGCGTGATTTTGGCGATCTGGCTTCGCCCAAGGAGCTGCAGGAAAAATTCGGTGATCGCAGTAAGGAGCATAAAGATAAAATTGATAATGCTCTTAAAGAAGCGATTATTGGCAATGGCAGCAGCGTTGATCCTTATGATTTTAGCCGATTGAACTCTGAATTGGCGGATGCTAGAAAAGGATTAAATGATGCCACTGAGGAGAATAGGGGCGCCGCTCAGCAGGCTGTTGACCAAGCATCAAAGAATCTGAGGGATGCCGAGGAAATGATAAAAAAATATGTGTTGTCCAAGGGTTCTTTTGAGGGTATTTCTGACCGAGTTAATGCGGAAAATAAATCAAATGTTATCGGATCGCTTAAGGCAGAAGACGCGGAAAAAATCAAGTGGGGCAGTTTGTCAGACGTTGATCAGAAAGCGGTGGCGCGCGGCATGGATGTTAATACTTTGCGGGTAATTGGCGCAAGAGGCAATAATAATGAGTTGATAAAAGGAGTTAAACAAAGGATTCTTGACGAAGCGGAGAATGATCCGGTGAAAATCGGATATAAGGATTTGATTGATCAAGCTAAAAAATTAAGATCCGAAGATGAGCAAATAGAGAAAAATTTGGCAAGTCTGCGAGCAAAAAGAGATCCAACATCGCAAAATGAAATTAATACGTTGATGCAGAGACAGCTGGAATTGAGAGGCGATCAGGTTAGCGGTAGGGTAGGAGAAAGAAAGAAAATAAATGATGCGATTGAAGATTTTTTGAAGCAGAATGAGAATTATTTTGTGGATATTAACGAAGACCGTCCGAAATTTAAGCCGACCGATTGGGACAAAAAGGCCCGGGCGATTAAAGGCGGTAAAAAGGGTGGAAATTTTGAGGAGGAAATATAAAATATGGTTACCCAACAGGTAAATGAACTGGGCACAATTAACGAGTTAAAGCAGTTAAATCCTTGGCTTGGCTCTTTTCAGTTATCTGATTCTGAGATTTATGCGGTTATGGATTTAATCGGCCAAGTTATTTGGGGTGATATTGATTTGAATGAATTTTGGTTGGCATTACAAAAGGCAGTTATCCAAAGTAATGGCACTAAGCGGCGTTTGGCTTTGGAAATAGCCAAAAATCGTTTTAGGGATTTTCAGGATGATCTTGGCGATATTGACGCCTTTATTGAGGGGTTGCAATCCAAGGATTTTTTAACTGCGGATAATGACACTTCCAGAGAAATTGAGAATGATTCGGCAGTATCGGTTATACCTGCTCCGGTTGAATCGGTTAATAGTCGGAGCGATATGTTAAGCAGGTATGATTGGTCAACTATTTCCGGCTTGGAGCGCCGTCTGCTGTTGGAAGAATTGGGCGTTAGCCGGCAGGAGTTGGACGAATACCTAAAGAGCCAACAGTTAGCAGGAAATTAAAATTATTATGCCTCAAGAATATTTAAATAAACTTAAATCATTGCCGCCGACAGTCAAGGATAAGTTATCCACGGACGAGATATTGGATAAGCTGGATGCTTTGGATGAAAAATTCGGCATTAAATCCACGTCTTTAGTGGTCAGTATTTTTTTGGGCGAAGTGACGACCGATGTCCTGGCGGACAAACTAAAAATCGATTACGGTTTTAATGATTTTTTGGCGCATCAGGTAGCTAACGGCGTTAGGGAGGTAGTGAATGAAGTCGGATATTACGGCCGGCCGGCCGGGAAGGCCCCAGTCGCTCCTTCTTTAATGGATGTTGATAGAAAGTTTCAGCCTGAAGCGTTAAATAAACCAAAGAATTCCACCGTTATAACTTTTTCCCGCGAGGATGAAGAGGAAATTAAAAAATACACTCAAGCAGTCAAGGCGTCGCCGAGGACTATTGATTATACTGAAGCCGCCACTTCTATTGTTTTGTCATTCGGTTACCCGGCCGCTGACGAGGTAATGGTTAAGCGTTTGGGCTCAATTATTATCGCTCGGCTAAAAGATGTTCGAGACGAAATGGAAACCAAGGAGAACTTGATGAAGAGCCGCAAAGTCGGGGGAATGGATTTTTCGGAAGCCGATGCTGATCGGATGTTAAAGATCATTAAAGCGGTTGCCGCCGGACCAGCAGGGCCGGTTAGTCCCGCGCCCGCCTCCGGAGAATCACCGGATGATTTGACGGAAGACGGGGAAAACGAAGCGGTCATGACGGTTACCGCTAAGCCGCAAGCTAACAGTTCCGCCCTGACCATAGAAATGGAAGACGGTTTGCCGGTAATCCGGATACCTGATGATTTGATGGTCAAACCGCGCGATGATTCTGAAATTTTAGAGAAAAAAATCGGTTTAACGCCTCTGTCTAAGACGATAAAAAAAGAAACACAATTGCCCCCAAGCGCGCAAGATGTTAAACTTAAGGTAGTTAAGGATTTGCCTTTGCCGCAACCTCAGCCGTTTGCAACGAAAGAAACTTTGGCTGGCAATTTGGCTCTGCCACGACCGACCAGCCGACCGAATTTGGACGATGTAAAGTTCAATAAAAAACTAATGGGACCGATTGAGGAGTTGGAGAATATGACCTTGATTGATTTTCGACGCCTGTCTCCCGATCCGAAGGTCGTAACAGCCAAGCTTAAAGAAAAAATTGACTTGTTGGAGAAAGAATATTTTGGCAAGAAAATTGAGGGCATAGCGGCTTGGCACAAAAATGAAGTCAGTAAGTTTTATCGTTTGTTGGGGCAAGCGGCCATGGCTGAGGGCAAAGATATAGAAATGGTAATCAAAGAACGCTTAACCGCCGGCAAGCCGACCTTGTCGCTTGACGAATTCCATGCCGTTATGGAACTTAATCGCAATTTACGCTACTAATTATGCAACAGGTGGTAGTGCCACAATTTTTGGATGTTGAAGATAAGATTATCGGACCGGTTTCCGTCCGTCAGTTCATTGAACTTATTGTCGGCGGATTGATCATCGTGATTTTTTATAGGATATTTGATTTTTCTTTATTCGCCGTTTCCGGCTTGGCGGTTTTGGCTCTAACCCTGATTATCGCTTTTGCCAAGATAAACGGCCAACCCTTTCATTTATTTTTGCTTAACTTTTTTCAAACTTTAAAGAATCCTAAACTCAAGGTTTGGCGTAAATTTTTTACCTTAGATGAAATAAGGGCTGATTTGGCCAAGCCTAAAGAAGAAAAGCCGGCAGTTAGAATGGCGGCGCGTCAACCCGTCAGCAAGTCCCGCTTGTCAGAAATCGCCTTGGTCATTGATACCGGAGGCGTGTACCAAGGGGAGAATGGGATCAATAATCAAAGTTAAGAATAAGTCCGTCAACCGATGGACCATAAATAGAAGATTTTATCTTATGGCTAAAAATCGGCAAGCCACAAAAGCCACTCCCTCAACTCAGAAATATTTACAGATAGCGGAGATCAGGGATGATACCATTGTTATGAAAAACGGCACTTTGCGATCGGTGATTTTGGTGTCTTCAATTAATTTCGCGCTTAAGTCCGAGGATGAACAGAACGCCATTATTTCCGGTTATGTCAGTTTCTTGAATTCTTTGGATATGCCATTGCAGATCATTATCCAGTCACGGCAATTGGATTTGGAATCGTATTTGGAATTTTTGAAAGACGCCGAGGTCAAACAGACCAATGACTTATTAAAGATGCAAATGGCCGAGTATCGGCAATATGTCACCGAATTGGTAGAATTGGGAAATATTATGACAAAGCGTTTTTTGGTCGTAGTTCCTTATGAACCCTTCCGTTCAAAAACCAGGAGCTTCTGGCAAAGGGGCGGTGATGTTCTGTCGCCGACCAAGATCCTATCTTTGGGACAGAAACAATTCATGCAAAGACAGCGGGAACTGTTGACTATCGTGGATAAAGTTTTAACGGGTTTGGCCAGTATCGGTTTGCGAGCCCAAGTTTTAGACACCCAGTCGTTAATTGAGGTTTTTTATAATACTTATAATCCGACGGTTTCCCGCAGTGAGAAATTGGTCGATGTTAACAAATTAAGAACCGAGGATTTCGTTTAACTTTATGTTTACTCCAGAAGATATCAATAAGCAAACAACCCCGGCTTCAGTCGGTTATGCTCCGCCGCCGCCGCCAACGCAACAGCAGAAGAAACAAGCGGAAGTTAAGGAGTTGCAAACGGCGCGCGAAGTGTTGGAGGAGGAGAGAATTTATCGGCGCGGCGTCGTTTCTGTCCGGGATTTGATTGCTCCGGCCGCCTTGGAGGTTAATTCCGATCATATCAGGTTGGGCGAGCTTTATATTCGGACGATTTTTGTTTTTGAATATCCTCGCTATATCGCCGTCGGCTGGTTTGCGCCGATTATCAATATGGATATTGAGGCGGACATGGCCATGTATTTTTTTCCGGTTAAAGCCGCGGTCATTTTGAAGCAATTAAAGAAAAAAGTCGGCGTGTTGGAAGCGACGATTATCGGCGCGGCGGAAAAGGGAGCGCCCCGCGATCCTTTGTCTGAAACCGCTTTGCGCGATATGGAGAAATTGCGCGATGATCTGACTCAAGGTATTGAGCATTTTTTTCAATTTTCTTTGTATGTGACTTTATATGCCAAGACATTGGAGGAATTGGACAAAACTTCGGAACGCATTGAGAACTTTTTCGGCGGCACTCTGATTTTTTCTCGCCGAGTGTTTTATCAGGCTGAGCAAGGATTTAATTCTACCTTGCCCATGGCGTATGATGAACTTCAAGTCTATATCAATCTAAACTCTTCGCCGGCCGCGTCTTCTTTTCCGTTCGTATCCTCGGATTTGACTTCCGATCACGGCATCTTGTATGGCATTAACCGCCACAATAACAGTTTAATCCTGTTTGATCGTTTCTCCTTGCAGAATGCCAATTCCGTGGTGTTTGCCACTTCCGGCGCCGGCAAGTCATATACGATCAAATTGGAAGTTTTGCGCAGCATGATGTTTGGAACCGATGTGATCATTATTGATCCGGAACGGGAGTATAATCACCTGTGTGAAGCCGTTGGCGGCACTTACATCGATATTTCGCTTAATTCTGAGGGCAAAATCAATCCCTTTGACTTGCCTCGGGCTATCGGTGAAGACGCCAAACCGGCAGATATTATCCGCAATGCCGTTATTACCGTTAAGGGGTTAGTGCGATTAATGATCGGCGATGTTACGCCGGAGGAGGATTCCATTATTGATCGCGCATTGTTGGAAACTTATGCCAAGAAAGACATCACTCCCGATGCTGATTTGCGTTCGGTGGAACCGCCTATCATGCAGGATTTTCAGGATATTTTGGAAGGTATGGAGGGCGGCAGCAGTATTGTTTTGCGCCTTAAAAAATATACTGAAGGCACTTTTTCCGGCCTGCTTAATCATCCGACAAACGTCCAATTAAATAATCAGCTGGTGGTTTTTTCCGTCCGTGATTTGGAAGATGAGCTTAAGCCGCTGGCAATCTATACTATTGTCAATTATATTTGGAATATTGTCCGTTCCGAAATGAAAAAGAGGATTTTAGTGGTAGATGAAGCTTGGTGGCTGATGCAGCGCGAAGATTCAGCCAAATTCATTTTTGCTCTGGTCAAACGTTGCCGCAAATATTATTTGGGCGTTACGACCATCACTCAGGATGTTAATGATTTTTTGACCTCTCCTTATGGCCAGGCCATTGTCAATAATTCCGCCCTTCAATTATTGCTTAAGCAGTCTCCGGCGGCCATTGATTTGGTGCAAAAGACCTTTTTATTGACTGAAGGAGAAAAATATTTGTTGTTGGAAAGCGCGGTGGGCGAAGGTATTTTCTTTGCCGGCGCCAAACACGTGGCCGTTAAAGTGGTGGCCTCATATTCTGAAGATCAGTTGATTACTTCCGATCCGCGGCAGTTGTTGGAAATTGAAGCGGCCAAGAAGGAATTTGCTGAGGCAATGCTATCGCAGAACAATTAGCGATATTCAATTATTATTATAGATAAAATAATCTAATTTTCCATATGTTTGAAGATCGACGACGAGTAGTGTTAATTATTTTGGCTGTTGCCATAGCGGTAGCATTAATTATAGTTTTGTGGTTAGTCTTCAGACCGCAAAAAACGCCGGTAAATCAACAGCCCGGATCTACGCCGCAGGTAGAAACGAGCGGTAACGCCGCCGCCTTCGGTCTGCCGGCTACGCCACCGGAGCGATTGGAGCAGGAAAACCAATATCCTATCGGACTAAAGCAGTTAGCCATGTCTTTTGCCGAACGTTATGGCAGTTATTCCACTGATGAACCGCAAAAGAATATCAAGGATTTGGAATCGTTAATGACCCCGACAATGTATAAGGCGTCTTTAGCTCAATCTCCGGTTATCGGCGCTGCCGGTTTTTCCGGTTACTCGGTTAAGGCGCTTTCTGCCGATTTGCAAAGCGTCAAAACAGACTCGGCGACGGTAGTAGTGAAAACTCAAGTTTCACAGACCAGCGGCGATGGCATTACGCCTAATGTTTATTATCGTAATTTACAGCTTAATTTCATCAAATCGGGCACGGAATGGTTGGTAAACCAAGCTAAATGGCAATAAGCGGTTTTAAAGAGCAAATCGTTGACTTGCTGTTCCCGCGTTATTGTTTGAATTGCCATCAGGAAGGTGAGTGGCTGTGTGAAAAATGCTTAGCAACATTGCCAAGCAGGGAAAGGCAATTGATTCTGCCTGTTGGCGCTAATTTTATCAAGGTTAAGGCTTTATTTGATTATGAACAGCCGCTTATTGACAGGATTATTGCCGCTTTAAAATATAATTTTGCCTTTGACTTGTCCCGCACTGTTCATCAGTTAATAAAGAAAGAAAAAATATCAGTACAAACAGATGATCTTCCGGCCGTTTTGGTCCCGGTGCCTTTGCATCGCCGTCGGTATCTCTGGCGGGGGTTCAATCAGGCGGAAGTAATCGCCAGGGCTTTAGCCGCTACCAATTCTTCTTTATTGGTTTGTCCGGATTTGCTTCGGCGAGTCGTTTATCATAAGCCGCAAGTCGGCCAGACGCAAGAAAACAGGGAGCAGAATGTAATTGGGGCATTTCAAGTCAATTTGGATTGTTTAAGCGATAACTGGGGTAAAAGGATAATCTTAGTTGATGATGTTTTGACTACCGGCTCAACCTTACGTGAATGCGCCGACACATTAAAAACCGCAGGATTTGCTGAAATTAGCGGTTTTGTCTTAGCTGCGTAGTTCGGGAGGGCTTTACAATAAGTATGGTTTTATGATAGAATAAGCAAGTCGTGTTGTTTGGAGAGATGGCCGAGTGGCTGAAGGCGGCGGTTTGCTAAACCGTTGTACGTCTATTATGGGCGTACCGAGGGTTCGAATCCCTCTCTCTCCGCCAATCGGTATTTGCCCAATTTTCGGGCAGAAGTTTCAGAATTCGCCAACCAGTTTTGGCCTGAAATTCAAATTTTTTGGCTTCCAAAATGAAGTTCGAGCCGATATTTTTTAGAAATGCTCGGATTTGCGAATTGTCGCCTCGCGACAATAGAATTTTGGCTTGGCTGCTGGCTAAAATCATTTCTTTCATGGGTTCGAGCCAATTATTTCCTTTTTGGGCAAAATCCTTGATTTGTTGATTAAGCTCACACTTCTCGATGAGAAGTTTTTGTTTTTTAGCGTGATATTCCTCTGGCTCGATATGCTTGCCTTCAATAAACAAATCAAGCAGTCGTTCCATGGTTTGCTCGATTTCTGTTTTTCTCACTTCCAGTTTTTGCCCAAAAATCATGCCGTCTTTTCTTGCTTGTTCTCGTTCCAACTCAATCTCGGCGAGCATATTTTTTGCCCAATCGTCAGGCAAAGAAACTTTTTGAATTATCTCTTTCATCTGTTCAACAAGTAATTCTTCGCGCAGACATTTTTCGTCGCAGGTTTGTTTTTTCTTGGTGCAACGATAGTAATTATGGCCTTTTTGTTTTTCCGCCGTTATGAGGCAATCGCAGACCCCACATTTCATTAATCCAGAAAAAGCAAATTCGTGTTTTCGCTTTCGTTTCTTCTTGCCTCGATTACTCATTACTTGTTGAGCTTCATCAAAAAGTTTCTTGGAAATAATCGGCTCGTGCGTTCCCTCATGCAATTCGTCGTTAAATTTGAATAGGCCATAGTAGATCGAGTTCTTGAGCATTCTTTGGACACAGGCCACGGCCAGAACATTGCCTCGGTAGCTTCTTAGCCCCGCTTGGCTGATTACATCTCTTAGGGCTTTGAGGGTATATTCGCCCGTAGCGTATAGCTCAAAGCATTTTTTGACCAAAGGCGCCCTTTCCCTGTCTAATTCTATGCCTTTGGTCCTGTGATTATTTAGATAGCCAAGCGGGGCAAAGACTGGCCAAATCCCTTTTCTTAGTTTAGCCCGATGGCCTCGCCGTATATTCTCGCTTAAATTGTCGATGTAATACTTGCTTTGGCCAAAGGCAATGTTCATCATGAATTTTCCTTGCGGTGTGCTGTCAAACCAAAATGTGGGAAACTTTAGGTCTTTGATCTGGCCTGTGTCCAAAAGATAAATGATTTTGCCTCCGTCAATTGAATTTCTAGCCAGCCGATCCGGGTGCCAAGCCAAAATTCCTCCGGCTTCGCCGGCGCAAATCCGATCCAGCATTTCTCCGAACACAGTTCGGCCAGGTTCTTTGGCGGTTTTCGCTTCGCACAGCGAAGCGGCGATTTCCAGTTTTTCTTTGGCGGCAAATTCATACAACTCAGCAATCTGGGATTCAATGCTTAAGATCTGCCGTTCTTCGCTGTCAGTGGACTTGCGAGCGTAAATAAAGTACTTCATATATTTAAGATTAAAACTAATAATTTTTTTAAAGCCCGCTTTTGGCAATTCTTTAAGAATCAGAAGCCAAAAAATTTGAATTTCAGGCCAAAACTGGTTGGCGAATTCTGAAACTTCTGCCCGAAAATTGGGCAAATACCGATTGGCGGTGTGTTTACAAAAAAATTCGAACCGATTTCACCCCCAAAAATTGATGAGCGGGCGGATTTCCTCCCCCAACCCCTCCATCCGCCCGCCCTTTCGGATTGAAAACCGCCAAAGAACCTGGAAAAAATATCGGCTCGAACTTCATTTTGGCCAAAAGCGGGCTTAAAAAAATTATTGATAAAATCCATGAATTTTGATAAAGTTATAGTAGTAAAACTTGTTTAACTACTATACTAGTATAATTATACTATGAAACAAAGTGAATTGCCAACAATAGCCAGGAATATTAAAAAATGCCGAGATAAACTAGGTATTTCTCAAGATGGACTTTCGAAAAGGGCTGATATTGCTTATAATGTAATAATTAAAATTGAATCGGGGGCTACGCCCAATCCCACGATTGAAACTATGGCAAAAATTGCCAAAGGGTTAGGGGTTACGGTTGATGATTTAATAAAATAACAAATATGCCAAAACTCGAGCAACCAAAACAAGAAGAAGATTTTATTCAAGGCCTTGAGTATCCAACTGAAAATGAGGCGGGTTTTGATG
Source organism: Patescibacteria group bacterium (assembly GCA_041662745.1). GTDB lineage: Bacteria > Patescibacteriota > Patescibacteriia > 2-01-FULL-39-33 > 2-01-FULL-39-33 > CAISTG01. The sequence continues at coordinate 10,935 of JBAZRV010000004.1, read as the reverse complement.
GGCTAATGAGCGGAGAAAGTCCTGATTTAAATAATAATGAAAGAGAAGAAAATGAGAGAATATTAATTGAAGAAATTAAACAATTAATTTCCGATAGGAAGGTTGCTCAGCACAGTGGCTATAGATTCGTAGGAGGACTAATTAAGATGTTGAATGCAGCGCCTGAAGATCGTAATGAAAAAGATATTGTGCGAATAGAGGAACTTTTAAATAAATTAAAAAGTTATTTTGGGCAAGGAATTTTGAGCCATCGGAAAATTCGATTACAAAAAGAGGGTTATGCTGTTAATTTTCCTATTGGTGGCTATGGTCCAGAAGTACAACATGAGCGGGGAAAGCTTGGCAAATCGATGATTCGCGCAATGTCGATCTTTTTAGACAAAAGGGTTCACGATGGAGCTAATTTAGATAGCATAAGTTACGACGAAATGGTAAACAGCGATGAATTTTCAAATATCTTGATTGAAACGATACAAGAAGATTACGCTCAAGACTGGTTATTGGTTACGCCAGAAATAAGAGATGAAAGAAAAAAAGAAACAACTGATAAGGTGTATCAGTCTATAAAGACATATTTTTTTAGTTCACCTCTAGCTAAGTTTGCATTTGAACGTTTGAAAAAGGAAAATTGGAGAAGCCGATGGGAGCCTAAAAATAAAGAGGATTTCGAAATATATGATGACCCCTTTAGGAATATGGCGGATTTACTTTTTGGAACCAACATGATTTCAACCTATCCACCAGAGTTAGTAAAAAGCGATTATGAACAAACCGGTGAGATGAAAAAATACTTTTGGGATGATTTATCAATTTTATTTAAAGTCCCAAACAAACATCATACTCTAGGGCCATTAGAAAATAGTGAGGGTGATATGGGAGTAATTGGTAATATATCACCGAAAGATTTTGTAGCGGTTGTTATCAACAAAGATATTGAGCAGATACCACAAGAAATATTAGATGTCATACCAAGTAATATTCCAATAATCACTACGGATTTTAAGGTGGTAAGAATGCTAGAAAAAAAGAATTTGTCGCCAAAGAAAAACTGAAAATCGCAAATCCGAAAGGGCGGGCGGATGGAGGGGTTGGGGGAGGAAATCCGCCCGCTCATCAATTTTTGGGGGTGAAATCGGTTCGAATTTTTTTGTAAACACACCGGTAGTAGAACTAAGTATCGGAGCCGACTCACCGTCCTATGATGGTGGGGCGACTCAAATAGTATATGTATATTATTTTGTTAGCTAAATAAAATCGCCTAAATGGCGATTTTTTGGTAATATTCAATACAGGTATTAATTATAATTATATGGATGAATTTGTATCATTCGAAATAACTGAATTTAATCTTGTAGGTCAGATTATTCTTGACCAAGAGTTGGGTCTTTTAAAAATATTAAGGGGTGATGATGGGCGTTTAGTTTTAATCGCATATAATAATTATTATAGCATTGATCAGGAAAATCCAACTCCAGCAAAAATTGCCAATCTTGAACTTATCCCAGGCGGAAAACAAATTCTCCAGGGAAATCATCTCATTATAAATATCTTTATAAATTTTCATAATTATATGGAAGATTTTGACATACCGATCTTTAAAAAAATCTATGATCTCTACAAGCAATTTTATATCCTCAGGAAAAGCGTGGCTAAGCAAGACCGCTACACTTTGTGGCAGCGCTGTGAAAATGTCCTGTTGGATATTTTGGAAAGCATATTGCTGGCCAGCCAGCTGTCCAAAACAGACAAGCTGCCGGTTTTGCAAAAAGCCAGCTTAAAGCTGAATTTCCTCAGGATATTCTTGCGGCTGATGAAAGAAACTAAATCCTTAGCGGCTAATAAGTACGTGACATTGCAACAGGATGTCGATGAAGTCGGCCGAATGCTCGGCGGCTGGATTAAGTCAACTAAGGAATTGTAGGCCATAATAAATGGAAACACCCTCCTGTAACAGGAGGGTGTTTTAGTAAGAAAAGATGGAAGTGCCGGGCGGAGGAGACGGCCAGATCGCCATTGCGATTGTCATCCCAGTTGTTGTTGACCTTGAGGCCGGTAGCATCGAAGTTGCCGAGGTTGACGCGGTTGCCGTCCGAATCCACATTATTTGCCAGCTCTCGCCAGGATCACTGGAAATTAAGGTTTACTGCCTATTAAAAAACAGGCCTATGTCCTTTCTCTCCTGTATTTTATTCGGGAGCAGATAGCGTAAGATCACCTCCACTAAGAGCGGGCAAGAAGTTCCATCTCAATCTTTTTATCACACGCTATCGCAATCCGTGGACGGCGATACTCTGGTGACGTCTCAAAAAGATGAGCTGTCCGCGAGGCGAAGCCGTAACCGCGCCTGCATTAGCGAACAAAATAATTATAGCAAAAAATAGTTTAAAAAGAAAATAAGCCTCCGGCATTGCGAAAAAATTCGCGCCGAAGGCTCAAGGAATCAAGAGGGTCAAGCCCTCAAAGATTCAAGGTTCAGTTGGACTTCCGGGCGGAGGAGACGGCCAGATCGCCATCGCGATGGTCATCCCAGCTGCCGTAGACCCGGAGGCCGGCAGCAGCGAAGTCGCCGAGGGGGACGCGGCTGCCGCCCGAACCCACAGACGATGTACGGACGTAAATGCGTTCGAACAGCCGTTCACCCGTGGCCAGGAAATGCCCGATGATGGTGTAGGCCAGAACCTGGGCGGTCGGCGTTTCATCGTCTTGACTGATCAGAGCTTGCTGTTCGCTCCAATTCTTTGACGTTGAGTTGCTAACCGGCGTTTTGCGCACGAGTTGCCAGCCGATCTTGCCGCGGCTTTTGGCGAAGGACTCGCCATTGTACCACGACTGGTCGTAGAACAGCTTCTTGACATTGGCCTTGCTCCGGATGTCGAGAATCGACAGCGGAAAGACCGCAACCAGGACATGCGTGTTCTTGCACTGTTCGAGCACTGCCTCCGAGAAGGGAATCTCGGCGAGAGCGGCGAGCTGTGCTTTGCTGGGATTGACGCCGAAATGCTTCATGGCTTCTTCGACGCCGAACATATTCGTGCCCATGATTTCGCGGGCGCGCAACCATTGCGGGTTCAAGCTGGTGGAACTTTTGTCAGCCTCGCCCGCCATCATAATGATTTGCGCGGCGACCGAGTCCGCAAAAGCGGCATCGCTGTTGATTTTCTCGACAACTTCGCTGGCCTTGTCGCCCAAGGCGACCCTGAGGCGTTGCTCGGCTGCATGCAATTCTCCTGCAAGGATTTCTGTCCACTTCATGGTATGTGCTCCTTTTCTGTTAGCCCCTTGTTTTTTTTGTTTGGGGCGACTAGAAATGGGAATACGATCCCGTTGTTACGTCTTGTCTCGGAATGAGACGAGCGTTTTAGAAACCAAAATTCTTTGGCATCCAAAACGCTCATTTCAATCTATTTTTTTATCACATTTATTTTAAGGGACAATTACTAATATTATTAAACTATCAATGGTTATAGTAGGAAAGAAGTGAGCCTTCGGCGACGAAAAAAATTCGCGCCGAAGGCTCAAGGAATCAAGAGGGTCAAGCCCTCAAAGATTCAAGGTTCAGTTGGACTTCCGGGCGGAGGAGACGGCCAGAGCGCCATGGCGATCGTCAGCCCAGCGGCCGTAGACCCCGAGGCCGGCAGCATCGAAGAAGCCGAGGTGGACGCGGCCGCCGACCAAAACCACAGTGGACGTACGGACGTAGATCTTTTCGAACAGCCGTTCGCCTGTGGCCAGGAAATGCCCGATGATGGTGTAGGCCAGAACCTGGGCGGTCGGCGTCTCGTCTTCCTTGCCCAGCAACGCTTGCTGTTCCGTCCAGTTCTTCGCCGTTGAGTTGTCAACCGGCGTTTTGCGCACGAGTTGCCAACCCACTTCGCCGCGGTCTTTCGCGAACGACTGTTTGTTATACCAGGAGTCCTCGTAGCTGTAGAACAGACCGCGCTTTACCTTGCCGCGGATCTCCAGGATGGACAGCGGGAAGATTGCCACCAAAACGTGCGTGTCTTTGCATTGAGCGAGTACCGCCTCGGAGAACGGAATCTCGGAGAGAGCGGCCAGTTGCGCTTTGCTGGGATTGACGCCGAAATGGAGGATAGCTTCCTCGACGCCGAACATGTTCGTGCCCATGATTTCGCGGGCGCGTTTCTGGCTCGTGGTCGCTTCGAATCCGCCGTTCTGAATCAGCCGGATGACTTTCATGGCCAAGTCGTTGTCTTTGGAGTCAATGACTTTTTGGGCCAGATCGTCATCGAGGCCGGCGGCTTCCAGTTTCAATAATACTTCGTGTTCCTTGTGTACCGACAGGGTACGGCTCACCGTGGGATTACCCATGGCATACCTTCCTTTCTTGATTGGTACTGCTGACTTGCCCGAATCGCTCGGACTGGCGGCTTTTGCCCCGGAATGAGGCGAGCGCTCTGAAAACCATTATTTATGGCCTGCAAAGCGCTCGCCTCATATTAATTTACACTGCTTTAATGAACTATTTTAATAGGTAATTATAGCATATCGTCAAAATTTTGTCAAGAGCTGAAAATCGATAGTTATTGAGGAAAATGTAAATTTTATCTAAAATTAGAGTTTTTTGATAATAATTTTATGCTATTTGTATTAAATTACAACAAAATATCAATAATTGCAATTAAATATGATCAGCGTTCATTTCATTAATATCAGTTAATTAATCCTCAAATTCCTTGCCCCTGGTTCTGTAGCGGCCGCCGCTCCAGCCGTCTTCAGTCAGCACCCACAATCCTACGCCCTGCTCCTTATGATTCATGCTGATAATTTTGTTAATCAGCAGCGAAAAGGCATCGGCCAAGTCGTCATGTTTCTCTACGCCGAAGCCGACCAGTTGGCTGATCAATAGCTCAGCTCCCTGCGGTGGAAACAAGATTGTTTTGTTCTGTATCAAATGGCTAGTCAAAGCTAATCTTGACCGTTTGTCGCTGCCATGGACTTTGACTGATTTGGCCGGATAGCCCATGCGTACCAGCTCCTGAGTGACTGATTGCTGGTAGCCGACATCTTCGACTAATATGTGTGTCATTTCGCCTTCGCCCAGTGATTTGGATAAGTTCATGGCCGTATTCAAGGTTTCACTGTGCGTCATCCGCTGATTGATCGGGTTGGGCACGATGTAGATTTTCAGGTTCTGCTCATAGCCATAGACATGGGCTGAAACCATGGCTGTGTAATCAGCTGAGTCCTTTTGTGAGATAGCCAGATCAATGCCGGTAGCCGTAAACCTAAAGTCAAACTTCTCAAAGTCAAACGGCGGCAGCTTCTCGTAATGGGTGATCCAATCAGGATGAATGACTCGCTCGCTGTCGGAGATAATCCGCAACAGGTATTCCCGCTGCCAGGAGATTTCATTGCCGATTTTTTTCTTTTCTTTTTCGATATCCTCCAGGTTGGCGAATTTACCCGGCCAGGTAATCTGTCCGTCCTTGTCAATCAAGGGGATTTCCAGAAAATAGCCATCGATATCTTTTTTAATGATTTTTTCCTTGATTCGCATTAACAGCGAATCCTCATGCAGTAAATTGCCGACAAAGACGATTCTGGTGTTCAAATCGCCGGCCGGGATAACCTCGCCGGTAATCCATTGCTGGATTTTATCCCGGCCTTCCTTGGTTTTAACGCTTTGCAGGTCTTCGATGTCATCGCAGACGATTAAGTCCGGCCTGAACTGATTATGTCGCACACCTCTGATTGTCTGCTCCATGGAGGCGGCCGTAATCCTGGCTCCGTATTTAGGAATAACCAATGAATACGAGCCCCATTCGTCTTCGATCTCCTTAAAGGGCCCGAGATCTTGCCGTAACAGTTCATTGGCCTCGAGTTCGCGCCTGATATTAACCAAATGCTGCCTGGCCTGCCTTTGGGTCTGGCCGAGGATAATGACAAACTTCTTTTGCTGCTTGCCCAAGATCGCCCAGATGGGGTAAGACAAAGTCAGGATGGTTGATTTGGCACTGCCTCTGAAGGCCACCAAAAGCAGGGTTTTAATAGTTTCGTCATCAGTTAGGCTGAAAATTTGCTTGTGGAAGGGAGCGGCTGCATAGGAGACATAGTGGTTCAGGTAGATATTGAAGAACCACCAGTGGCTTTGACGGGTCAGCTCGCTTCGCATTGATTGGTTGGAGATGATTTCTCTTAAGGAAACATCATTTGAAGCCAAAGCTTCATTTTGTTGGACTTCCATACATTTATGGGTTATTTATTAAATGTTGATTTGTGGAATCAGCTAATTCCACTACTCTCATAATGGCTTGCTCTTGTTCCGGAGTCAGCGGAGCATTATCGTTTTTCAACTTGCCGTTTATTTCCAGTTTATTGCCGTAATTCTTGTGATTATGGTTAAGCCAATAGATAATTGCGGTCAGCTGATTATTTTTAATATTGCTGATAAGCTGTGATTCGGCAAAGTCATTGATTAAATTCCGCCCGTCAAACATAGCCTTATCGACCGCTTCTGAAAATTTATCGTCCTTAGCTTTCCATTTGTAAAAAGTTGAGCGAGGCAAGCCGATTTTTTCGCAAACAACCTGGACGATTGGAGTTTTGCCCAATTGTTCGATCGCCAACTGTTTTAATTTTTGATCGTCTTTCATATTTTTATTGCTAATTTATCTGTCATTTTTTCCCATTGCCGGATAGCAGTCAGGCAATATTCATAATCTATCTCAACTGCAAAACAGCGGCGCTTAGTTTGCTCGCAAGCTAATAATGCAGTGCCCGATCCAAGGAAGCCGTCAAAAATCGCATCGCCGACTTCCGAGGAATTAAGAATGAGCCGGCGAATCAGTCCGATTGGCTTTGTACTTGGATGGAGTCTGCTTTTAGTCGGGCGCGGGTAGAAAAGGACGGACTTGTCTTTGGAGTGCCGGAAGCGGTGCGTGCCATGCCAGCCGTACAGAATTAATTCATGTTGCGGAGCGTAGTCCAGGCGGCCGATGACGGCCTGCGATTTAACCCAGATAATAAGCTGGGCGACTTTGAATCCGGAATCAATCAATCCTTCCCTAAGCGGCCAGATCATTTTATCGGCGTTGAAAACATAGGCAGAATTCTTAACGGCCAGAAAAGGCGTAACGGCATTCAGCCATTGCCCAGTGAAAGTTTGATACTCGATGTCCGATTGCAGATGGTCATTGGCAATCTCCTTATCTTTTGACAGTCGATGAAAATTTCTTTTCGATTCCACCGCTGCTACGCCATAAGGCACGTCAGTGCAAATAAGGTTGATTTTTTCTTGGCCGAAAAGCTGCTCAAGCAATTCGGCATTGCGGCAGTCGCCATAAGCGAGGCGATGTTCGCCCAATTGCCAGATAGTGCCCATCTTAGGCGATTTTTTTGGCTTTAACGTTTGTGGCTGTTTCATAGCGGTTGATTATTAATTGGCAGAATATATTGCTTTGCTCGGACGTATAGCAGATCCTTCTCAATTGGTCGCAACTTAACAAAGTCGATCCTGATCCGCCGTAAATATCTAAAACGATATCGCCGGGCTTGGTGCAACGCTTTAGCGGTTTTTCGTGTAGAGTCAAGGGCTTTTGAGTGCTGTGGTTATAGTTTGATCCGGCGTCCCTTTTTGCCAGCCAGATATCGAAAATATCTAAGATGTCATCAAGGGCCCGGTTGCCCGTTCCTATTTCCTTATTCAGAACTTCGCAGAGCTTTTTTGAATACGGCGAAAGGAATGGTTTGCCAACCGTACCGTAAATGCAGCTTTCCGTCGCCTTATTGAAAGCGATCTTCGGGGTGGGATTAAACCCGTTTTTTACCCAAAAGCAGACTCTCTGATTCTTTATTCCTAATTCTTTATATAGCGTCTGCACCAACCAAATATTGTTCTGGTCGTTCCAGGTAAAAACGTGGCAATTTTTTTCCGCATGCCGCAAGGAGTTTTCCAGCCCTTGTTTTAAAAAATCCTTATATTCGCTGCCGGTTTTGTGATCATTAACTTTTCCGCCGTAATTGGCTTTTCCGCCGATGCCATTGTCATAGTCGATCCCGATATTATAAATCGGATCGTTGTATATCATGCCGACTTTTTTGTTTCCCAGCAGCCGGTCTAATGTCTTCTGCTCGTGGCTGTCACCGCAGATAAGAAAATGATTTCCCAGCTGGAATAAATCGCCGGTTTTAATGTTTGTTTTTTTGGCTCGCTTTATTTCTTTCTCGACATCGAACTGGTCATCCTCAATTTCCAATCCGTCCCAAATCTGGGAAAGTTGGGTATCATCGAATCCGATGTCCAGCAACAGATCCATATTATAATTTTGGAGCAAGTCGTAGTTCCAGCTCCCAGTGTTAGCGTTGCTTCTTAAAAGGTATTCATTGTATTCGGCCTCCGTCAGTTTTCGATTTGGAATCCTGACATCGATGATTTCTTCACCTCGGCCGAGCAACTTCATAATTTTCACCCTTTGATGTCCAGCAAGGATTTTTCCGTCTAAATTGATTGCAGGAATTTCGACCAAAGAGAATTTTTTAAGGCTTCGGCTTAAATCTGCAGCCTGTTTTTCGTCTAATTTACGAGGATTTTTTTCGTAAGGAACGAGATCGGACACTCTTCTTTTGGCGGTTGACCATTGGAGTTTTTCTTTCATATTATTCGATTATTGCAAATTAAAAAAAGCCTACATTAATTGTAAGCCTTTTTGCAGAGTCAATTGTTTATTTTAAACGATATGCTTAGCCGTTTGGCAACTCGCCCAGCCGTTTTTTCGTCCGATGGATGATATTTCTGATCAATTCCGTGCTTAATTCTGGATATTTTTCATAAATTTTTGCGAATATAGCCGCATCAACAGATCTCGGTAAAAAGAAGTCTCCATATTCAATATTGCGTTTTTTCTTTATTTCCTTGCCGGGTAGTAGTTTTTTATACAAATCATAGACCTCCAAATCCCGATTAAAAGTTTCCCATTCCTTGCTCTTGCCTAAGTAATCAGGAAGATATTTTTGTTCATTAGCTATAAGATCCCAGTTATTGGAAATGTCGTCTTTTTTTGTAAAACCGTAAATTTGTATGAAAAGTTCCCATTTCTTGGTGTCTTTATTACGGATCATCTGCACATTGAATGGTGAATTAGAATAATTTTTTTTGCCAAGAAAAATTCCATATTCGACAAAATCATGGAAGTATCCCTGTTCGGGAAAACCAAAATGCGCGAGAATTTCCTTTATATGGCGGCCGTATATGGGCGGCAAGAATTTTTCCTCAAAATCAGCAAGTTTCCAGTACTCTTCTCGCGATATATTGCTTTTGCCCCCGGTAATCTTTGTCCTCTCATCATGGAATTCCTGGCTGTCTTGCATTTCAGCGAATTTTTTCCAGAATCTGCCATTCCAGGCGATGTATTCTTTATAACTTCCAAAACCGCCCTCTGGAATAGGGCAGCCGATTTCAGCAAAGCGTGATTTTAGCCAGCTGACTTTTTCAATAAACCAAGGATCTTTAGCCATGGCTTGCGCCTTATAATAATCCTGATTATATATAGTCCTTCTGGTTTTATTAGCGGATTTTTTAGTGGTTTTTGCCATAACACCATTTTAACATTTTTGATTAATTTTGTTTAGTTTCGACTCTATCTTGTATTGTTGCTTTTCCGGGTATAAAGTAATGTCATAAATAAACTATTTTTAATATTGAAAAATTTTAATCAGGTAATAAAATCGCTAAATCTGATCCTATCAGAGCAACAGCCTAAAACTTTCAGCAGTTCTTGGATATTGAAAAACTCGCCGGCCGTTTATCGGTTTATTTTTAAGAATATCAGAACCGAGGTCGGCAGCATTGATTGGGACAAAGTGATCCGAAGCATTAGTCGGGAATTCCAGCCTCGATGGCATCCATACAGAAAAAACCACCATAAAATAAAGTTATATCGAAATAAAAAAGAACTCGATGTTGTTCTAAATGCATACCGCTCTAAATTATATATTTTTATTTCTGCTTTAGACGAGGACGATAAGAAATTAAGGGATGAAATCAGCATTGTTTTGGTGCGCATTGCCCAGAAGGGAAATCTAAGCGCTCAAAAGCAGCTCGTGATTTTTTTAAAATACCTGGTTAACCAATGGCTGGAGTATTGTCCAAAGCTGTTCTGCTGGCGGGGGCATAATGACGAATTGGAGGCCAGGCTAATTGGCTGCATCAGATGTTATCGTTTTACCGGATCATTCATCGGGTATATGTTCAAAACCTTGGAATATTCCGGACGCGGGTTAAGGCGCCTAGAATCTTATTCGCTCGACGGTTATATCGGCGAGAGCAAGTCAAGATTAATAGACAGTGTGGTTAGGAATTCAGAAACAGGAGAAATTGGCATGTTCAATAGTAGTTATGATTTAGAGCATTAATGTATTGCTGACGCATATTTATTGTCTTGAAAATATCTAAATAATATTACGCTATAAAGTTTTAAATCTGTCAAACTGAGACATAGATTATTCCTCTTTTTATAGTGTCTCATTTGTCTCATTTTAAATTAGACCCCGACCCGAGTACATTGACGAACGCTAAAAAATCATGCTATAATACCCTTGTGAAACCCGCAGTTGGTGGTACTTAACCCGACTGCTCCGAAGAGTTTCTTTAACGGTTAGGAGAGCGGAACGCGGTAGCCCTCCTTTTTGATTTGATGTCTGGAGAGGTGGCAGAGCGGTTGAATGCGTCAGTCTTGAAAACTGAAGTCCCCTTAAAAGGACCGCGAGTTCGAATCTCGCCCTCTCCGCCAAAATTGAAAATCGGAATTGGAAGCCGAAATGGGGTCGGCACGAAGCGCCGTCTGTTCTGAATTCCCCCCAAAAAATCCTGAATCTGAAAGGGTTCGCCACGCTCCGCGTGGCTCAAAAAGTACGGTTCGAGCTTCAATAATAAAGTTCGAACCGACTTTTTTGAATAAATGAAGTTTCTCTTCATTT
>JBAZRV010000003.1:0-140050 GCA_041662745.1 Patescibacteria group bacterium | reverse complement strand
CAACTCATTCGCCGGCTCATCGACAGCCGGCCTTCTTTTTGTTTTAGGCATAGGATCTTGGGTTAGGCAGGACGCCAATCGTCCTACATCCCAAGATACCATTTACACATAATATTTTACAGTCTCAACAATCGTTACTTATCAATTTTTAATTTCAGGAAGTCTAACACTTAGTAAATTTGACACAATTCTTTATATTGACCCCAGTGAAGAAAAATATTCAAAATATACTTTGGGAAATTTAATTTTTGAACTAGATAAATACTGCGAAGATAAGGAGTTAATTGCAAATCTTAAAAAATTTAATAAAAATATTAGAAATAGATTTGTTCATAAATTGCTTGATCCTAAAATAAGTCTTTCAAAAATGAATGATGAAGCAAAAAATGTTTATAAAGATGCAACAAAAATAGTTGATGATTTGGCCGATTTGAATTCGGCTTTACAGGCAGAGGAGATGGATAGAAAACAACGAGCAACAAAAATAATTACTGATTGTCCTGAGGGTGTAATGTAAAATTATTAGCTAAATGCCACAGTTTTATGAAGGCATTATTTTTGATTACTTTTCTACTCCAAAATAATTTTCCTATCCTTCAATATCGCCTTACTTTTCAGGCAACCCAATAATTCTCTCTTTTCCAAAATAGTGCCATCTCTAAGCAGGTATTTTGCATAATTTCTAATATCCACATCTTGATTGAATTCCTTTTGCTTTTTGCCTAGCACTCCGACATTGAATCGGTTATACCTTCTCATTTCATCCTCTAATTTTTTCTTGACGCCAAGCTCATCCAGATCAATCTTGTCCATTAAGCGGTTCAGCTCGCTGATCAAATCGGTTTCATTGATCGGCTGATTTTTGCAATCAATATCCCTCGCTTTGGTGCAAAAGTAATAGACATGGCGGTTGGTGCCGCCATCTTTTAGTTTCTTAAATTTCTCATCGGCCGAGATGCCCGATCCGCAATAGCCGCATTTGAACAATTTGGTGAAAGCGAATTCCTTGCTTTCCGTTCTGGATACATAGCGGTCGCTCAGCAATAGCTGAACCTTATCGTAAATCTCCCTAGTAATAATCGGCGTATGTTTGCCGGTATACCAAACGCCACTTTTGACTGGATATTCGAACTCGCCATAATAGAATGGATTTCTAAGAAGAATATAGATATTGGCAAGCACCAGGTGCTTGCCGTTTTTAGTCTTAAAATCAATGTCTTTAAGCCAGCGGTAGACTTTTCGGCCACTCCAGCCCTCATTAGCGACTTTTTCAAACATCTGTTTGATAATCGGCGCTCTTTTGGGATCTAACCGGCATTGGCATTTTTTGTCGACATGTTTTTCATTAAGGTAACCGGTTGGCGCCTGGCCCGGCCTCCAACCCATGGCACACCGGCTTCGTAGTCCTCTTTTAACATTGACCGCTTTATTGTCATTTTCCAGCTTAGCCTGAGATCCCAAGATCATCAGTAAGAATTTCTCATTAGGATTATTGCCGAATCTCTGGCCGTAAGTCCGGATGTCTTTTAATAGCCCGGAATCCATCAAATCTACGATTTTACCCAAGTCACCGGCATTCCTGCTAATGCGATCTGGCGCCCAAGTCAGAATCCCATTGTACTGACCTGACTTAATCTCCTCAATAATCTCATTAAAAACTGGTCGCTGGCCGGTTTCCTTAGCTGAGTGCGATTCACGCTTCATGGTTACGACATCTAAACCCTCCTTTTCTGCCAATAAGAGCATCTCCTTGATCTGGCTGTCTATGGATAGGATCTGCCGCTCCTCTGACTCAGTTGATTTCCTTGCATAAAGGCAGTACTTGACCTTTGGCGGGGCTATTATCGTGCCCGTAGCCCCCACAGGCGCTGTTGTTTCATTCATATAACTAATGAATGACGCAACCCCGCTAGGGAGTCCAGGGGGCCTGAGTTGATAAGCTGTTGGAAACTATAATTTTGACAAAATAAAAACACGCCGAGAACTTCCTTGTTCTCGGCGTATCATGTACGTTTATTGACGTTATTGTCGTCCGGCTATAAGCGGACATTGCGGATTACCATGATTGAAATTGCCGAACTTGGCAAAGGTCGCACTATGGCAGTCCGTTGCAGCACATTTTTCCCAATGGCTACAGTCCTGGCATTCGATTGGCCTCGGCCTATTTGCCAGATTCCTGACTTGCGCTAATAGCGGATGGTTAATCCACAAATCAGCGATGGTGTCGGTATTGGCGTTGCCGATCGGATCAGGATAAGCGCCGCAGATACGAACCTCGCCCTCGGGATCAATGACCATGTAACCGCGAGAACCCTTGCCGCAGTGGCAGAGACTCAGGTTATCGGTAGTCAAACTGTCATCCACCAGGAATTCATAGCAGAGCGGCAGAAGATCAACTTTGATCGCTGGAAAGTTCCTGCGGAAACCGAGCAAAGTTTTGGCCATCGCCAGTACCTGCTTGGGTTCAAGCTCGTACTGCTGGTCGATCTGTTCAATCTCCAAGCGATTGTACGGCTTAATCTGGAACCAATCTATGTCAGCTTCCGGCAACATTTTGAGAACAGAATCCAATAGCGGATAGTTCTCTTTCGTTACTGTGTATTTGAACATCGTCGGCCAGTCACGCCGGCGCAATCCGGCGATCAGTTTCCTGACGTCAGTCCAATCAATCGGATCATACAAACTAACCCGGAAACGGCTCAGACCGGCTACCTTGAATTCATCGAGAGTCGCATCATCAAGCAAAACACCATTAGTGAAGATCGACGTCTCCATGCCCAGACTCGTGGCAAGCCTGATGATCTTAAGTGATAATTCACGATAGGGGCCGAAGGTCGGTTCACCGCCAGTCAAAGTAATAAGTCGTACGTCCCGAGCCACCATTTCTTCCGTCAGGATTTTATGAGCCAGCTCGAATGGCAGAATCGGTTTTCGGTCGCTCATTTGCTGAAGGCAGAAACCGCAATGCATATTGCAGTCATAGCCGACCGCGAACTTCAGCGATCTTAACACTGGTATGGTCGTTATCGCAGTCATTGGATTGCCTCCTCTGTTCGACGCATTTTCTGCAGATAATCGATGATATGATCAAACACCAAATAGTATCCCTTGCAGAATTGGTCACGTTTCGTAATCTTGTCCAATTCAGGTAGAGTGGCAAAAGCGACATAGTAACAGCCACCGCGGCAGATCGGCATGTACTGACAGCCGATGCAAACCTTCTCGCCAACTTTCTTGACCTGTTCCAGAAAGTCAACGCGTTCAGGAGAATCAGTGACGTCCGCCAGCTCCAGTTCAGAGATGTTGCCCAGGCAAGTGCCGGGCAAGCCAAAAAACTTGTTGCAAGACGGATAAATGTCACCAGTCGGTCCGATTGCGTAAACCTGATTTTGACAATGGAAACACGCTTCCGGATTTACTTTCCCGCGCATGTAATACTCGCAGGCTTCCATCAATGTATTGAGTGGCGTGATTTTCCGTATTTTCGTTTCGCTGGTATCGGCCATCCAAAGATCAAACAATTCAATCAAGAAACGGCCGAAACGAGTCGACTCCTTAATTGCCAGATGGGCATTTTGCACCCCGTTACCCTGCAAGATGAATCGCGAAACAGAGAAACTGTTGATTCTGTTGTTATTAAGAAACCAGTATATCTCCGGTGCTGATCCGACGTTTTTCGACGTTATGACGGTATTGATATTGACCGGCACGCCGGCTTCTTGTAGGCGCCGTATGCGCATCATCGTCGCATTGAAATTTCCTTTGATCCTCAGCTCGTCATGATTGGCAGGCGGAAGATCGAGACTGGTGCGCACCTGCCAATTGTGAGCAGACAAAAAAGTGATGACCCAATCCTGAAGTAATGTCAAATTGGTTTGCAGAATATTGGTAAACTGCACCTGCGGCAACTCTGCCTGAATCTCGGCGATTCGTTGAAAAAAATCGGGACCCATCAGCAGCGGTTCTCCGCCAGTCCAACTAATTGTAACATGCCCCGGATAGCTATCGGCGATCCGTTGCAAAACCAACCTCAGTGTCTCCGGACTCATGTCTTTTGGATCGGCGACTCTGGCGTAGCAATAGTCACAATTCAGGTTACAGCGGTCTGTCGGTCTGATAGCAAAACTCATGTTCGTAGTACTCATGGATTTCCTCCTTGTTTGGGGTTGGGTTGATTGGTTAAATACCGTAAAATGTTAATGTACCTCTTAGTAATTAGCCATTTTGACTAACATGATATTATATATTATTTTGAGAGGTTTGTCAAGCACAAAAATTTTATACAAAGTGAGACAGTTATTTTTAGGTGTGTCTCGCTCTTTTTTAATCTAAAATTAGATACAAATTACACTTTTATATTACATTATGAAAACCTCATTTTGTGTCTCATTTGTCTCATTTTGTTGCTCAAAATTCTATATTTAGACAGTTCCAAAGTACTGTCGCATTTGTCGCATTTCATAGTATATTTTACCCCGACCGAGACGCCTCAAATCGCCTCTGGAAATATTTTCGAAAAGCCCTTATAATACTTGATATGGATCGGTTCTAGACCGAGTCAGTCAGCCAGTTCAATTTTTTCGAATTCAAAACCGAATTCCAACCGTTTTTTGGCTTAAATTCAAATTTTTTGCCTTGCAAAATAAAGTTCGAGCCGATTTTTTTAATAAATGCTCGGATTTCCAAAAGGTCGCCGTCGTTGGCGACTTTTTTGGTTTGTTTATTGGCGAAAAGGAATTCTCTCATCGGTTCGAGCCAATTATTTCCTGTTTGCCTGATTGACTGGATTTTGTCCTCCAAATCAATTTTCTGATTGATGAGTTGTTCTTTCTTGCGCAAATAGTCGTCCTTGTCGAGTAAACCCTCTAATCGGTCATCAAGTAGCTTGTCCAGCTTGCCTTCAGTGACCGTTATTTGCGTTTTTACCTCATCAATCAGACTAGAAGATGATTTGATAGCGCTTTTCTCTTCTTCGCCGAGTTTGGCGAGCATATTACGAATCCAGTCATCAGGCAAAACAGCTTTTTGAAAAAGGCCATGGAATTGCTCCAGCAAGTTTTCCTCGCGAATATATTTTTCGTCGCAGATTCCCATTTTCTTCGTACAGCGATAATAGATATGGCCTTTTTGCCGTTCGGCGGTAATGCAGGCGCCACATTTGCATTTCATCAGTCCGGTAAAGGCGAAGTCGTGTTTATCTTGCCCTAATGGCCGGCCTCGATCTTTCATTACCGCCTGAACTTCATCAAAAAGCTTTTTGGAAATAATTGGCTCGTATTTGCCTTGATACTTTTCGCCATTAAACCTGAATACTCCGCAATAAAAGGGATTGCTCAATATATTGGAAATCATGCCGACAGTCAGGATTTTGCCTCGCTTGCTGGTCAAGCCGATATCGCAAAACTTATCTTTAAGAAATTTAAGCGAAAATTCTCCTGTGTTATACATTTCAAACATTTTTATTATCAGCTTGGCGCGTAGAGGATCAATAAGCACGGTTTTGGCTGTACGGTCGTTAAGATAACCGATTGGCGCTTTGTTAGGATATTCGCCGCGCCTTAGCTTTTGCCTGAAACCGCGTTTTACATTTTCGCTTAAATTATCAACATAGTATTTGCTCTGACCGAAAGCGATATTGAGCATGAATTTCCCTTGCGGAGTATTCTCAAACCAAAAAGTCGGGAATTTTAGCGTTTTGATCTGGCCGATATCCACCATGTAGATGATTTTACCGCCGTCCACGCTATTTCTGGCCAATCGATCAGGGTGCCACGCTAAAATTCCGTCGGCTTCACCTTTTTCAATCCGAGAGAGCATTTCGCCAAAAATTTTTCGGCCTGGTTCTTTGGCGGTTTTGGACTCGCAGAGCGAGTCCGCAATTTCCAATTTTTCTTTGGTGGCTAACTCCATCAGCTCTGCGAGCTGGGCTTCAATAGAAAGGACTTGACGCTCCTCTTCGTCTGTTGACTTGCGGGCGTAAAGAAAGTATTTCATAATTAGATTGAATTAAAGAAAAAGAAAAAGTTTGATTCTGGCGTTCCGATAGTAATCGGAACCAAGGTAAAAAATTTGAATTTAAGCCAAAAAACGGTTGGAATTCGGTTTTGAATTCGAAAAAATTGAACTGGCTGGGTGTTTATGAACAAATCCGAACCGAATTTCAACAAAATTCATGATCGGTCGGGCGGAATTCCCCCCCAAACCCCTCCTTCCGCCCGACCGAAACATCTGGACGGCTGAGGCGGAATTAAACCGCCAAAGAACCAGATTAAAAAAATCGGCTCGAACTTTATTTTGGACAAAATCAAACTTTTTCTTTTTCTTAATGCTAAATCAAGCATCTATATTGTAGTATACAGCAATATTGTTTAAATATACAATAATTGGTAAAATACCTGTGGATAACTATGCATAAATTAAGTAAAAAATTAGCGTATAATTTTAAGAAGATAAGGGAAGATAAAGGCCTGACTCAAGGCGATGTTTTTCGTTCCAGTAAAATTGACCGTGCGTATATCTGTCGAGTAGAAAGCGGACATATTAATCCTACGCTTGAAAATTTAAACAAATTAGCTCATGCTTTAGGAGTAGAAGCGTGGGAACTGCTAAAATAGTTTATTGTTTTTGAATGTAGTTTTTGCTATAATATAAACAATTTACTACTTATGTATCACCCACCAGCCATAAAGTCTTCAGAATTTTGGCCATTACTCAAAATGGGGTTTAGCCGATTTGTTAAGGACTTTTTTTCGCTCAAATCTTTTTATATATTGACTTATAATTTTATACCGTTTTTGGGAGTAATTTTTAATTACTACGATTTTTATACTTTGTTTTTTGTTTATTTATTTGAGACGGTGATTTTAGCTATTTATTGTTTATTTAAAATATTTTATTTTAGATGGGGAGAAGTTTTTATTTACGCTCCAGTCACAATTCTTCTTGTGGGTGGCATCACTCTATTCGCTTATTTTATTATTGTTGCAATATCTAGTGGCCAGCATTATTCTATTAGTGGAGTTATTTTACATTATCCGTTAAAAAGTCCATATATAGTTTTTGGAAATTTAATTTATTTTGCAATTCAAGAAGGCTATTTGACGGTTAAATCCATGCAGTCAGGTGTTATGAAAAAGGTTAAAGCTTTTTTGTCATCAAACTTAATCAAGAACCAAGAAGAATATTTATTTAATATCGTATTGAACCAGATCAATCCAGCGCTCGTTAGAATATTAGTTATTATGATGTCTGCTTTTTCTGCTATGTTTGCCATATTTCCAGCCGCGATAATATTCATATTCTTGCGTGCCTATATTGGCTATGAATATCAAACATTATTCATTTTTCTTTATCCATTGATGTTTAGTATTTGTTTATGGAAAGGAATATTTGATATTCTGACTCGCATTAATGATAAATATGACTCTGAAAAACTCAAAGAGTTTGAGTTGAAAATGACAACGTAAATTTAGAATAAAAATTAAAAATTATGAAAAAACTTTTAGTGTTTTCAGCCCTTGGCCTCGCCATATTGCTGACTGGGTGCTCTCTTGGAGCTTCCAAAGTTGAACAAAATCAGGCACAGCCAGAACCAGTAAAAGAGCAGGGTGCCGCTCAAACTGCTCCCGCACAGAATCAAGTAGTTACCAAAGCACCAAGTGCTACACCAAAGACGGTTGTGGCTACTCCGAATTCTACTGCAAATCCAATTACAAAACCAGTGGCCTTATTAGGTGATTTAAATAAAGGTTGTGGCGATCAAAATGGCGAATGCTGCTTTAAATATATGTACTGTCAAGGACAAAAAATGCAATCGTTATATAGCGAACAGTGTAACTGCTGTTCAGGAAAATGCACTTATTGGCAAACTGAAAATAATTGTGATTTGAATTGTCAGCAAACAATTATGACAAACGCTAGTAGTGGGGTTTTAGATGCTGATAAAATAAGTTACTGCGATAAAATCCAAGGCGGGGTAACGACTCACGGTGGGCCAGACACTAAATATAATTCTGGTGATTGTTATGGCTGGGTTATTAGTAATAACCTAGATAGTAATTTTTCTCTTTGCTCTAAAATTAGTAATAAGTCTAATATTGGAGATTGTTATAATATGATTGTTTCTTCCGCTGGCATAATGAATGACAATCCAATAAATTGCCTTGATATACCAGATGGCTACAGAGATTATTGCATCGTCAACCGAGCAACTAATGGAAATATTAGCGATCTCTCAATGTGTGATTACGTTAAGCTACAAAGCAAGGCTGGATTGTGTTACCTTTGGGTGATTATGAAGCACTATAATTCTGATTTAAGTCAATGCAATAAGGCAAAAACTCAAGAAGCAAAAGATGAATGCATTAGTCTTGGGGCAAATTTTGGGCTACATCTAAATTAAATTATGTCAATTACGCCACTAGTTTGTTATTTTACAAAAACATTAGATTCTGATGTACGTGAGCCAGTTCTGGCTATCGCGTCTTTAGTGTTGTCTTTGTCTATCCTTGTATTTTTATGGTACCTTTACCGCTTTTTAAAAAGTATCGAAGAAAGAATATGGGCAAAAAAGCATAATTTAAAATTTCAGTATTTCAGAGAGATTAATCCTATTGGTGAGTCTGCGTCGAATATTATATCCGGAATATATCGCGGAAGAAAAATCGAAACTTATATATATTTTAATAGTATATTAGAAACGGACACTTATTCCATGTCGATTATAAAAATTGATAATCGACAGATTTATCCAATAGACAAGAATGATAAAAAAGTAATTAATAAAAATAATATTTTGAAAATATATGATCACTGTATAGATAATAATACTTATGAGGTGCCAAAATTTTTACTAGTAGATTATTCTAAAATGCGGGTGATTTCAATCGTATTAATATTGTTAGCTTTTTTATTATTTTTATACGCCCATAGTGTGATATTCACTTATCTCAAAAGTATAATTTGTATATAATACTAATTAAAAATTCCGCCGCCAAAGAAAAATTGGAAATTGCAATTCCGCCTCAGCCGTCCAGATGTTTCGGTCGGGCGGAAGGAGGGGTTTGGGGGGGAATTCCGCCCGACCGATCATGAATTTTGTTGAAATTCGGTTCGGATTTGTTCATAAACACCCAGTTCATGAAAAACGCCCCATCATCGGGGTGTTTTTTGATACCGTAACGTGGATGTTAGAACTATTGACAAAAAACTACTACTTTATTAAGATACTGACAATAAATACTGCTCATTAACAATTTTTTACCAACAAAACAAAGGAGGAAACTCATGCTGGAAAGCGAAAAATCTAAACGAATCCATGTTGGAAGAATTAGCCTTGACCAAATTATCAAGCTTATTAATGACCTTGGATCATTTTGCTCAACGGTTGAAAACTTGGAACTTTGGCCGCAAATCGTCATTGATTATCCCGAGGGACACGGTTTATTACAGAGGCCGTTTTCTCGAGGCGGACCGGATTTTCTGGTGGCAGTATACGCTGATCCGGAAACGAAAGAACAAATTGAAAAATTTGTTGAGTCGTATTTTACAAATGAGGAGAAAACTAATGGACTATGACATCTTCCTCGGCGGACCGCCGGATAGACGCGCGCCATTTCCTTATAAGGCAATGATAAAGGCCACCTTTCCCGATTTGAAAATTTATGATTGGGAAGAGTATAAAGGCAATGACTATTAGGAACAAAATCACAAAGCAATCAAACAGTCAGGATTCATGATCTCCTTGGTACCCTCCTTTCCTCTGCCGGGAATCGGACCTGAGATTGGCTATTTCTATTGCTGGCATGAGCAGAAAATCAAGCAAGATCCGTCCATTAAACGTATTATCTTGATTTGGCCGGACAGCGTCTAGCCAGACTTCACCAAAAAAACTCTGGCGCAATACGGCTTGATTGTGCCGACGGTCGAAGAAGCGATTGCCTATCTGAAAAGTTTAGGCGCTTAGTACAAATTAAACGCCGAGAACCCCATGTTCTCGGCGTTATTTGATGATGAGATATGGACGTTAGAACCAAACTCTTGACTTTTTGATGTTATCTGCTAATATAACACGTTAAGTAAGCACCTTACATTATTAAATATTCACATTAAATATTCACAACCAACCAAGGAGGATCGGATATGTTCAAAACCTATGGCACCGGATCAAAGGGCCGCAAAGTTGAGGATTTGGAACGGTTTGCGGGATTGATTATCTCTTTAGGAATGAATATTCCGGAGGGGATCGTAATCCTGTCAGATATTTTCGCTGAAACATTGGATAATCTTGGACTTAACGAGGAAAGTTCGCCGGAACAACTAAACGGCGTTGAGTGCCCAATATTCCTGACAGTAATCAATCGAGATATTTTAAATGGGATGTTAACAGGTAAGCCATATGCTATTCGTTCTACGGCTCTGTCCGAGCGGGGCGGTACCGGCATCTACCAATCAACTTTTTTTGTACCTAATGGCGATCGTGAACGTGATTTGCAATTGCTTTGGGAGAAAGAACGCGAGGTTTACGCCAGTGAGCTGTCGCCGGATGCCAAAGCGTGGCGAGAAAAAAACCAAGCGCCGTTCGGGATGGCAATATTCATCCAGCCGGTGCAAGGTTTTGAATTTGATGGCTATTGGTTACCGTCTTTGTCGGGAGTGGCTTACACTTCCTATCAAGGATTGCCGACAGTTCGGTTAGTGGTCGGACTTGGCACTCAAGCGGTTAAGGGTGGTGGCCTGATTTATAATCAAGATCCCGACCCAAATAAGCCGTTACATTTTTATAGAGACATCTGGGATTTGAAAAAGGCCGATACGATTCAATTACAAACAGGTGACATCGGCCAAATTAGTAGTCAGTACTTAGAAATTCATCGTTCCATTAATTTTGGTGAATTCTGCAGATTTTTTGAAAAACTGGCCAAACTTAAAGAACATGGTGATTTCAGTTTAGAGTGGGTATTGGTCGGAGATAAAATCCATATAGTCCAATGCGCGCCCTATGAAGATCGATTGCCTGGCGATATGACCGTCAACAAGGATCGGTATTTCTTGCTGGCTCAAGGCGCGGATGTTTACAATTCCGGCCGCAATGTCTGCCAAGCCGTCGTATATGTCCATAGTTGGTCGCCTGTTACGGCCGATCGGCTGGAGAATCTTAACAAAAGGCTGACCGACTATATCTTGATCATACCCCAGGATGCGATTTCTGCTCTGGCGGGAATTGACCGAGATGAAACAACAGGGCGCCTTAATGTCCAATTCGGTTTCCGCCACTTCAGTAATGCCGGCGCGGTAATTGAGAAGCAAATAGACTACACAACAAGGCAAATGACGGATGCGTTGCAAATAGGAATACGCCTGGTTAATCACTCCCAGGGGCTGGGAGCTTCGCATTTCCAGCAGCTCTGCTCGCGCAGTGACATTCTCTTTATCGGCACTGAGTTTGATGCTACGCCGCTATTCGGTCTGGCCGGACAAGTTGAATACGGCAACCCGGTTGACATCTCGGTCTGGCAAACCGAGGCGGTGGCACTGGTTGATGGAGAAACGAAAGAAGGCTTTGTTTATATCGCCAAAGAAACGAAACGTAATAAATACTCCCCGGTACAAGTTGAGGAGTACAAAATGGCGATGCGACGGGCAGCCAATGATGCCAATAAAGACAATAATGATTCGGCCGGCGCTCTCTACAATATTCACTATGCGATTGGCCAAGATGGCAGTCCAGTAGATTATGACCCGTTCAAGCTTGAAGAAGATATTATTGATGAATGCGGGCTAGACGGCATCAGGCGCGATTTGCAGGTTGTGATTGATAACCGCGACTTAGTTTCAAGGCACATACCAAACCAGTGGCGCAATGAATTCAGCAGGTATTTGCAAGATTTATTAGGCAGTTTGCCAAAATAGCAGTAGTTCATTTAGCGGGCATTCCATTGGGATGTCCGCTTTTATATTTGCATTTAATTATAGTGAGCGACATAACGGGGTAAGTATTTCGTAACAAAGCCCCACAAATCCGGTAGGCGGCTTTTTATTTTTTAACGGTGTTTTTATTAATAATCATAATCATGATATAATCACCAATATGATCTATGATTTAATGATAATCGGCGCCGGACCAGCCGGACTAATGGCCGCCAACCGCGCCGGCGAACTTGGCGCCAAAACGGTTATAATTGAAAAAAACCGCCAGCCGGGGATAAAACTGTTGCTGAGCGGCAATGGGCGTTGCAACTTTACCAATAAAATTGACAACCATAAGACATTGGCCGGTTATTATGGTGATAACGGCAAATTTTTATTATCCGGCTTCAGCAGGTTTGATGTTGCAGATACGATTAATTTTTTCGCCGCCAGGGGAGTTAAGGCAAAAATAGAGGACTATAATCGGGTTCTGCCTCGAAGCGATCGGGCGCAAGACATCTTAGGGGCCTTGCTTGCTGATTTGAAAAAATATCAAATAGAAATAAAGATCGGTTCGGCCGTCAAAAAAATTATTGCCCAAAATAACAAAATCCAAAAAGTTGTCTTGGCAAGCGGCGAAGAAATAACAGCTAAAAATTATTTATTGGCGACCGGCGGGAAATCCTACCCCTTAACCGGCTCAACCGGCGATGCCTACGCCTGGCTGCAAAAACTGGGGCATACGATTATAGAGCCGCGGCCGGCTTTAACCCCGATTATTCTGCGAGACAAAACCGTCAGATCATTAGAGGGTGTGAGTTGCAAAAACATCAAATTAACAGTCAAACAAAACAATCACTTGCTGAATCAGGAAATCGGCGATATGATTTTTACCGCTAACGGCATCAGCGGTCCGACCGCAATCAACCTAAGCCGGCTAATCACCGACAAGTTAAACTCTGGCACCTCCATCGCCATAGACTTTTTCCCATTAAAAAACAATAAGCAACTTGAGGCTGATCTTCGGGAATCTTGGCAAAAACAACAAAACAAAACCGTAAAAAACGCCCTAAACGGCTTAGCGCCGGCCAAACTGATTGCTGTTATGTTAAAATCAGCCGGAATCAATCCCGCCAAGCAAGTTAATGCCGTTACTCGCACGGAAAGAAAAGCCCTGCTTTCATTACTTAAGGAATTTAAAGTTACCATTAATAAATTAGAGGGCTATGACAAGGCCATGATCACCAAGGGCGGAGTCAAGATCAGTGAGGTTGACCCCAAGACCATGCGTTCAAAAATTATCGCCAACCTATATTTAGCCGGAGAAATTCTGGATTTGGACGGACCGACAGGCGGCTTCAATTTGCAGGTCTGCTGGACTACCGGCTACATCGCCGGAAACAACGCTGTTTAAAATTATGGTGTTATTAATAGATAAGAATGATTTTTAAAAAAATCAAATTTAGCGTCTGAAACTGTTTGACAACATATAATAAATTTGCTAAACTCAATTATTACCGTTAAAACATAGGACAATCAAGGGAGAAAACGATGCGTTAAACAAATAGCGGCAATAGCGATTGATGCTCTTTTAAAGTTAAACTGATTAGTCAAAAAACAGGGTAAAAACAGACAAGGAGAGACAAATGAAAAAAATTCTGCTACTGACCTTGCTATTGTCCATGGGCGCGATAGCCATGTCCGGCT
This sequence comes from Patescibacteria group bacterium, assembly GCA_041662745.1. GTDB lineage: Bacteria > Patescibacteriota > Patescibacteriia > 2-01-FULL-39-33 > 2-01-FULL-39-33 > CAISTG01. The sequence continues at coordinate 126,436 of JBAZRV010000003.1, read as the reverse complement.
GCGTAGTCAATCAAGCGAATGACACCCCGGTACCGTCGTTTTTTGTGCATTTAAGCAGTTGGACCATCTTCAACCTTTTCATATTCGGCGGCTTGGGCTTCTGGATTTATTGCTCTATTTGGCTGATTATTCTGGTGTTATATTGCACTGACGACGAATGGCAAACACCGGTGATATTGATTGCGGTAGGTGTTTTTGCCATGTGGCTTTTGGGTGCGTTCAACCCCTTTGTAATCTTATTCAGGTACGTTTACGCCAACCCTCTGGTTATTATCGGAATTTTCTTCGGTTACATCGTGATCGGGTTGGTTTACGCGAGCATTAAATTAAAATTGTTGAGTATTTCTTTGGCTGAGGAATACGGCGCCCTCCTGAATGAATTTCTTAAAAGGAATAATATCGTAGGAACGCAAGTTATCCCCACTCCAGAGCTAAAAAACAAATGGCTGACGATTTGCGAACTCCAGCGCATCTCCGACAGACCCAATCTTGACAAATACAAGGAGAAGCTGATTTTCTGGTGGGTCTGGTGGCCGCTATCGCTGCCACGCACGATCCTGCGGGAATTCGCTATCAGGTTGTTTGAAAACTTGTACAACTTCTGCAAAGGATATTTTGAACGGATCCTGCTGTCCAGCTTTGCCAAATTCAACAAACCGGAAGACAAGCGGGGGTGTTAAGACGCTTTTTGGTAACCTGATCATTTTGACAACTGCGCCGGAAATTTTTTCGGCGTTTTTTTATTAATAATATTTTAACGATCAAGCGCTTAGGCGCCTTAAGGGGGCTTGTGATTTGCACAGTCGATTAGCCGGCCCTTGTTTGTTTTTCTGAAAAATATCGGTTATGATTGAAGTATGAAAAAAAACCAAAATAAAAAAGTCGTAGTGGCCATGTCCGGCGGAGTGGACTCCTCGGCAGTTGCGGCGCTATTGAAAAACCAAGGCTATAATGTTGTGGGCGTGTTTATGCAATTCTGGTTTCCCAGCGGAGAGAAGTACGGCGAGAACCGCTGTTGCAGTTTGGCGGCTTGGAACGAGGCTAGGGAAGTGGCGCACGTGCTGGATATCCCGATTCATAAGGTTAATTTCGGCAAACAATTCAAAAAAATAATCGTTGACGAGTTCTTGGCCGAATACAAGGCCGGTCGTACGCCCAATCCTTGCGTCGCTTGCAACAAATTCATCAAGTTTAAATTGTTATTGGATTATGCTCGCACTGTCTTTGATGCTGATTATGTGGCCACCGGCCATTATGCGCGACTCAAGCCGCAAACTGAAAATCAATTTGAATTATACCGTCCCAAAGACAAAAATAAAGATCAAACGTACTTCTTATATAATTTAAAGCAAGAACAGTTAAAACACCTTTTGTTTCCTTTGGCCGATTACGCCAAGGAACAGGTGAGGGGATTGGCCAAAAAATTCCGTTTGGCCGTGCACGCCAAGCCTGACAGCCAAGAAATCTGCTTTGTCGGCCAAAGCTACGCGGAATTCCTGAAAAAATATTTAAAATTAAAGCCGGGTAAAATCATTAATGAAGCAGGCGAAATTATCGGCGCGCATCAAGGGCTGGCTCTTTACACCCTGGGCCAGCGCAGCGGCATCGGCTTATCCGGCGGGCCTTGGTATGTGATCGCTTTTAATCGCAAAAAAAACGAGCTGATAGTGTCAAAAAAATTCGACAGCGCCAAGTTGCATGGCCGCCAAGTGTTTTTTAAATCGGCTAATTGGCTGGCGGGAGAAATCAATTTACCCTTGTCCTGTGAAGCGCAAATCCGTTATCAGGCCCGACCGGAAAAATGCCGAATCAAAAAAATCGGCCGGCGCTACGTAGCGGAATTCGCACGTCCGCCTCGCGCCGCTACGCCCGGACAATCAATCGTCTTTTATGACGGCGATAAATTGCTCGGCGGAGGAATCATCAGCGGTTAATAACCATTTTTGATTAGATTGACAAAAACTCAATGATAGTTAATAATAATCAACTAAGAACCTTGACAATTGAATCACAACAATAAGGATGCAGAAACAATGGAAAAAATGTTTTGCCCGATTTGTCGCCGGTCACATCAGCCGTCAAGAAAAAAGATACCGGCGTTAAGGCGTTTACCCAAAATTCCAAGATTATCAAATCCGGGAACCGAGCTTCACGACCGGGTTTTCTGGGGCTGTAAAAAGTGCGGCAATGTCTTTGAATTGACTGCTGGTATTTCTTGCAGCGACAATCGGCAATCGCCGTTAGATCGTTATTTTCATGTTTACGCCGAGGAAATAGCTAAGGTCGTTCGCTATCGCCAAATTGTCGCCAATTTGGAAAAAGACGGTACGCCGCCGCCGCTAATTGACTTTTCTCCTGCTGATTATTTGCGAACGGGCAGGCGGAAAAAACGCGCCTCAAAACCGGAAAGGAAAACCAATGAAAACAACAGTTAAGGCGGGGAAACTATTGTATGATCTTTTTGGTGTTTTGCGCTCGCTGATTGCCCTGTTATTTTTTGTCTTGACTGTGTTTATTTGCGCCAATTTCTATATGTTCTGGCTGTTGTTTCTGCCACGAGAATTATTGTGGCGTTTTTGGATCCGACCCTGCGGTTGGTTTTGCCTAAAAACACTCGGGCAACGAGTGGTGATTAAGGGTATAATACCCGATCGGGCTGCCGGACCGTATTTATATTTGATCAATCATCAATCGTTTCTGGACGCTTTTTTAGTGGCTTATGCCATGCCGCAACGGATTACCGGCGTCGGCGCCGCCAAATATTTCCGCCTGCCCGTTTGGGGCTGGATGATGAAAGCCCACGGCATTATTCCCGTAGACAATAAGGATCGCGGACAGGCGATCGCCTCCATGAAAAAAATAGAAAAAGCGATTAAAGCCGGCGAATCGCTGGCGGTCTTTCCGGAAGGCGAGAGGAGCAAAACCGGCCACCCGCAAGAATTCAAAAAGGGCGCCTTTCACTTAGCCAAAAATGCCCAACCCGTCATTATTCCCTGCGTGATCCGAGGCGCTTATGAGTCTTGGAAACGCGGCAGTTTGTTGGTTCGGCCGGGAATCATAACTTTTGAATTTCTAAAGCCGGTCACTCCTGCGGAATATGAGAATTTGGATTTTAATGAATTAAGGAGAAAATTGAAAAAAATCATAGAGCAAGTGTTTGAAGATGGGGAAAATAAAACTGCAACAGATCAAGGAGGAATTTAATTATGCGTTGTCAAACATGCGGTAAAGAAATGATACTACTACCCAAGCTGTATCGGCACAGTGGCATGAATTGGTTTGGCTGCGAAGATTGCGATGCGGTAATTGAACAAAAATGCGATAGTGTAAGTGGGGCAGTCCGAGGAATTCATATGTATTTTCCCGGCTATAAGAAATATTTAGAAGCGCTGGAGCAGAAAAACAAAAAAGAAGCTGCAACAGTTGAAACGCCAACAATGCATGAGGAGGACAGAATGAAAATTAAAATCATCGCGATTCCGCCGGGACAAGCCCCTGAATGGGTACGTCAAGCATGGATTGGTTTGAAATTGTCGGCAGTACCGAGTACTGCAACCGGCCGCCAAATTGGTGTCCGGGGGGGTCGACCGGAAAATCTTGGGGGTTATGAAGTTTACGGAAATGAGGCAATTGAATTGCTGAAAAAGAAAAATCCCGAGGCGGCCCAGTGGTGGAAAGATAATCTGCCGGGGATCACAAGCGTCAAACTAGTCTTCAAGAAAGAAGTTTGCGAAGAAACAAATTAATAATCCAAAGCACCTTAACGCCCGCGCGGTACATAACTGCCGGGCGTTTTCATTTTTCATGATTTATTCAATCCTGCTTTAATTATTTCAAATTTGCCAAAATCAGCTGATTTTGTTATGATTTCATACATGAAGTTGATCCCGCCGCCAAGCGGTCGGGGTATTCAAAGGACTTCCAATAAACTAAAATTAATCAGGGGTTATCGGTTGTTTATCATGCGCCATAAACCATACGTCATATTATGACTACTAAGGATTTAAAAACAAAATTTCTTGAATATTTTGAAAAGAACGGCCACGCAATTATTCCCGGCGCGCCTCTGGTGCCGGAAAATGATCCGACCGCTTTATTCATCACCGCCGGCATGCACCCCTTAGTGCCGTACCTCTTGGGCGAAAAACATCCTTGCGGCAAACGCTTGGCCAATGTCCAAAAATGCATTCGTACCGGCGACATTGACGATGTCGGCGATGCTTGGCATTTGACTTTATTTGAGATGTTAGGCAATTGGTCATTGGGCGATTATGGCAAAAAAGAAGCTATTACTTTGAGTTTTAATTTTTTAACCAAAGAATTAGGCATTCCTTTGGATAAACTGGCCTTTACTTGTTTCGCCGGCGATGATGACGCGCCGCAAGACCGGGAATCATTCGCTCTCTGGCAGGAACTGGGAGTTCAGCCGGCGCGCATCGCTTATTTGCCCAAAGCCGACAATTGGTGGGGCCCGGCCGGCCAAACCGGTCCCTGCGGTCCGGATACGGAAATGTTTTATTGGTCCGGCGAAGAACCGGCACCAACAGAATTTGATCCGAACGACAAGCGTTGGGTGGAAATCTGGAATAACGTATTCATGGTTTACAATAAAACCGCCGACGGCAGATATGAAGAGCTGACACAGAAAAACGTGGATACGGGCATGGGCGTGGAGCGCACCGTGGCCACTCTGGACGGCAAGTCCAGCGCTTACGATATTGATCCGCTGTACAGCATTGTCGCCCAAGTTTGCGCTTTAGGCGGCCTTTTGCCTGACGAACTGGAACCGGAGGAATTAAGACCGGTCAGGATTATTGCCGATCATTTGCGCGCCGCCGCCTTTCTGTTGGCTGACGGCGTAATTCCGTCTAATGTGGAGCAGGGTTATGTCTTGCGCCGTTTGTTGCGCCGCGCCATCCGCTTCGGCGCCGAACTGGGCATTAATTCTCCTTTCACCTCTCAAGTGGCCGAAGCGGTGATTGAATTGCAGGGCGGATTCTACAAAGAATTGCGGGAAAAACGCGACCAAATTATTGACGAGCTTAATAAGGAAGAAGAAAAATTCAACATTACTTTAGAAAACGGTTTGAAAAAATTTGATAAATTAAAAATAGAAGACAAAAAAATTTCCGGCGCCGATGCCTTCCAACTGTTTTCCACTTACGGTTTTCCTATTGAGATGACGCGTGAATTAGCCAAAGAAAAAGATCTGATAATTGATGAAGAAGAATATCAAAAGGAATTTTCCAAGCATCAGCAAACCTCGCGCCAAGGAGCGGAAAAGAAATTCAAAGGCGGACTGGCCGACAACACCGAACTGTCGGCGCGCATGCACACGGCCACTCATTTAATGCTGGCGGCCATGCGTCATATCCTGGGTGATCACGTATTTCAACGCGGTTCCAATATTACCGCCGAACGCATCCGGTTTGATTTTTCGCATCCGGAAAAGGTTGCGCCGGAACAGTTAAAGCAAATAGAAGATTTGGTCAACGAACAAATAGCAAAAAACTTGCCCGTTATCAGCGAAGAATTATCCATTGAAAAGGCCCGCGAGTGCGGCGCCATGGGAATCTTTGACAGCAAGTATGGCGATCGCGTCAAGGTTTACAGCATCGGCGGCGACTCCACTTTTGAACAATGCTTCTCCAAAGAGATTTGCGGCGGACCGCATGCCAAAAATACCGGCGAACTGGGGCACTTCAAAATTATCAAAGAAGAGGCATCCTCGTCCGGCATCAGACGCATTAAGGCGATTTTGGATTGATTATTAATTACCGGCATCATAGAATTACCCGAAACAACGGCTGCGAAAGGAGGGATAATGAAAGAATCGCTTTATTTAGTTCTTTTAATTTTTTGCCAGCACTACCTTATTTTTATTTTTATCTTAGCGCTTTTCGGTTTTATATTTTACGGCGTTATGCAAATCGCCAATGACAATGAACGCTTGCGCCGAGAGAACAAAAGCCTAAGAGATCAATTAGGTGAACGGGGTGAGGCTGGCAAACCAAAAACTTAACCCGTTTGCCATCCGGCAACGGGTTTTTCTTGACAATAGGCTAAAATTACTATAAAATTAAATTAAATTCGGCAAGTATTGACAAAATTACTCAATCTGCTATAATTATCTCAGATTTGAAAAAGACAAAATTTGGCTTAATTTCCTTAAAAGTATGGTCGATTTTGGATGTAAAGAAGGGAGCCGTGAGTTTTTGTTTTATCTGAAAAAAACATAGCCTTATTTACAGTTTTACCCGTTAAAAAGTAAAACGACAAATAATAATTAAGTAGTTTGTTATTAAAGAATAACTTTACAATGTCACAACAACCAGAAAATGCCGCTGACTCTAAGGATTTCTTGGAGTTGGATGGCGAGGTGACGGAATCATTGCCGTCAGCCAACTTCCGCGTCCGGTTAATGAATGGCCATGAGATTTTGGCTCATTTATCCGGCAAGATGCGAATGTTTAACATCCGCCTGTTGCCCGGAGACAAAGTCAAAGTCCAAATGACGCCCTATGACCTGACTCGCGGACGCATCACTTATCGTTATTAACACAGTAGCTTATGGCACATAGCATACAGCTAATGGCTAAAAGCCAAGAGTGAGTTTTGCCTACCTTAATTTCTTATTTCTCAATTTTTATCTTTATGAAAGTTAGAGCTTCAGTTAAAAAAATTTGCAAGGATTGCCAAGTCATCAGGCGCAAAAAGCGTCTGGTTGTTATTTGCAAAAATCCCAAGCATAAACAACGCCAAGGGTAATAATTTATAAACTATACATAATTATGGCAGTTAGAATCGCGGGAGTCGTTATCCCCAACAATAAAAGAGTAGAAATCGCTTTAACTTATATTTTTGGCGTCGGTAAGCCGCGCGCCAATAAAATTTTGGCCGGCGTTAAAATCAATCCCGATACCAGAGTCAATGATTTGACCGAAGAACAGGTGATCGCCTTAAGAACGGCCGTGGAAAAAGGCGGTTTTAACATTGAAGGCGATTTGCGCCGAGAAGTCATGAGCAATATCAAACGCCTGAAAGAAATCAAGTCTTATCGCGGAATCCGCCACATGAAAGGTTTGCCGGCTCGCGGCCAACGCACCAAAACCAATAACCGCACCGTGCGAGGCAATGTTAGAAAAACCATGGGTTCGGGCAGAAAAGACACCAGCCAAAAAACTTAATCAATATAATAGTCAAATACCAATATAATTATGTCTGAAGAATTGTTGACAAACGAACCGACCATTATGACCGCTCCGGCAGAAGCTAACGCTGAAGCCGAAGCCGCCAAACCGGCCGACAAGTCGAAAAAGAAAGTCAAAAAAACCGTCGCTGCCCGCCAGGTAGCCAGCGGCCGGGCTTACGTTAAGTCCACCTACAACAACACCATTGTCACTTTCACTGATCAAAACGGCAATGTGTTGTCCTGGTGTTCAGCCGGCCAATGCGGTTTCAAGGGGCCCAAAAAGGCCACTCCTTATGCCGCGACGATTATTGTCAGAACGGCTGCGGAAAAAGTCAAAAAATACGGTTTAAAGGAAGTCTCGGTATTTGTCCGTGGCATCGGCGGCGGCCGCGAATCAGCTGTCCGCGCCATTAATGCCAATGGTTTTATCGTTTCCAGCATCAAAGACATTACCCCGATTCCTCACAATGGCTGCCGCGCTCCCAGACCGCGCCGCGTTTAATTTTTATTTTTCTATTCTTAATCCCTTATGTCTAACTTTACTAGAAATCTTCAATGCAAATCTTGCCGCCGCGCCGGTGAAAAATTATTTTTGAAAGGCGAAAAATGCAACTCTGCCAAATGCCCGATGGTTAAACGCAATTTTCCTCCCGGCATGCACGGCCCGTTGCAACGTGTTGGTAAAAAAACCAATTTCGGCAAGCAATTGGCAGAAAAACAAAAAGCCAAGCGCATGTATGGCATTTATGAAGCGCAATTCTTAATTTACTTTAAAAAGTCTTTGAGCAAAGTCGGCAATACCGGCGAATGGCTGTTTAGATTTTTGGAAGGACGCTTGGATAATACGGTTTATCGTTTGGGTTTTGCCGCTTCCCGCCGCGCCGCCCGCCAGTTGGTCGGCCATGGCAATGTCAGGGTTAACGGCGAAAAAGTCAACATTCCTTCTTACCAAGTCAAAACCGGCGATGTCATCGCTTTGTCCGACAAGATATTAAAAAGCTCCGGCTATAAAGAAATCAAACAAAAACTGAGCAAACTGACAAACATTCCTGCCTGGCTGACGATTGACTCGGATAAGATTGAAGGAAAAGTGACCAGCCAGCCCAAATTAGGAGATATCGCCGTTAATATTGATTGGCGAACTATTGTTGAGTACTACAGCAAATAATAAATAATTTAATTATTTTAAGTTAACAGGCTGTCGGCGCTAAAGTTCCGGCAGCCAAGGAGGAAATATTATGAAACACATTCCTTTGCCTAAAAAATTCATTGTTGAAGAATCGGTTCCGGGCAAATCAGCTCAAATTGTAATTGAGCCCTGCTTTCCCGGTTATGGCCTGACATTAGGAAACGCCCTAAGACGCATCATACTGTCGTCTCTGCCGGGTGGCGCTGTTACTGCCGTTAAAATCAAAGGCGTCAAGCACGAATGTTCAGCCATGGAGAATGTGCCGGAAGACGTCTTGGAAATCATCCTTAATTTGAAAACCTTAAGATTTAAGGTTTACTCCGACGAACCGGTTACCTTGCAACTTAAAGCTGAAGGCAAAAAGAAAGTTACCGGCGCCGATATCCAGCAGTCAGTTGATGCCGAGGTAGTCAATAAAGACGCCGTCATCACTTCCTTGAGCGCAGAAAACGCCGAAATAGAAATGGAATTGACCGTAGCCAAAGGCATCGGTTATGTTCCGGTGGAAGATCAGAATAAAGGCAAGGGCGAGATCGGCACGATTTTGACTGATTCTATTTTTACGCCGGTTATCAATGTCGGCTTAGAGGTAGAGGCGACTCGCGTCGGTCAACGCACCGATTATGATAAATTAATCTTAACTGTTGAAACCGATGGCACCATCTCCCCGGAAGATGCCGTTAAAAAAGCGGCGGAAATCCTGACCAACCAGTTTAGCTGGATTATGGAAGGCGGCACCAGGGAAATAGAAGAAATTGATATTGAGGCGCCGATAATCCTGCCGGAAGTCGCCGCTGAAGAAAAGGTTGAGGAAGTTTTGGAAGAGAACGCGGAAGTCGCCGAAGGGGCTGGGGAAGAATCAACGGAAGAGCCTAAGCCCAAAAAGCGCGGCCGCCCCAAAAAGATTGAAGAATAAACAGAACTGAGTCAAAAAACCGCAAGCCCGGAGTTTAAATGATTTTCTTTAAACTTTCCAGACCTTCGGCTTTAGACTTTATGACTAACATATTATGAGACATAACAGAAAAGGAAAAGTATTGGGTCGTGAAAAGGCGCCAAGGGAAGCGTTATTGCGCAGCTTGGTTACTTCTCTTGTGGTCTACGAAAAAATCAAAACCACCAAGGCCAAAGCTCAGGTAACCCGTCCCAAAGTGGAAAAATTGATCACCTTGGCCAAGAACGACACTTTGCATAATCGCCGTGAAGCCCTGAAGGTGCTTTACACCCAAGGCGCGGTCAAAAAACTGTTTGAAGTTTTGGGTCCGAAATACAAAGATCGCAAAGGCGGCTACACCAGAATCGTCAAATTAGCTCCACGCGTCAATGACGGAGCGGAAGTGGCTATCATTGAGTTTATTTAATTAAATTTATTTTATGAAAGAAATAGAAAGAAAAACCCATCAGCTTGATGCTACTGGCCAACCGGTCGGACGTTTAGCCACGCGTATCGCCATTATTTTACGTGGCAAAAATAAAGCCACTTTTACGCCCAATATTGATGCCGGAGATTTTGTAGAGGTCGCTAACTGTTCCAAGCTCAAACTAACCGGCAAGAAACTGGAACAAAAAGAATACAAATGGCACACTACCCATCCGGGCGGATTAAAAATCAAAAAAACCAGCGTGGTCATGAAAGACAATGCCGGCGAGGTCCTCAGACGAGCCGTTTGGGGCATGTTGCCTAAAAATAAACTGCGCGATCAGATGATTAAGCGGTTGAAAACCACTAACTAATTGTTTTCGCAAGAATATATTATGGTTACCAAAAAGAAAGAAATCAAAGAAGTCGAGATTGTCAAACCGGAAGGCAAGTTTTTTTATGGCCGAGGCGGCCGAAAAACCTCATCTGCCAATGTCCGCTTATACCTGAAGGGCAAAGGAGAAATCATAGTCAATGATCTTGATTATAAGGTTTATTTTCCCACTAAAGATCTGCAAGATATTGTCTTAAAGCCGTTAGTTCTGACTGATCACGATAAGAATACCACCGTCTCCATTCATGTGGTTGGCGGCGGCAAAAACGGCCAAGCCGCGGCTTGCCGTCATGGCATTGCCCGAGCCCTGGAACAGCTAAATCCTGAATTGCGACCGGCCATGAAGGCCGAGGGGCTGATGACTCGCGATCCCAGAGTCAAGGAAAGAAAGAAGCCGGGCTTGAAACGCGCCCGTCGCGCCCCGCAATGGTCTAAACGCTAATATTATATTTTTTTAAAAAACCGCTAACTCAACGTTATGCGGTTTTTTATTTCACAAAAAGTCTAAAAACTTACAAATTTTTCTTTTGGGGATAACTTAATTGCCACCAAGATTTTAATCTGCTAAGGTTAAATTAGGTCATTAACCTTAGGAGGTATCATCGTGGAAGAACAAAAAATCTGCGCCTTGCTGGCCAGGGCGGCGGAACAATCCGCCAGACCGCATGAACGGCAAATAATCCTGCAGGAATTATTGTCCTCCTTAATGGCTAAACGCGCCCAGTTAGTGGATAAAGACAACCGAATCTGTGTCGGTTGCTTGCAAAAGATTATATCGGAACTTTACTGCGGTTGCCTCAAGCATTGCCCCGAAGAATTGCCGCGGCTCTTTCCGGTTTTCGCCTTAATTTGCGGCAACTCTTCCACTTCTATTTTATTGTCTGCTATTGACTGGCGATTATATAAGGCCACGATTGGCACACCAATAAAATCGTAATCGCTTCTGCACTTTTTTGCCCGCTATCACTATTTTTAGCGGGCTTTATTTTACTCGTATTTTATAGTATAATATAGGCATTATGTCCAACAGAAACTTGGCTAAAAACACTTTTTTTTACAGCGCTTCGTTAGCCGCCCAAAAAGCGCTGTCGTTTTTATACTTCATCATCCTGGCGCGTTCCGTCGGCGTGGCCGATCAAGGACGATTTACTTTCGCCCTCAGTTTTACCTCCATCTTTGCCATGTTTTTAGATTTGGGCCTGACTCAAGTATTGATTCGCGAAGTAGCCAAGGACCGCGAACATTCCGCCAAATACCTCGCCAATATCCTCGGTTATAAACTGGCCGCTTCGGCCTTAGTTTATTTAATCATCATAGTTTTAGTTAATATTCTGGGCTACCCGCAACTAACTAAATCGCTAGTATACATTTCCGGCTTTGTCATGCTGTTAGACTCGTTCTCCCTAAGCGTTTACGGCGCTTTGCGCGGCCATCAAAATCTGGCGTATGAAAGCCTGGGCGTTATCATCAATCAATCAATAGTTTTAATTGCCGGCGGGGGATTGTTATTTTTTGGCGCGCCACTGACCTGGGTAATGGCTGTTTATATTTTGGGCAGTCTGACAAACTTTATCTGGTCTGCGGTTAATCTGCGCCGCAAATATCAAATACCGATAGCTTTTTCCTTTGACTGGCTGACAATCAGGCAATTAGTGCTTATCTCCATCCCTTTTGCCTTGGCCGGAATCTTCAATCGTATTTTTTCGGCTATTGATATTGTTTTATTGTCAAAACTCGCCAATGACTATGCCGTAGGCATTTACTCCGTGGCCTTTAAGGTGGCCTTTGCCTTGCAATTCATCGCCTTGGCTTTCTCCGCCTCCATCTATCCGGCGTTTGCCAATTACTTCGCTCACAGCCAAGAAAAATTATCCAAGCTTTTCGTCAAATCCATGTATTGGCTGATGTTTTTTTCCCTGCCGATATCTATTGGCGTAATCTCTATTGCCGATAAGATAATCGGTCCGGTTTTCGGCAATCATTATGCGGCTTCCGTTTTACCCCTGGATATCCTAATGCTGTCATTGGTTTTTGTCTTCCTTTGTTTCCCTATTGGCGCCATGCTTAACGCTTGCGATCGACAGGCCAGAAACACGATTCATTTGGGCGTTGTGGCCGGGTTTTCTTTTGTTGCCAACCTTATCCTGATCCCGATTTGGAGTTATAACGGTTCAGCCATTGCCAATATCGCCAGTTACGCCTTGCTGTTTGTTTTGGGCATTACTGTCGTCGGCCAAATAATCAAATACGACTGGAAGTTTTTGATTTGGTCGGCCGCAAAAATGCTCTTGGCCTGTCTGATAATGTATTTAGCGGTCCGGTTGCTCAAGGAACGAGTCCATTTTATTGTGGCGATTGCCGGCGGAATAGTGACTTATCTTATCCTGGCTTACATCCTGGGCTTGTTCCGCCTAAGATCGTTTAAAGAGTTAATGAAAGATTTTAAGGGGGGGATTAATAAGGAAGAAAGCCAATTATGAAAAAACTACTGATTACCAATTTTTTCCCGCCGCAAGCCGGGGGAATACAAAATTATTACCTTAACCTGCTGTCGCGTTTGGAGCCGGCCGAGATTTGCGTCTTAGCGCAAACTCAGGCGGGAGAAAAAGAATTTGATCAAACCCAACCTTATCATATTTACCGCACGGATTTTTTCAGCGGAAAAATCCCGCCCCGTTGGCGTCCTTTAATTAAAGAAATTAACGACATCGTCAAAACGGAGGGAGTGGAACGATTGGCCTTCGGCCATTTTCATCCTTATAATTCCCTGGCCGGAAAAATAAAACTGCCGTTTTATGTTTTTGCCCACGGTACAGATATTACCCAAGCCAAAGACAGCTGGTGGCAAAAACGGCTGCTAAAGCAAGTTTATGGCAATCCCTTATGCCGCAAATTTATTGCCAATAGCGATTACTTAGCCGAAGAAATATTCAAGCTGACCAAAGACAAAACCAAAATTGAAATAATATACCCGGGCATTGATTATGAAGCGCTTAACAAGCCGGACGAAGATTTTGCCGGCAAAAAGAAGCTATTGGGATTAGCTGACAACGATGTTGTCATGCTGTCCATGTGCCGTCTGGAACCGGAAAAAAATATTGAAACGGTCATTAAAATGCTGCCGGAATTATTGTCCCTCGTGCCGGAGCTTAAATATATCATTGTCGGCGGCGGCTCGCAGGAAGAAAAATTAAAAAATTTAGCTCAACAATCAGGATTAAAATATAATGTTATTTTTGCCGGGGAGGTGGCTAATATTCCGGAAGCCAAGGCGTTTTATTTGCAATTGGCGCATATCTATATCACAGTATCATTAAAGCCCGAGGGTTTTGGCATCGGTTATCTGGAGGCCTCGGCGACCAGGACCGCGGTTATCGCCTCTAAATTCGGCGGTTCCAAGGAGGCGGTGCTGGGCGGGGTAACCGGCATTCTGGTTGATCCGCGAATCAACGAGGAAATAAAATCGGCAATCATAAAAATCGCCACGGATCGCGAATTATGGCGGCGCTTGGCTGAAGCCGGCCAAAAACGAGCGTTAGAATTTGATTGGAGCAAACAAGCAGAAAAAATTAAAAACATAATCAACAATTAAATGCCGCAAATATCCGTCATCATTCCCGCTTATAATGCTGCCAAAACCATCAGCCGCTGTCTGAACAGTATTTTTAATCAAACTCTCAAGGATTACGAGATCATCGTAGTCAACGACGGCTCTACCGATGATTTGCTTTTGGCCCTAACCACTTGCAGCCATCGTCTGACTATTTTAAACCAGGAAAATAAGGGGGCTCCGGCGGCGCGCAACTACGGCTTCAGCCAATCTTCCGGATCGGAAGTTATCTTCGTTGACGCCGATGTAATCTTAAGGCCTCAAGCCTTGGAAAAGATGCATTTAGCGCTTAAGACCGTGTCCGAAGCTAGTTTTGCCTACAGCCAATTCCGCTGGGGTTGGAAAAAATTCAAACTCTGGCCGTTTGCTGCGGAAAAATTAAAACAACAACCATACATCCATACCTGCTCGCTGATTAGGCGGGAAAAATTTCCCGGTTTTGATGAAACACTGAAAAAATTCCAAGATTGGGACCTGTTTTTAACTATGGCCGAATGCGGCGATCGGGGAGTGTTCATTCCCGAAGTATTGTTCAAGGTCTCAACCGGCGGGACTATGAGTCAATGGCTGCCCTCGTTTGCCTATAAACTGCCTTGGCTGAAACTTAAAACCAAAGACAAGTACGAGAAATGGAAAAAAATTGTTCAAGAAAAACATAGTATTTAGTTTAATTTAATATTAAAAAAAATTATATTTGAGATTTTTCGACGTTGCCTCAGAATGACAAAAATAACCTGGACTCCCGCCTCTACCTGCCAGTAGGCAAGGTACGCGGGAATGACAAAATATGATTCGTTTGAATAAATACATTGCTCAAGCCGGAGTCTGTTCCAGACGCAAAGCCGATGAGCTAATTAAAGCCGGTAAAGTGAAGGTAAACGGCTTGGCCGCCCAAGATTTGGGACTGGTAATTGATGAAAATAACGCTGCCGTAGAAATAGCCGGCAAGAAACTGGAAACAGAAACGCAAAAAATCTATCTGGCGCTTAACAAGCCCAGGGGCTATATCACTTCCTCAAGCGGTTCGCAAGGCAAATCGGTTTTGGATTTGATTAAAATTAAACAGCGAATTTATCCGGTGGGAAGGCTGGATAAAGATTCACGGGGCTTGCTGATATTAACCAATGACGGCGATTTTGCCTATCGCCTGACCCAGGCCAAATTCGGCCACGAAAAGGAATATGAAGTGGAACTGGATCGCGCCCTGGCCAAAACCGACGCGCAAAAAATAGAGCGGGGATTGATCTTGGACGGCAAAAAACTCCAACCGGTCAGGATTATTAAACAGCGAGGCAACCGGCTGACCCTGATTCTTAAAGAGGGCGTCAACCGCCAAATCCGCCGCATGGCCGAACAGTTAGATTACAAAGTTGAAGATTTAAAACGCATCAGGATAGGCAAGCTAAAGTTGGCAGACCTAAAAGAGGGGGAGTGTAAAAAAATAACTCCCGAAGAAGTGTGATTTCTTATTGTGATTAAAAAACAGTCGGCCGAGCCGGCTGTTTTATTTTATAATTCCCTGCGTCCGGAAATAGCGCTTTCCAAAGTCACTTCATCGGCGTATTCCAGATCAGCGCCCATGGGCAAGCCGCGCGCCAAACGCGTTACCGTCACTTGAGAAAATTGCTTTAATAATTTAGACAGATACAAAGCGGTGGTTTCACCGATCATATCCTGATTCAAAGCCAGGATAAGTTCGCAAGCTTCATTATCCTTGATGCGCGCCAAGAGTTCTTTAAGCCGCAAATTCTCCGGCATAATATTTTCCAGCGGATTGATATTGCCGCCTAAGACATGATAAACGCCGTTATATGAGCCGGTTTTCTCAATGGCTGAAATATCCTGCGGTTTGGCCACAATACAAATAATCCGACGATCGCGCCGGAGATCGGAACAGATTGGACAAGGATTAGATTCGCTAAAATTAAAGCAAATATTGCAAGCGGTAATGCTATTTTTTAGTTGATGAATTGCCGAAGATAATTCGTCCATTTTTTCCGGCGATTGTCTGAGCAGGTAATACACCATTCGTTCGGCGGTTTTTGGGCCAATTGAGGGAAATCTGGCAAATTTATCAACAAGGTTTTTGATATTTGATTCTGACATACAACTTCATTCTAACTGATAGACGCTCTTGGGGCAAGTCTATAGTTTTATTTAAGTTTGTTTTCCGGCAAAACCGCCTATGGCGGATTATCGCCATTTTAATCATAAAATAAATTAATTTATTTTAGCTAAATTTACACTAATTTTTTATTATTAATAATTTGCCTGTGGATAAAGCTATTGACAAAATATTAACGATGTGATATGATTGAAGCTCAAAGGTGAGGCGAGACGGAAAGTGGGGGAACCAACATATTCGTTCCATTCCTAGGCTTAAGGGCCGCTTCCGTCTCGCGCTCACCAAGCTCATTGACAGTCAGCAGTAGTATCGTTTTTTCCAGAGTCTCGCCCGTTGGCGAACATCTGGATAGTTAAAACGGGCATGGCCAACTATCGGCCAAACAAAACTGGAGGGCTCCTAATGAGTCGTTATCCCGTGGGGTTTGTGTAATTACGAGGGTTAACGAACTGGCAACTTGTAGATAAAAGCATAGCAGGGGATCGCTATATTGGACAGCGCCCCGGCCCTGTTGCCAGGTGGTTAGGCGCACCGACCAGTTAATGAAAGGGGTGCGTTAATCCCGGCCGCCAAAGGAAACCAAACATGCCAAATACACAACGATGTATTTAGGGGCAAGCCGGGCCCCTCAGGAATAAACACCAACCGGCTGAATTTGGGGATCGGGGCGCAGGATGCGGCCCGAATATCCGGATTTGTTTGTTGCCATGAGGTCCGCCATCGGTCATTGATCGTTCGCGCTGCCAAAGTGTAATGGAAATGGGCGTTAGCGCGGCGTTGTTTAGCGGAGCTCTCGCATTAGCGGCTCAGGAATTTTGTGATGGAGCCTCTTCCGGACCCGGCCGAAAAGAGCGTCTAAAAACGCTCCGATCCCCGCCATTCGAAAGCACCTTTAATTTTGACCCCCGTCAACTAGCCACACACCAATAAATAGTAATGTTTCATGGGTGTGCGACCAAAGTTACGGGGGCTCTTTTTTTTGGCAAAATCTTGCCAAACAGCGATAAATTTGTTAGAATAAAACATAGATTAATTAAAAGAACAGCAAAACCGACGACTTTCTAATTTGAGATTAGTTCGGTTTTGCCCCAGCAATAATAAACATATGGCAAAAAGAAAAAGGGATCCGAAGATCAAGGTGCCTCGCTTAGTCAAACAGGAAGACAAGAAAAGCGCCAGAAAAAAGAAGTTTGAGGCCAAGGTGACCGGCCGGCCTTATAATAAGTAAAAATATAAATAATTCAAATCAAGTAAGACGTTAGTTAACGAAAAATCGCGTCTATAACTCGGGGATCGTCTAATGGTAGGACAGCGGCCTTTGAAGCCGTTAATCGGGGTTCGAGCCCCTGTCCCCGAGCTATGGACGTGATTTTTGTTTTGCTTTTTTTCTGACAAAAGTCATAACAATATTAAGGGGCGGGAACAAGTCAGAAGCGAGATATGAGCAAAATTGGAAAATGTCGAGGTTTTATAACACCTTGACTTTTTATCCCAATCCGTTATAATACTTTAGTGTTCATTACATTAAATCCTTGCAACCAAAAAACCGAGGGAGGACTGACTAATGGCAAAAGCAGCCGTCGCAGAAAAAACGATTGAGCAAGAAATCGCGGCGTTGGAAAAACAGATTAAAGACAGGAAAGAACTGGTACTAAAATATTTAAGATTCGCCGCAAAAATACTCACGGGAATAGGGGAATTGGTGTCGCGGGATACTTCGAGCGATCATATCAAAACAACCTGGAAGTTCAAAGGCTTTGATAATTTTGAATTTCGCGGCATTTTCGGCATGACCTGTTTCGGAGGCAACAATATTGAAATTTGGTTTTGCCTGCCGGGGGAATCCATAAAGGTTTTTGATGTCTATTGGCAACATGATGACGATCCCAAGGTTGAGGTTTTCATAGACACCGGCGCTTGGCGAACACCGCTTGATTTGCTGGTTGACAAACCGGATCAAGTGATTGCCGATTACAGGAAAGCCAAGGAACGGAAGTTGGATAAAAAGCTGGAAGAACAGGAGTGCCAAACACGCCTTCAGGAACTGCAAAAACAGGCCAAGCGCCTCGGGTTTCAGCTTTAATGCCAGCGCCAACCGGCCCTTCGCATCGGCTCTTTGCAACCAAAACGCCCAAAACCGCCCGAATAACGGCGGTTTTTTATTTTCAAATAAAATTTTAACGAAAAATCACAGGCTTTGAAATATCCCCGGTTTTCTGGTAAAATTAACTTAAATATAGACTTAATTATGCCGAATTCTGAACTGCTAAAAAACCTGAATGAAGCCCAAAAGCAAGCCGTTACCCACCGGGACGGCCCGCTGTTGATTATCGCCGGCGCCGGCACGGGCAAAACCACGGTCATCACTTCTAAAATCGCCTGGCTGGTGACTGAGCAAGGGATTCTCCCCGAACAGATTTTAGCCCTGACTTTTACCGAAAAAGCCGCCGCTGAAATGGAAGAACGCGTAGATCAGCTTTTGCCCTTGGGCTACAATGACTTATGGATTTCCACTTTTCATGCTTTTTGCGAACGCATCCTTAAGGAATACGGGTTAGAAATCGGCTTGCCGGCTGATTTTCGTTTGCTCACCCAAACCGAACAATGGCTTTTAGTGCGCCAGAATCTTGATCGCTTCAATCTTAAGCATTATCGCCCCTTGGGCAACCCCACCAAATTCATTCACGATTTGTTAAAGCTGTTTTCTCGCGCCAAAGACGAAGAAATCTCCGCCGACGCTTATTTGGAATATGCGGAAAATTTAAAATTAAATTCCGACTCGGCTGATTTTCTCAAATCAATCATCAAGGAAGAGGATCAAGAAAACCTGTCGCCGACGGAAATCGCCGAGCTGAAAACGGAAGAGATCGCCAAACAACTGGAAATCGCCGACGCTTACCATACCTATCAGCAATTACTGTTAGAAAACAATGCTTTGGATTTCGGCGACCTGATCAATTACACTCTCAAATTATTTAAAACCAGGAAAGCGGTGTTGTACAAATACCGCTCGCAATTCAAATATATTTTAGTGGATGAATTTCAAGACACCAATTGGGCGCAATACGAATTAGTCAAACTTTTAGCCGAGCCGAAAAACAATCTGACCGTGGTCGGCGACGACGACCAGTCCATCTACAAATTCCGCGGCGCGTCGGTGTCCAATATTTTGCAGTTCAAAGATGATTTTCCCGGCGCCAAAGAAATACTGTTGACCGACAATTACCGTTCTTGCCAGAATATTTTAGATTTATCCTATAATTTTATCCAACGCAACAATCCTGATCGCTTGGAAGCGAAATTATCCCAAGGACAAAAAAAATTATCCAAAAAACTCGCCGCTCACTTGAATTGCGCCGGAGAGATCAGCCACCTGCATGGCCAGACTATCGCCGATGAAGTCAAAGCGGTAACGGATAAAATTATTGAATTATATAATGCCGATAAAGAAACCAACTGGTCGGATTTCGCCATTCTGGTGCGCGCCAACGCTTCCGCGGACGATTTCTGCTATGTTTTGGAATCAGCCGATATTCCTTACATGTTCATGGCTTCGCGCGGCCTTTACGGCAAAAAAATCATTCTGGATATCATGAATTGGTTCAAAGTGTTGGATGATTATAGGGAAAACATCGCCATGTTCCGCATTCTAAGCTTGCCGGCCTGGCAAATCGGCCTGACTGATTTCGGCACGCTTAATTACCAGGCGGGCAAACGAGCCTGGTCGTTATTTGAGGCCGCTAAGCAAAACTCCTTGTTGCCGGGATTGTCCGCCGAGGGCAGAAAAAAAATGCTTAAAATCGCCGGACTGATTGAAACACAAACCGCGCGCGCCCAAGCCGGCGCCCGGCCCACGGAACTCTGCCAGGATTTTCTGGAGGCCACCGGCTATCTCAAGCGCCTGACCGCCAAAGACAATTTGGAAAACCGCCAGGAACTCAATTACCTAAATCAGTTTTATCGCAAGATGCAGATGTTTGAAAAAGATAATCTGGATCACAGTTTGAATAATTTTCGCGCTCTGATGGAATTGGAAGCGGAAGCGGGGGAGGAAGGCGCTTTGGCGCCGAATCTGGAAGACTTAAGCCCCGATTCAGTCAGAATTATGACTGTCCATTCAGCCAAGGGCTTAGAATTTAAATACGTTTTTATCGCCAATCTGGTGGACAGAAAATTCCCCTCGGGCAACAAGAGTGACCGGCTGGAATTGCCGACGGCGCTGACGAAAGAAATCTTGCCCGAAGGCGATGCGCATCTGCAGGAAGAACGGCGATTATTTTATGTCGCTATGACGCGAGCCAAGCAGGGCTTATATTTATCTTCGGCCGAAGACTACGGGGGCGCCAGAGCCAAAAAACTTTCTCGCTTCCTGTCAGAACTTAGTGAGGACGGTTTTGCTTTGGCTGCGACGGCGTTAGCCATACCCGACTCTGATTTGCTAACCGCGACCAAAGCCAAAAATACTGACGAAACCCTGCCAACCGGCAGTAAACCGCTATTACCCACCATTTCTTTCACCCAGCTGAAGTCTTTTCAATCCTGCCCCTACCAGTATCGTTTCGCCCATATTCTGCGTTTGCCCATAAAAGGCAAGCCCGTATTTTCTTTCGGCAAAACCATGCATTCAACCATGCAAAAATTCTTTATTCTGGCGCGCGCCAAAGCCGAGGCCAAACAAAAAAACCTCTTCGGTGAAACGGGTGATTCGTTGGAAATATCCTGGGAGGAAGTCAAGGAGCTTTACGAAATGTCATTTGTGGACGAATGGTATCCGGATGCGCTAACCAAGCGCAAATACCGCGACCACGGATTGGATTGCCTGAAGAAGTTTTTTGATCGCTGGCGACAAGCGCCGGCTGTGGCCCTGGAATTGGAAAAAGGCTTCACCGTCAAACTGGCGCCGGAGGTGTCGGTGCGCGGCGCCATTGATCGCATTGATGAAGTTAACGGCGGCTTGCGGCTGATTGACTATAAAACAGGCAGTCCGAAGAAAAAACTGGAGGCTGACGATAAGGACCAATTATTGATTTATCAGCTGGCCGCCGAACAAATATTGCGGCAACCGGTCAAAGAACTGGCATACTATTATTTTGACAACGATTCGGAACTCTCCTTCCTGGGCACGCCCAAAGAACTGGAAAAAATGAAAGAAAAAATAATTGATACCGTAACCAAAATAAAACGCGGCAAATTCCCGCCTCAACCGTCAGAGAACACCTGCAAGTGGTGCGATTACAACGGCATCTGTGATTTCCGCGCTTAAGCATGGCTTATTACCGGATATTTAATTATAATTAGTATAAACTGCAAGCTATACGCCATAAACCAGCCATTATATGCAATCGCTTAACATTGCTTTAAAATCACTGCAAAATAACAAACTCCGCACCGTCTTGACGGTGATCGGCATTATTATCGGCATTGCCGCAGTCATTATCGTAATGTCGGCGGGGGAAGGTCTTAAAGGAGAAATCTTAGGGCAACTGGAGGCGTTTGGCTCCAAAATAATCCAGATTGAAATTAAGGTGCCGACCACGGGAAAGAATTCCACTCAAAACGCCAGCACCATGGCGCAAGGAGTGGCCGTCACCACCTTCACCCTGGAAGACGCTGAGGCCATAGGCAAACTGCCCAACATTGAAAATTATTATGTTATGATTATGGATCAAGAGGTGGTTTCCTATCTTGATCAGCAAAAATCAGTCAACCTGATTGGCACCATGCCGGCTTATGTGGAGATGGGCAAAACCAAAACCAAAATTGGACGATTCTTTA
This sequence comes from Patescibacteria group bacterium, assembly GCA_041662745.1. Classification (GTDB taxonomy): domain Bacteria; phylum Patescibacteriota; class Patescibacteriia; order 2-01-FULL-39-33; family 2-01-FULL-39-33; genus CAISTG01. The sequence continues at coordinate 104,791 of JBAZRV010000003.1, read as the reverse complement.
CGGACGATGAAAACAACGAGCTGGCTCGCGTGGTGGTTCTGGGCAGCAAACTGTCAGCAAAATTATTCGGCAATCAGGATCCGCTGGGACAAGAAATAAAAATCGGCAAGAATAAATTCCGCGTTGTTGGCGTGATGGATGAAGCCGGAGCCACTTTCGGTTTTGATTTTGATCAGTTAGCCTACGTGCCAGTCAAGACTTTGCAAAAAATAGTCATGGGCATTGATTACATTCAGACTGTTACCGCAAATATTATTGACACCGCTAAAGAAGATCAAACGGCTGACGATATTGTTTATTTATTACGCACCCGCCACGAAATTGATGATCCCCAGTATGATGACTTTGCCGTAACCACCATGACAGAAGCCCGAGACATGATTAACACTATTTTTAACGGCATTACTTTGCTTCTAATCGCCATTGCCGGAATCTCGCTAATCGTCGGCGGCGTCGGAATCATGAATATTATGTATGTGTCTGTTTCAGAACGCACTTTTGAAATCGGTCTGCGCAAGGCTGTCGGCGCTAAAAAAGCCCAAATCCTCTGGCAATTTCTTTATGAAGCGATTATAATCACTCTGCTGGGCGGCGCTTTGGGCATAATTGCCGGCATCGGTTTTGCCTATTTTATCAGTTTTGCCGCCGGCCTTTTGGGCTATAGCTGGCAATTCATTCTGCCGCCCCAATCAATTGTCATCGCTTTCGGCTTCTGTGGCGCCGTCGGCCTGATTTTTGGCTATTACCCGGCACGCCATGCGGCCAATATGAACCCTATTGCGGCCCTAAGACACGAGTAAAATGCAAACGTTAATCACAAATTTATTCAAAAAAATCGATTGGTGGCTCTTGGCCAGCTCGATTTTTTTAATGTTTTTCGGCTTAGCCGCTATTTACAGCGTTGCCTTAGGCCGCGGTTTGGGCGAATTTGATAATTTCCGCAAGCAAATCCTCTGGTTATTCATTTCCTTAGGCGCGGCCGGCGGAATCTCTTTTTTGGACTACCGCGTTTTCCGTTACATCGGTTGGATCGGCTATGCCGTGTCCATCGTGTTATTAATTTTAGTACTGACCCCTCTGGGCCGGGTGGTCAATGGCGCTCGCGGCTGGTTTGACTTCGGCTTTATGAGTTTTCAGCCGGTAGAACTAACCAAGATATTCTTGATTATCGTCCTGGCCGATATCTGCAGCCGTTACAGCCGCACTTTATACAAATTCTGGCATTTGATATTCTTAGGGGCAATCGTGGCTATGCCGTTATGCTTGGTCGCCCTGCAACCGGACTTCGGATCGGCCATGGTATTGTTTTTCATTTGGCTGGCGGCTTTCTTATTAATCGTCCAAAAACGCTGGCAAGTTTTTTTAATTTTCGGCTTAATTATAACCTCATTGCTTTTCGCTTGGTTTTTTATTTTCCAAGATTATCAACAAGCCCGCATCTTCACCTTCATTAATCCCTCCCTGGATCCGCAGGGCAGGGGATATAACGTGCGCCAATCAATTATCGCCGTCGGCGCCGGCAAATTGATGGGTCGGGGATTGGGTTTCGGCAGCCAAAGCCAATTGAAATTCATTCCGGAAAGCCAGACTGATTTTATTTTCTCCGTCATAGCCGAAGAAATCGGTTTTGTCGGCGTCTGCCTGGTTTTAGGATTATTCGGTCTGTTCTTCTTCCGCTTATACCGCATTGCCACGCGCGCGCCCGATGATTTGGGTATGTTTATTGCGCTACTGACCGCCGCCCTGGTATTTTCCCATGTCTTCATTAATATCGGCATGTGCGTCGGCCTATTGCCGGTAACCGGAATTTCCTTACCTTTGGTTTCTTACGGCGGAAGCTTTTTATTGACTATGATGATACTTATCGGCATCAATCTATCCATTGCCAGATACGGCCGACGCGCCACTTGACAATCTTAATTTTTTAAAATAAGATAAAACATCAAGAGTTCCTTAAAAATTAAATGATTTTACAAGCAAACAAAGGAGGGCGGGGTGTTGTATGAAAAAATCACTAACGCAGTGATAGAAACCACCGCGAGTTGCAACCTCAATTGCCGGCACTGCGGCTCCGATTGCGTAAAAAAACCTAAGGATGACGAGTTAACAGCCGAGGAATGGCTAAGGGTTTTTGGCCAACTGCAAGAACTGGGCTTGAATCAACTGGCATTATCCGGCGGCGAAACGACTATTAAACATGATTTTCCGCAACTGCTTGACGGTTTGCAAAAGGAGCAGATCAGCTTCGCCCTGATCACTAACGGCTTAACCATGACTGACAGCCTGGCGCAGCGGCTTAAAGACGCCGGCGCCCATACTATCGGCGTTTCCGTTGACGGCGACTCAGCCATACATAATCATATCCGTGGCCATAGCCGTTCCTGGCTAACGGCCTTAAACGCTATCGCTACAGCCAAGGCTATCGGCTTGCGAGCTATTGCCATTACCACCGTCAGTCGCCTGAATTACGCAATACTGCCTGAATTAGCCGAGCTCCTGCGTAAAGTCGGAGCTTCCGGCTGGCAAGTTCAGCTGATTTCGCCTATCGGGCGGGCCAAAGATAATAGCGAGTTGGCAATCAACGAAGAAATATTCCGAGAAACTTGCTTTGCCCTGATAAAACTGCGTAACATTTACCAATCCTGCTTGGATATCAGGGCGGCTGATTGTTTCGGTTATGACTATACTCTCTTGCGCGGTCGAGGCTGGCCGGGTTGTACCGCCGGCAAACAGACCGTCGGAATTGATGCTTGCGGCAATGTTTTGCCCTGCTTATCGTTAATGGATGAACGCTTTATCTTGGGTAATGTACGGCAAAAAACATTAAAAGAAATTTGGCAACAAGACAACAAGATTATCAGGTTATTTAGAGACGATTGCCAACCGGGGGGGATCTGCCAAAACTGCAAAAAATATTCCTGGTGCCAAGGCGGATGCAAATCCATGGCCTTAGCTCATTTTGATAGATTCGGACAGGCGCCATTCTGTTGTCTGCACAGTTTGATTAACTAACCTAAAAATCAATCGGCAACCGATAAGGAGAGAAAAAATGAGCAATCCGATGCATGGCAATGTTCTTTCTTTTTTACGTCGTGATTTGCAAAGGCATCAAGTCAAAGTAAAATTGTCAAACCCCCAAGAACAGGCTTCCCCGGATGAAGCGGCGCAGAATTATTATTTGATCATTATGCGGGGCCAGACCAAGCCAGCCGAGGAGTTTATGGCCGTTTACTCCGAAGAAACCGGGATGGTTAATTTAGCCAATAGAATTTTTGGTACTGAAGAAACTGTTTGCGACTACGGCGTCCTGCTTAATGAAGATCTGCAAATTATTTTTGCTTTTAATCGCTTGTTCGCCGATTATGATCCCGAAAAACAAGAGGTGGTCTTTAAAACGGCGGAACGAGCGCTAATTGATCAACTAAACCGCAATAGAAATGATGGATTACCCTCTTTTCCGGACTCTCCGGACGATTCAAACATGATGACTCTTTATGGAGGTTTCCCTGAAAGCCCGGGGACAGCTTTAGTTAGATATGGAGCCTTCCCGGCTACAGATGCCAACGCCGAACTTTCCGCTCCCGCCGATTAACCAGCACCTTTGGCCAAACCAAATAAAGCTCCAATTAGTGGGAGCTTTTTTCTTATCCGGAAACAGTCTATTCGCCCTATGGCAATCAGGTAATGCCAATTTGACAAAAAAATAATTTAATGCTAAAGTAACCTGGTTATTACGAATTAACATCCATATATGACATTGAATCTAAAAGCTAAAACCCGTAAAGAATTGGGCAAAAAAGTCCAAGCCCTAAGATCTCAAGGCTCTGTCCCGGCGGTAATCTATGGCCACGGCCAAACCAATCAAAACCTGGAATTCAATTACGTTGAATTTGAGAAAGTGTTAAAAGAGGCTGGCGAAAGCACCATCATTGACTTGAGTGTTGACGACGCTGCGCCGATTAAGGCAATCATCTCTGAAGTTCAATTTGAACCGGTTAAGGGGCGCGTTACCCATGCCGATCTGCATCGGATCAATATGAAAGAGAAGATGCATGCCACTATTCCGCTGGTATTTATCGGCGAATCCCGCGCCGTTAAGGAAGACGCCGGCGTGTTAGTGCATAACATTTCCGAATTGGAAGTGCGTTGTCTGCCAACTGACTTGATCCATGAAGTTGTAGTGGATATCACCCCCTTAAACACTTTTGATGATGTTATCACTTTGGCCGATCTCAAGATTCCCGCAACCCTGGAAATCCTGCATCATCATCTTGAAGATGCAGTAGCCAATGTGGCCCGACCGAAAGTTGAGACGGAAGAAGTCCCAGCCGTTACCGCTGAAGGCGAGGCCGCTCCCGCTGAAGGCGAGGCCGCTCCCGCTGAAGGCGAAACTGCGGCAACCGAGGAAAGCAAAGATAAAAAATAATCTTCAAATACAAAAAACAGCTCGCATTAGCGGGTTGTTTTTTTGTGATGCTTATTTAGCAAACCGAGGCGATATTAATAATAAATAATCAAACACCTTTTCTTGCCCGCCAAATCGCTTTTAACTTCCACTTTTTGCCTGACAAAATACTTTTTCGCCGTCTGATAATACTTTCGCCAATGGCAAGGGCCGATTTCGCAAAACACGGCGCGCGGTTTAGCCAAACGCTTAGCCAATTGCTGAAACAAATTCTCATAGGCATCGATGCCATAACGACCGGCATAAAGCGCCGCTTGCGGTTCATAAGCCAATTGTCTTTTTAAAACGGGGCTATACCGCTTAATCGTTGCCGGACTTAAATAAGGCAAATTAGCGACAATTACCGAATCCTGCAACTCCGCATCGCTAACCCGGCTGAGTAAATCGCTTTTTATAAACTTTATTTTCAATTCATAGCGCCGGGCGTTTTGTTTGGCAATAATTAAAGCCGACGCCGAATCATCTACGGCCAGAACATCAGCTCGAGGCCGGACTTTCTTCAAGGCCAAGGCAATGGCGCCTGACCCCGTACCAACATCAATGATTTTATTAAGGCGATTGGAGCGGATAAAATCCAAGGCCGTCTCTACAACCGTCTCGGTCTCGGGGCGGGGGATAAGCACGTTTTTATTGACCTTGAGTTCCAAACCAAAAAAATCTTTCTTGCCCAAAATATACGCAATCGGCTCGTAGTTAATCCGGCGTTTCAACAGGTTTTTAAACTTGCTTAACTGTCTGGCGCTCAGCTTAAATTCCGGATGCGCTAAAACATATTCGCGCGGACAAGCCAAAACGGAAGCCAGAAGCAATTCCGCATCCAACTCGGTCGAGACAATATTCCGATTTTTTAATCTTTTGACGGCCAGCTGCAATATTTGAGCTATTGACATAAGATAAGTAAAAATGATAACATATTATTTACAAAATAGAACTTTGACAAAAACGACGATAGGACAACGATAAGGAGGAATCAACCATGTCCTGCGGCTGTAGCGACGCTCTGGAAGAATACAGGCAAATCATTGATGCTTATCTGAGGGCCATAGTTGAATTTTGGGAAGCCAAGGCAACCGGCCAACTGCCGGACAAGGCTGTCAGAGCGGCTCTATGCTTTACCAGCATGGATTATGCCAAAATTCCGCGTTCAGTTCTCATTAAAGAATTCAAGTTGCCGCCATCTGTGGCCATGACCTGTCGCCTGAGCGGCGAGCCCATTCAGGATAACGAATCCAGTCTATACTGGATGTGGTTATTCTCGCTTATGCACTATACCGGCAAAATCAATTATCTTATTCGTCTTTTCCGCGTTTCGCCTTACAAAAACATGGTTCTAATCTTGACTAATGAAAACTGGCAACCGATTCGCGCCATCCACGAGTCACCGGCGTTTCAGGACGGCCACGCCGAATACCTTATCGGGCTCTGTAAATTGCGTTGGGGCAGGCAATTAGAAACCAAACAGGCCCTGCTCTTGCTGGCTTACTACCAAGCCACCCGTAAACGCTTCAAGCTGGAAGACGCCGTCCAGCTCCGACCGCATAAAAAGCTGCCTGACGGTCCCGGCGACCGCTATTAAGCACCTTACTAACAAAGCGCTCCCAAACGGGAACGCTTTTTTCTATCGGCGATTACTCTTGGCCGCTGATGGCCTGAGCGTCATAAAATTCCTTCAATTGATCCAAGATTCTGTCCAAATCGCCGCCCATAACTCCGGGAATATTGGAAAAGTTCTCATTAATGCGATGGTCGGTGATACGGTCCTGGGGGAAATTATAAGTGCGAATTTTCTCACTCCGATCGCCCGTGCCGATTTGCGACTTGCGGGTGGCAGAGAGCTTGGTTTCTTCTTCTTGGCGTTTCAGGTCATATAAGCGGGAACGCAATACCAACATGGCCTTTTCGCGATTCTGCAATTGACTGCGCTCATCCTGGCAGGAAACAGCCAAACCAGTAGGCAAGTGGGTGATGCGCACGGCCGAATAAGTGGTATTAACCGACTGTCCGCCATGGCCGCCGGCGCAAAAAGTATCAATGCGAATGTCTTTCGGTTCAATCCTCATATCCACTTCTTCCACTTCCGGCAAAACAACGACGGTAACGGTGGAGGTATGAACACGGCCCTTTTTCTCGGTTTCCGGTACGCGCTGGACACGGTGCACGCCGCTCTCAAATTTCAACCGGCCGTAAACGCCATTGCCGACAACTTCAAAAATAGCTTCTTTGAACCCGCCGATGCCGATGCGACTGTCGGAAATCAATTTAATTTTCCAATTATGCTTCTCCGCATAACGATTGTACAAGCGGAACAACTCAGCCGCAAACAATGCCGCTTCATCGCCGCCGGCGCCGGCGCGAATTTCCACGATAACATTCTTCTTATCAGCCGGATCCTTAGGGATCAACAATGACTTGATTAATTTTTCCGTTTCTTCTTTCTGACGCATCAAAGCGGTTTTTTCTTCCAAGGATATCTTATATAACTCTTGATCGTCTTTATTGTCCGAAAGCATTTTCTCTACTTCAACCAACTCCGTACTAACCTTATCCAGCCGCTTCTTAGCGGCGATGATTTCTTTCAGGTCATCATATTCCTGCGATACCTCCTTGATTTTTGCGGGATCATTAATCACGGCGTCTTGCTGTAGCAGACGCTCTAACTCTTCAAACCTGATTTGCAATTGTTGCAATTTATCCTGCATAACTTTCTTCCATTATACCTTAAATAAAAAGAATCCGCCACCGCTTAAGATGTCCGGATTCTTTTTTATATCGCAGTTATTTTTTGACGATTTTCACTCCCTCTTGCTCGGCTTTCTTGGCGGCCTTGATAGCTTTCTGTTTTTCTTTTTTGACTTTTTTACCGCCAATCTTAACGGATTTAGCCTCGGAACGTTTAACGAATTTATCAACGCGACGGGCCGTATCCAGTAATTTTTGTTTGCCGGTATAAAACGGATGGCAAGCGGAACAGATTTCAACTTGGATTTCCTCTCGGGTTGATCCGACATTAAAAACATTGCCGCAGGCGCAGATCACCTTGGCTTGGGGAAAATACTGAGGATGGACTTCTTTTTTCATAAACGCTTAATACGTTAATTGATAATATGCCTAATTATATCCGATTTTAGCCAAAATGTCAACATATTGACATTTTATCTAAAATATGCTAAGATTTCATATTCTGGAATAACCGGACAAGCACATTAAAATTTAAAAAACATTAAGTTTACAGACAGCCAACCGGCCAAAAAGCCAAAGGAGAAACCATGAGAACCTGGCAACGGGAAGAAGATCTTTTTCTTATCGCCCAAACCCTGACTAACAGGTTGCGCGAAGCGGCAAACAACGACGTCGTATTGCGTTTTGACCCGGATACGGTATTCATCAATGACAGCCGAAAGGTTGTCTGCGACACCCTGCCGACTTCGCAGATCAAAAATATTCGCGAAGCGCTCTATTATTTAGGCGTTACCTTGTATCATGTGGCCACGGGCAAATCGGAAATAAACGATTCAGCCCTGCGCGCCGCCGATGCCGGCTATGAACCGTTTGACTCTGACCTCTGGCCGTTAGTGGAATTATTGCTATCCGGCCAAGCGGTCAACTTCAAGCAAGTGGAAGAACTCCTGATCCGACCCAGCCGAATCAAAAAGCTGGCACGTAAAACCAAATTGCTGTTAAACCCGCTCTGCTGGCTGATTACGCTGATCGGCCAGGGAGCGGTCTCAGCTTTTAAACGGCTGGGAGCTCAAGCTGGCAATATTTATCCGCAAACAAAAAAAACAGCGGCCAAACTGTTGAAACTGCTGAGGTTTATAAAACGTAAATTTTCGCTTATCGCCCACGTAATGCTGATTATCATCGCCGGCGCTTCGTTCATTTGCCTGGCTTCTGTTAATGCTATTTATTTTAGTATCGCTATGGCTGTAATTTGCGGTTTTCTAATTGTATTTTTCTCCTTCTTTTTAGGGGTCATAATAACTGTGATATCAGCCATGCTCACCGATCTGCGGGAGGATGATTGCATCTTCAGGGGCTGGATTGCCTTTTTAATCCTGATTGCCTCGCTTTCAATTTATGAAATCTTTGAGACTCCAACGACTGGCTTTTGTCCTCCCTTAGTAGTAATTGATCGCTCCAGCGGAAACCTGATCGGCCGAATCGCCGACGGCGAAGATAAACATTACATCCCGCATTACGAAGCTGCGTATGTCAATTTATTCACCAAAAGCTATGCGCCGGGCATACTCATTCAGCATGAAGGCATCCCGGTGGAAGCGCCGCTGGATAAGGATAAAAACGGAGAAAAGTTCTGCTTCTGGATCAAGTATGCCATCACCGACCAGGCGACATTTGAAAGCGACTGGAAACGGATGACGGAGAATAAGCAAACGCAAGCCGATCTAGAACAAGAGCTGATTAACGCCGGTCAAGTCGCGGTTCAAAAAGCTCTAGCTGAAAGCGTTGTCCCCATTAAGTCCCGCCTGGCAATTGAGCAGGAGCTTAAAGAAATAACCGTTGAAGCTAAGGGCGCGGACGGCACGCTGTCAAAAAATGATTATCAGGTCCTGCGCGAGCTTACCGTCCGCCTAGTCAGAAACGAACTGTTGTCGCGTCAGCAGGCCGTCATTGATAAACAACGCCGGCAAATCATGGACAATATTCAAGGCCAATTGCGCCAACAATTCAAGAATCAGTATAACTACATTGAAGTCAAAGAGCCGAAAAAGCCGGGAGAAACGGCTGAAAAGCAAACGCCATCCCAGCCGGCCAATCCGCCGGCCAAAGTAACGGCCGAACAGGAAACTGAATAACTAGTTCATTTTTGCCACTTCCCATGAGGAGGTGGCTTTTCATTTATTGATTATTTGACATTTTCATAACATAATGCTAATCTGCCATATTGTTATGCAGATAACAAGCACCTTACAATTTTGGCCTTAAAATTAACCAAAACAACAGTTACCGCAACCATAAAGGAGAACGTGACCATGAAAAAACGCTACGAAATCAAATTAGGAGATGGTCTGTTATATGCCATCGCCTCGGAACTGCTGGAGGATCTGGAAGCGCGTCTGAAAGAAAAAGGGGAATTGGTGAAGTATGAAGCGGGAAATATTTTTATTGATGATAATAATAAAGTCGATTACGGCTCGACAACTCCGGTCAAGGACGTACGCGAAGCCTTCCATCAGCTGGGTCTCACATTATTCCGCTTAGCCACGGGAATGGACTGGCAACCGGAATTCCTGCCGACCTTAAACTCGCAATATAAAAAACTGATCATCTCACTGATATCCAACAGGATCGTCAGTTTGTCGCAGGCCAGGATCCTGCTAAAACCGCCCAACAAAAAGATACAAACATTAAAGAAGATCATCAGTCCGGTCAGTCTAATCCTGGGCTGGTTGTTCTGCGGTTTTGTCCGAATAGCCAAGGGGACAAAAAATTGGTTCTGCGAACACGGCGATGATCTGACAGATATCGTTACGGTATTTATGATACCTTGCAGCATAATCATTGCCGCCGTCGCCATGACAGTCTATCTGTATTACTTGTCGGTAATTTTCTTGCCGAACGCGGTTATTGCGGTAATGTTCATATTTACCTGCGTTATGGTACCGGCGATAATAGCGGCTACGATAGTGCATGATACCTCAACTTACAAACACGATAAACCAGTAATCATGGCATTCTTTATCACAGCCCTTGTCGTGTCAACTTTGTTTACTTTTAAAACTCCGTCATATTTATTAAGCAAAAACAGTTCAATTATCCTTATTAACCGATCCGACGGAGAATTTTACAAACGTTTTGCCATTGATGATAAGGATACGCTGCTGGCCTATGATCATCGCTTTGTAAATTTATTCGCCAAAAAGTACACTCGGGGCATCGCCGCCGCCAAAGACGGTTTAGCGGTTGAAGCGTCACTTGACGGGAATGAGTTGAGATTGGCTGTTGGCTACACTCTGCTCAGCAATGAAAGCTATCTGAAAAACCTTCAAACCTTTCATCAACAGGAAGGGCTTGAGGAATATCTCACTGATGTTGTCAGAAGAGAGACGATAGTGGCGCTAACCGAATGCTTGCCGACGGAAACAACCTGTTCTATTTTCGCCAATCCGGGAATAGCAAGCGCTGGCAGCATCCTGGCCGGCATGTCGGAAGAACTGGCGCAACATAAGAAACACATTATTGACGTCATCTCCGCAAACACGCAATTGCGTTTAAGCGAAGCCGGCGTCATGATTGACAATGTTTCTATCGCCGAATGGCCAGTCGGCAAGTACTGGCCCAACAGCTGACCAAGGCCAAAATCGCTCATTTATCGCCACTTCTCCCCAGGAGTGGCTTTTATATTTTAATTAGGGATTTGACTTATCCGTTGATTTATGATAATCTTTTAATACATTTTATTAATAAACAGCAGCCCTGAATTAATCCTTGCCCGTAGCTTTAATTAACTAAAATCGGGCCAATCTGCGGTTAATCCGCGGATTAGGGACTGCCAAGAAAGAAAGGAAAATTATGAATTTACCAACATTAATGGAGCTCCTCCAGGCAGGAGTCCACTTCGGCCATCAAAAAGGCCGCTGGCACCCCAAAATGAAACCGTTCATTTTTGCCGAACGCAACGGGGTCCACATTATTGATCTGGAACAAACATTAGCCAAACTGAAAGAGGCGGCCGAGTTTGCCGAAAAAATCGGCGAAAACGGCGGTAACATTCTTTTTGTCGGCACCAAAAGCCAAGCCAAGCCGTTAATTGAAAAATATGCCAAGCAAGCCGGCATGCCCTATATTAAGGAACGCTGGGTTGGCGGATTATTCACTAATTTTGTCAATGTCGGCAAACTGATAAAAAAATACCGTTCGCTGAAGGAACAACGCGATTCCGGCGCCCTGGCAAAATACACCAAGAAAGAACAGGTGATGATCAGCAAAGAAATTGAACGCTTAGACAAGATGGTCGGCGGATTGGAAAACCTGAGCCGTTTGCCTGATGCCGTTTTCATCCTTGATGCCAAACGCGAAAAAACCGCGGTTTTGGAAGCCAAAAAAAGAAAAATTCCGATTATCGGACCGTGCGATACCAATATCAATCCTGATTTATTCACTTATCCGATTCCGGCCAATGACGACGCCATCAACTCGGTTGATTTAATCACCCGCGTTATCGCCGAAGCTATTAATTTCGGCAAGGTAAAACAAAAAAAAGAAACGGCCTAACCGAAAATTTAAAGTCCATAAAAATTATAAACAAAATCGTTATTAATTTCATGGCTTTGACTTTATAAACCTTTTAACTCTTTACCATATGTCCATCGACGTTAAGCTCATTTCCCAACTTCGCGAAAGAACCGGCGCCGGCTTGAATGATTGCAAAACCGCCTTGGAAGAAGCGGGCGGCAATCTGGAACAAGCGGTAGAAATCATGCGCAAAAAAGGCGAGATTAAAGCCGCTAAAAAAGCCGACCGCGCCGTCAAAGAAGGCGTTATCGCCGTTTCCGGCGACAGTAAAAAGGCCGCTATCGTGGCTTTGGCTTGCGAAACAGATTTTGTCTCCCGCACCGAAGATTTCCGCAATACCGTTCAAACTTTTGCGGAAAAGCTTTTGGTTTCCCAGCCGGAAGAATTCAGAGCTTGGGCGGAAGGCCGACTTAAAGAGCTGGTGATGAAAGTAGGGGAGAATATGCAATTGTCCGGCTTTGGCGTTTATGAAGGCGAAATCGTGGGACGCTATATCCATGCCAATCGCAAAGTCGCCGGCATCTGCGTTTTAACCGGCGGCAACGAGACTCTGGCTAATGATATCGCCATGCAGATTGCGGCTATGAGCCCGCGCTGGTTAGAGCCGTCTGCCGTTGATGCCGCCGTAATAGAAAAAGAAAAAGAAATTTATCGCGAACAGCTGAAAGGCGAAGGCAAACCGGAACAAATCTGGAACAAAATTATTGAAGGCAAACTGAATAAATTTTACGAAGAAAATTGCCTGCTTAATCAAATTTTCATTAAGGATGATAGCAAAAAAATTAAAGATCTCTTAGGTGAAGCCAAGATCTCCGACTGGGCCAAGTACGCTTTGGAAAGCGCGCCCAGCTGTTAATGCCAGTTATCGGTAAATATGATTATCGCCACAGTTGAAATCAACCAATGGGAAAAAATCAGCGCCGCCAATCCTGGCGGCCTGACTTTGTCTATCGGCGATTTTGCCATTATTAACACCGAATACGGCGAAGAAGCGGGGAAAATCACAGAGCTTAGAGAGGCGAACGAAGAAGAAGCCAAAGCCATCGCCAATAATATTGAACGTCTGGCCAAGGCCGACGACTGGGAAGCGCTGGAAAAAAACCGGCAAGATAAAGAAGGCGTAATCCGTGACTGCCGGGAAGCAGTCAAACGCTACGGCTTGGAAATGAAGATTGTTGACGCGCATTTTTCCTTGGACGGTCAACGCCTGTCTTTTGCTTTTATTGCCGACGGCCGCATTGATTTCCGCGAATTAGTCAAGGAACTGAGCCGGACATTCAATCGCGTGATACGCTTGCAACAAATCGGCGTTAGGGATGAAGCTAAGCTGGTAGGCGATGTCGGTTCTTGCGGACTGGGGCAATGCTGCCGCGGACATCTGAAAAAACTCGGCAATGTGTCTTCCGATTTTGCCGAAGACCAGCAAATCGTGCATCGCGGAGCCGAGCGTTTATCCGGCATCTGCGGCCGCCTCAAATGCTGCCTGGCCTACGAAGAATCCTACTATCAGGATTTAATAGCCAAATTGCCGGCTTTAGGCACCAAAGTCAAGACTAAACATGGCCGCGGCGTAGTCGTCGGTTGGCATGTTTTGCGTTGCAGCGTTGATGTGGAATTAGACAAAGAACGCGATCAGGATAAAGCGGTAATCGTAGAAATTCCGATAATCAAAGACTAACGCCAGATGCTATTTTAATCGGTTTCCGTATTGTTATATTGCCAACCTGGACAAAGCGAATGATTTTAAAATCCAAACGGAGGACAAAATGTGCGCCAAACGCCGCATCAAACAGATAAAAAAGACCTTGGCACAGCTGGCTTTGGCCAATCGTCAATGGGAAGAACTGCTGAATGAACCGATTACTGCGAGTTTTCGCCAGCGTCTAAAGGATTTAATCGCCAAGGATCGGCGAATAACACGACAATTACGCCAAGAACTGCAAAAATTAGAATCAGAAATAAAACCGTCCGATAAATAACTGAATACACGCACCTTGTCACCGCCTCGCGCTCCATGCACTTGGCGGTTTTAATTTTTTTCCGCCATCACCGCCTCGGTCAATTATTTTCTTAATTTTTTATTTTTGTGCTATAATACCAACGAATCAAGCTAACTAACACAAATCTATGAGAATAGCCATTAACGGCTTTGGCCGCATCGGTCGCTGTGCGTTTAAAATCGCCCTGGAAAAAAGAGGGGCGCAGATTGTTGCCATCAATGATCTGACCGATACCCGCACCTTGGCTTATATGCTCAAGTACGATACGGTTTATGGCCGTTATGGCAAAAAGGTGACTTATGACAAACAGAATATTATTGTTGACGGAAAAAAAATACCGGTCTTTGCCGAAAAAGATCCGGCTAAACTGCCCTGGAAAAAATACAAAGTTGATGTTGTTTTAGAATGCACCGGCGTTTTTGAGAAGGCTGAGGATTTAAAAAAGCATGCCCTGGCCGGAGCTAAAAAAGTCGTCTTGTCTGCGCCGGCCAAGGATGAAGTGACAACTTTGGTATTCGGCACGGAATTAACCAAGAAATTAATCGGCCACGACAACATAATCTCCAACGCCTCCTGCACCACCAATTGCATCGCTCCGGTTATGCAGATCTTGGAATCAAAATTCGGCGTTGTCAAATCGATTATGACTACGATCCATGCTTACACCGCCAGCCAACGCCTGGTTGACGGTCCCGATGCCAAAGACCTAAGGCGAGGCCGAGCCGGCGCCGCCAACATGGCGCCATCATCCACCGGCGCCGCCAAAGCCACCATTCTTGTTATCCCGACGCTTAAAGACAAATTTGACGGCATCTCCATTCGCGTGCCGGTTATCTGCGGTTCATTATCAGATATCACCGCCGTTCTCAAAAAAAACGTTACTGCGGAGGAAGTTAACGATGCTTTCCGCAAAATGGCTTCACATCCGTTATACAAAAATATCTTAGGCATTGCTGATGGCGATGACGAACTGGTTTCTTCCGACATTATCGGCACCACCGAATCAGCTATTGTGGATTTAAAATACACTCGCGTAGTTGACGGCAATCTGGTCAAAGTTCTGGCTTGGTATGACAATGAATGGGGTTATTCCAACCGTTTAGTGGAAATGGCGATAGCCATATAACCGACCGATAAACCGATTAATGCCGCGATTTAAAAGGTGAGTTCTTAGCCGTTCTTGCCTTTTTTTCTCAATTTTGTTAAGATTTATCCATCATTTTAACTATTATCCACAGAAACACATGCAGCAAAATTTCTTTGAAAAACTGCTAAAACCCGGTCAAAGAGGCCGACTCCGCTGGGTGCTTTTCGGTATTGCCATTTTGTTTTTGATTGCCGCCTATATTGACATCATCGGCTTCAAAAATAAAGCGGCTGACGCTATGGACGCCGGGTTATCCGCCGTTCCCGTCATTTCTAACTTGAACATTTTCCCTAAAATGGAAAAAAACGTTTCCGACAACAGTAGTCGGCTGGTTTGGCGCAATATTAAACAAATTGAATTATCATCTTACGGCCTGCCGTTTCGTCTTGGCCTTGATTTGCTTGGCGGAGCCCAGTTGACTTATGACGCTGACTTATCACAAATTCCTCTGGCCGGCAGGAATGACGCTTTAGCCGGAGCTAAAGACGTTATTGAGCGGCGCGTTAATGCCTTAGGCGTTTCCGAGCCGATTGTCCAAACGTCAATGTCCGGCGATAAACCGCGTATTAGCGTGGAATTGGCCGGCGTTTATGACATTAATTCCGCCATCAAAATGATCGGCGAAACACCGCTTCTGGAATTCAAAGAAGAAAATCCGCAAGCGCAACAACTAACCCCGGAACAACAGAAACAATTGGATGATATGAATTTGACGGTGCGCAAGCAAGCTGTGAACATTTTGCAACAGATTAAGAATGGAGCCGATTTTTCCGCTTTGGCCAAGCAATATAGCGAGGATCCCGGCAGTAAAGACAACGGGGGATTATATGAGGGCGTAAAAAAAGGCCAATTCGTCACCGAATTTGACGATGTTGCGTTTAATAAACTAAAAGTCGGCGAAGTTTATAATGATCTGGTCAAAACTGCTTTCGGCTATCACATCATTAAACTGGAAGGAGATCAGGGGACGGGCGATGGCCGTACGGTTAGTGTCCGCCATATCCTACTAAAAACCAAGACTTCGGTTGATTTGGGTATCGCTCAAGAGCCGGAGTGGATTAATACTAAACTTTCCGGAAAAAATTTAAAAAAGGCCTCAGTAGAGTACGATCAGACTGCCTTAGTACCGCAAGTATCCTTGGAATTTGACAATGAGGGCGCTCAACTATTTGCCGATATCACCACCAGAAACGTAGGTAAACCGGTCGCCATATTCCTAGATGGCACCGCTATTTCCATTCCCAAAGTCAATGAACCGATCTTGGGCGGCCAAGCCGTAATTCAAGGTAATTTTACCCAGGATGAAGCCAAAAAATTGGCCCAGCGCTTAAATGCCGGCGCCTTGCCCGTACCGATCAAATTAGTTTCCCAAACCACCGTCGGAGCCACCTTGGGCCAAGAAGCAGTGCAGAAAAGCTTATTTGCCGGCTTTATCGGCTTATTGGCCGTGGCCTTATTCATGATCGGCTTTTACCGCTTACCGGGTTTACTGTCAGTTATCGCTTTGATAATTTATACCGCCATCTCCCTGGCTTTGTTTAAAATCATCCATGTAACCATGACCTTGGCCGGCATTACCGGTTTCATTCTATCCATCGGCATGGCCGTAGACGCCAATATCCTGATTTTTGAACGCCTGAAAGAAGAACTACGCGCCGGCAAAGACATAATGAAAGCCATTGATGAGGGCTTTGGTCGCGCCTGGACTTCAATCCGCGACTCCAACTTTTCCTCTTTAATCACTTGCGCCATTTTATTCTGGTTCGGTTCCAGCATTATCCGCGGTTTTGCTTTTACTCTGGCCTTGGGCATTGCCGTTTCCATGTTCTCGGCTATTATCATCAGCCGGCAATTCTTGCTATTAACCGCTAAATGGAAATGGACGCAAAACAAATGGCTGTACGGCATCAAGAAAAAAATTTAATCAACGATTCTCATTTATAAAGAAAATATGAAACTACAAATCATCAAGAATCGCAAATATTACTACCTGGTGTCCGGCTTCCTGTTTGTTGCTTCCGTTTTGGCTATTATTGCCTGGGGACTAAAACCCGGCCTGGATTTTACCGGCGGATCGCTCTTGGAATTATCTTTTACCGACAACCGACCGCAAAATACGGAAATCCAAGAAGCAACTAAATCGCTTGATTTGGGTGAGGTGATTATCCAGCCGTCAGGGGACAGAAATGTCATCTTAAAATTTCAAAACGTCAATGAAGACCAGCATCAGCAAATTCTGCAGTCTATCAATGATAAATTCCCCGGCCAAAGCCAAGAATTAAGATTTGAATCAATCGGTCCGGTAATCGGCCAAGAACTGCAGAAAAAGGCCTGGCTGGCTATTCTGGTAGCCTCCCTGTGCATTATTATCTACATTGCTTTTGCTTTTCGCAAAGTCTCCAAACCGGTCGCTTCCTGGAAATACGGCGTTTCGGCTATTTTAGCCCTAATCCACGACGTTACTATTGTCGTCGGCTTATTTGCCGTTCTGGGACGCTTTGCCGGCGTGGAAGTTGACGGTTTATTCATTACCGCGCTGCTAACCATTATGGGTTTTTCCGTCCATGACACTATCGTAGTATTTGACCGCACCAGAGAAAATTTAGGCAGATTCTATACCGGAAAATTTGATGAGGTGGTTAACGATTCAGTCAACCAAACCGTAACGCGCTCCATCAACACTTCTTTAACGGTGTTACTGGTTCTATTTTGCCTCTACTTATTTGGCGGGGCCAGCACTAAAAACTTTACTCTGGCGCTTCTGGTAGGTATTTTTATCGGCACTTACTCCTCGATTTTTATCGCTTCTTGTTTGCTGTTAGACTGGAATATCTGGGACAAAAAATTGAAAAAATAATTCATACGGCAATATCCTCGCAAAGCAGGTTTGCGAGGATATTTTTTATTTGACATTTCTCCCCCAATATAGTAAGATAACTCAACCGAACATTAAAACTTAATAAGCCAGCGATAACCGAGGGAGGTAACAGATATGCCGACAACAGCGCGCAACCGAACACCGGCTGGAAAACTTGACATGCTAAATTTGCTCATCGTAATTTTCCATCTCTCGGGACCCGGACTGATCAGCCGCCTAATCGATTGTCAGATTATCATTGATAATCGCATAGGCAGGATATGCAATATCCTAAAAGAATTAAGCAAGCAGAAAGCTTTTGCTGTTTTCTTCCGGGATTGCCGATTTTACCGTTATTGCGGAAATACCGGCGATTGGTATGAGGATTCAGTAGGTACTGCTTTGTGGTGCATGGAAGTTGCCGAATTGATAACTGAAATCAACATCGCCGCTAAATCAGCCTACATTTTGTTACAAAAATTGCATTTCCGAGGAGAACAGATTCTGGCCGGACTGACAGAGGAAGACAAACAAAAATTGCAAGTCCTAGCTGAAGAATTCGCAAAACTCTTAAAGGAGGGAGAAAAGCATTATGTCTAAAAATCCGTCGTATGTCCAAAGTCCATTAGATCGCGCCACCGCCTTGCGCCAAACCGTAATCACGCCGGGGGGACGGCTACTGGTAGCGGATTTTTCCGATTCGCTGCAAGGCCAAGACACAAGCAAGGTTATAGACCTGATGCCTAACCGGGACGGCCGACGCGTTTTCCGGTTCAAATTCAATGCCAAAGATGTTGATCCCTTGGCGGCCAAGGCTTACGGCAAGGACTTCATTGACATCGGCAAGATGTCTCCGGGAGTAATTGAAGACTATCTCAAGCAGCAAGAATTTGATTTTGCCTTGTGGTACAAGCATATCGCAGGCTATGAATTGTCCCGCGCCTTAGATTATAATGCGCCATTTATCCTCCAGGTCGCCGGCTGCAATTTCCATTCCGGAACCTGCGACGGCGGTTGTCTCTACTGTTTTGTGGATAACAAACTCAATGACGGCCTGCGTCAAACCGGAAATAAATGGCTGGTTGAGGTTGACGATGTTATTGACAGCTTCTTAATGGCTCGGGATAAGGTGCGGGAAATTTACAAAAAACAAACCGGGATTGATCTGAATATTAAAGTCCTGCGCGTTTCCGGCGGCGAGCCGACCGTAGTGCTGGACTGGATTATCAAACTCTGGCGCCGAATTGAAGAACGGGGAGAGGATATGGTCGGACAAGTGGACACCAATCTCTCCACGCCTCATTTGTGGCCGATTGATTATTACCGTCATCTGGCAGTTTTTCCGGTTAAAGTCTTAGCCGCCATTAAGGGTACGGACAATGCCAATCTGCAAGACAATGTCCAAGCCAACGCCACTATTTCCGATCAGGTTTTCTGTCTGCGCACATTAGTGGAAGCAGGGCTGGATATTTTCCCGCAAATGTACAATCCGAATCCGGCCAGCTTGAAAAAATGGCTAGAGATGATTGAAAGACATATTGAGAACTTCGCTTTGCGCGTCCATATCGGCCCCCTAAAGCCTTACGGCCCGACTCTTGCCCGGCTTAAGGCCAAAGCTTTGCGAGAAGGCAAAGATCCGGAAAAATTCAGCGCCCAAAAAATTAGGGAGTGGGAGAGGCACTACCAAGAATGTTGCAATATTTTGGATGAGTATTTGCGAAAACGATATAGCGTGAGCTACCGCCACACCGTTCGTTCGGATGTTAAATTATCAATGGTTCGTTAGCACATTTTGGGCGTTTTTTGCTCCAATTCGGACAAAAAACGCTCTTTTTTTATCTTCCCGCCAACCACCTTGACAAAAGACGCCAATTGAGCTAAAATAGTTAAGTAAATATCAAAACAAACAAATATGGTAAAAATTGCTGTTATTAAGACCGGTGGAAAACAATACCTGGTTAAAGAAAACGATAAAATTAAGGTGGAAAAATTAGCGGAGGCCGACGGATCCAAGATTGAACTGGAAACCCTGCTTGTCGCCGATGGCGAAAAAGTTGAGATGGGCGAACCGACCTTAGCCGCTAAAGTTATGGCTAAAATCCTGGGCCAAGGCCGCGCTGACAAGGTTACCGGCATTAAGTACAAGAGAAAAACCAGATACCGCAAGAAATTCGGCCATCGCCAATGTTTCACCGAAATCATGATTGAAAAAATTTAATTTTTTCTTCTCGCCGCTCTCCCGCAAAGAGGGCGGCGTTTTGTTTGCTCTTATGCCGGAGCATGATATAATTGTAATAGTTATGAAAACGCAGCTCTCCATTATCATCGTATCCTACAAAGTTAAGGATTTATTAGAAAAATGCCTTGATTCAATCTATCGGAATCAAGGCAATTTAACGATGGAACTTTTTGTCGTAGATAACGCTTCCGGTGACGGCACGGCCGAGCTGATTAAAAAAAAGTTTCCTCAATCACGGTTAATTGCCAGTGATAAGAATCTGGGCTTTGCCAAAGCCAACAACCTGGCCATCAAGCAAGCAACTGGGGAATATATCCTACTGCTCAATCCGGATACCGAGATATTCCCGGACACCCTAAGCAAGTCAGTGGCAGCCGTCAAACGCCACTCCGCTTGCGGCATTCTGGGCGTACAAATGATTTATCCCGACGGCCGGCTGCAGCCCTCGGTCAGGCGATTGCCGACCCGGTGGCCCGTAATCTTAATGCTTCTAAAACTGCCTAAGCTTCTGCCTCATTTAAAATCAATCAGCCGCTATCTGGCTGAGGACCTTGATTATGCTAAAGAACAGGAGGTAGAGCAAGTAATGGGCGCTTTTATGCTTATCCCGCGTCCGGTTTTAGATAAAGTCGGATTATTGGATGAAAGATTCTTCGTTTGGTTTGAGGAGGTTGATTTCTGCCGCCGCGTCAGCCGAGCCGGCTACAAAATAATCTATACGCCGGAAACAAAAATCATCCACCACGGCGGAAAAAGTTTCGGCCAGCAAAAAGTCGTAACCAACCAATGGCGATTTTTCAAATCAGCCTTGTTGTACTTCCTAAAAAAGGCTTAAACTAATTTCTTATGCTGACTTGGTTTTTATTTTTTATTTTTTTCCTAGCCGCAGCCGCCCTCGGCTGGTTTTATTTTTTGGGCCAAGAAAAATTTTCTCCGGCCCTGCTTCTCGCCTCGCTGTGGTCGGCTGCTCTGGCTGTCAGCCAATTGCGCCTAAGCCCGCTGGAACGGCCTTTAAGCTGGCGTTTGTGGCTGATATTGGGGTTATTCTTCCCGCCCTTTATCATAACGTATTATCTTGTTAAACGTTTAACCGCTAAAAAGCTGGCAGTTACAGAAAAAAGGCCCAAAATAAACAACCGTCTGATGGCTATTTTAATCGGCCTAATGGCCTTAGCCAGTATTGCGGCTAATCTTTATATCTTCAGCCGATTCGGCACCCTGCCCATTCTGTCCTCCATTCCCGATAAAATGCGCTTTATTATCAATAAGGAGATTTTCGGTATTTTTGAATGGCTATCGCTTTTACCGCG
The DNA here is from genome assembly GCA_041662745.1 of Patescibacteria group bacterium. Lineage (GTDB taxonomy): Bacteria > Patescibacteriota > Patescibacteriia > 2-01-FULL-39-33 > 2-01-FULL-39-33 > CAISTG01. The sequence continues at coordinate 83,519 of JBAZRV010000003.1, read as the reverse complement.
CTTATTCATTCCGCTGGCCTTTTTGGAATTGGTTCTAGACAAACAAAATTTAACCCGGGCAAAAAAATTTTTTTATTGGCTGGTAATAGTTATTGGTTTTATCATTCTGTCTTTATACGCTTCACGCCTGATTATCGTAATTACCGTGTTATTATGCTACTTTGGTTATCTTATAATAAACTCGCAAACCATTAAATTAAAAAGATTGATAGTTAGCACCCTTTTAGCCCTGACAGCCATTTTAAGCGTCTCCATCGCCATACCGGCCTTTCGGCAATTTATCACTTATCGCGATTACAATTACCAAGGCGAGTATAACCCATTTTCTTATTTAACAACCATTTCTCAAGTTAATTTGCCGCCCTACCTGCAATTTTTAACGCCGATTTATCTGATACCGGCGTTCAATCTGCAAGCACTGGACAGAGGAGTGGAATTGCACACGGAACAACATTATCTCGGCCAAGCCGAATTAGCGGTTTTTAATTCGGCTTTAAAAATTTTCCATCTGCCGCAATTCCACGCTCCAGTTGATTGGTCGGCGATATTTCTGCCCTGGTGGATCACCGCCACCTTCTTATTTGTATATTTCCTAGACTTCGGCTGGTGGGGGATTGCGCTGGCCGGCATCGGTTGGGGAGCGCTGCTGGGAACAATCTACGCTTTTGCCCAGCGACGGCCCAACCCTCTGACTAGCATGTTATTCGCTTATTTTTCCTTTGTCTGTATCATGTCTATTTATACTAACTACTTCCAGCGGGAGGAGCTGTTTATGGATCTGATTGCTCTGCTATGTATTTATCTGATAACAAAAAAGAGGCGCAAATTAACTAAAATCAACACTGAGACGATTATTGCCAAAAATTAAAACAAAATAAGATACCGTAAACAGATGGGTTTGCGGCATCTTATTTTAATATCGTCAAAATTATTTCAACACCCTACCAGCCAAATCCTTATAGCCTCGGACAAAATCCGACGCTGATATAGTTTTTTTCCCTTCTAATTGCAACTGGTTCAACTTTATGCCTCCTTCGCCGCACTTAACTGTTACAGCGTCCGGGGTGATGATTATTTTCCCCGGTTCAGACGCATCATCCGAATCAACCGCTTCCGCCGGCGGTAAAATTTTGAGCCGTAAACCGTCTAAAGTAGTCCAAGCTATCGGCCAAGAATAAAAAGCATGGATTTTTCTTTTTATTTCTTCAGCCGGTCTAATCCAATCAATCCGCGCCTGCTCCTTATCAATTGTAGTGCAAAATGTCGCCGACCCGTGGTCTTGTTCTTGCGGCTTTATTTCTCCGGCAAAAAAACCCTTAATCGTCTTAACCAATAAAGGCACGCCGAATTCAGCCAGTTGAAAATGCAAGGATTCATTGGTTTCCTCGCCGGTCAAAGCGACTTTCTTTTGCGCCAAAATCGGCCCGTGATCCATTTTCTCATCCATTAGCATGATGCTTATTCCGGTTTCTTGCTCACCGCTAAGTATGGCGCTTTGAATCGGGGAGGCGCCGCGATATTTAGGCAAAAGCGAGGGATGAACGTTAATATTGCCATTCTTAGCCAAAGCTAAAAATTCAGCGGGGATAATCAGACCGTAGGCGGTAACCACCAAATAATCAAATTCCAAAGCTTTCAACTCCTGCAATAATTCTTCGTTGCCTTTTAATTTTTCCGGCTGCCAAATCTTTAGATTATTTTCCGTTGCCAAAACCTTAACCGGCGGGGGAGTGAGCTCTTGTTTGCGCCCGCTGGGCCGATCCGGCTGAGTGATAACGCCGATGACTTCAAAATCCGCATCAGCCAACAGGCCGCGCAAATAAGGAACGGCGAATTCCGGCGTGCCGGCAAAAATTATCTTAAGCGGTTTCATTTTATTAAGCTGTTTCCAATTTTCTTAAATTTTTAGCCTTATCAATAAATAATACGCCGTCTAAATGATCAACTTCGTGCTGAACGACGCGAGCCAATAATCCTTCGCCGGTCAACTTCCTGGGCTTGCCGGTGCTGTCAATAAACTTAACTGTGATCTTCTTGCAACGCCTGACATCGCCGTAAATATTAGGCACCGACAAACAACCCTCTTCATCCCATTCTTTAATCAACGACTTTTTAACAATCTGGGGATTAAGCATGACTAAATTACCGTCCTTATGGCGAACGGTTATCAATCTGATGCCTTGGCCTGTCTGGGGCGCAGCCAAGCCCACTCCGTCTTTTTCCAGCATCGTCTCCACCATCTGCGGAATAAGCTTCTGTATTTCTTTATCTAAAGGATTCTTAATCGCCAGGGCTTTTTTCCTTAATAGCGGATGCGGTATAGTCAGTATTTTTAACATTATTTTAAGTTATAAAAAAATTATAACATATTTCAAGAAAAAAATCAAACTTTACTAACTCAACTATCCCTGATAAAATAACATTATGTTCAAGACTCAGCCCCAAAAAATCGGTTTGCTGTTGCAGAAAAGACAATTTAGAAAAGCTCCTGCTTATCAGTGGCAAGACTTGGCTTTACAAATCATTCAAGAATTAGGCGTACCGGCTTTCAAAAAAAGTTCGGTTTTTAAGGTTTGCCGCGATAACCCCAAAGAATTGGTGGAACGAGCGCTCAATGAAACCAAGGAATTATGCCACAGCGGAGCAAAATGGCGGTATTTTTTCAAACTGATAGATAATCCCAACAGTATAAAAAAATAAAAAAATCACCTCGGCTATGCGGCCGAGGTAATTTTATAATAATCCTAATCAAATTTTACTTCGGCTACCAGATAGCCCACGCCGAACGGACCCTCATAACTCAAAACCTCCGGCTGACACTTCATATCGCTGATAATGCCGGATAATATCAAGATAGAACGCAGACCGCATTCCGCCGCATCACTGACTAACTTATGATCAATGTTAGTGATGCCTTGCGTATCGCATTTCTTAACCAACTCAATTAGCGTCTGATCAAAATCATTACCGGCCGGGTTATAGGGCACGGGAGCGTTTTTAGTCAAACAATGAGATAAATCGCCAGAAGCAATAACAGCCACGCGTTTATCGGTATTTAAGATAAGCTCTTTCAGACCCTTGCCGAACTCCACATGCGCCTGATTATCCAGCATAGAAAACGATAAGGGAATAATCGGCACCTGCGGCAGATGCCGCATCAGATAAAATAAGGGAACGCCCGCTCCATGATCAAGCGCTGATTCAGAAATAATATTCAAAGGCGATTTAGCGGCAATCTTTTCTTTGCCCATAGTCATTAAAACGGTCTCACCCTTGAATTGCAATTTAGTGGTAAAATCTCCGAATGACTCAAAATTAACTTCATAATCGTTGCTTAAGTTTACCGTAAAAGAATCGGCGCTCATCTCGCCGTGAGGCGAAATAATCATGACAATATCAGGTTTAGCCGAATACAGCTCTTCTTCCAGCTTTTCCATGGCCGATTTTGTTTTCTCAATTTGTTTGATATTGTCCTTGCCGATAGCCGGTATTAAAATCGGCGGATGTGGCGTAATGGCTGCAAATACGAGTGACATATATTTATGATTACTGTTGCCCGGTAATGAAGGGGCCTAAATCATGGGCATTAAGAGTGGCTTCGGAAATGATCTTGATGTTCTTGCTGCTATACCCCATTTGTTTGAATACTGCGCCAGAAATGATAGGCAAACGCTTGCCATGAGAAATAACATAGACCGTACTGGCGGCGGCGAGCGCTTCCTTGGTTTTGACTTTTAGAGCTTTAGGATTTATCTTGACCAATAAACCGTCGGGCAAAGTTACATTAGAGCCGGGCATATACTTGTCCAATTCTACGCTAGGAACTTTCTTGACGGTCATGCCGGGGAAATTAGCCGCCATTATTTCTTTGGTTAATACGGGTTTTTTTTCACCGCTGATGACATAATATATGCCGGCGTCGGCGATTTTGGCTTTACTGTCCTGCAACAAAATACCGGTCGGATAAACAGTATATTCGGTAATATCCGGGCCAGCCTTATATAATTGTAACTCAGAATCAATAACCTTTGCCAAATCATCATCGCTAAAGCCTAATTTCTTAAAAACAGCGTCACTGACAATGCGACGTTTAACATCATTAATGATCATATACATCTCGCCGGTAGTCGTGCTCTGCAAAATGGAAAAATTCAAATATTTAATCGGCGCGCCATCATCATAAGTATCTAAATCGCTTTGACTAACCGTCAGGATGCTATTATTATTGAAACGCGAAGCGAACACGGCCTTAGAGGCGATTAAACGCTTAACTCCGTTTTCAATGTAGTATATCTGACCGCCATCTTCAACTTGCAACAAACTGCCGTCCGGCCAAGATTTGCCAAAATATTTATTCCATAAATTCCAGAACAGCTGATTTCCATGGATATGCGGGGTATAGTTGAACAAGCCGGCAGTGGCTGTGTTTTTCATCGTAACGGTCTGGCCGTCAATGTTATAGGTTTTGCCCGGCTGAAAAGAAAATTCCTTAATGTTGTCCATGTAATATCGCGTCTGAGCGGCAGCGGAATTGACTTGGCGATAGAACCCCCTGAAACGCTGAATATTAGGATCGTCCATAGAGCAACTATCGCAAACCCCGTAACCGGTCGCCCAGTCATATTGTTTCTGCGAGGGATTGGGGTCATCCAATAGGCTTTGTTCTTTTTGCACCAAAACCAACAGATATTTAGGATTGATCTGCCAATTACGAGAAGTTTCAAAAAATGTCTGAACCGCCGTCTTAGGATTGCCTTCCTTGTCAAAGGTAATATAAGTCTCCAAAGTGCCGTCGCGTTTTTCCAAAAAACGCTGAATGTCGCTTAAATCCATAGCGCTATAGTCATTCATTTCAACGTCGGAAATCAAATAATCGGCGGTAAAATCCGCCGCCCGAGCGTTAACGGCGATTAAAGCGGTAAAGACAAAACAGAATGCAAAAATAAAGAGTTTTTTCAACTTCATTGTTAATGATGGTTATTTATCTTTCATAAATATTATACCACAAACCGATAAGCCGCACAACAAATAAAACTTAATTGCAAAAATCAGCCATTTTTGTTATCCTATACACATGGAAAGCGACAAAAACATCACGTTGGATGAGATTGAAGCGGCCAAAGACGTTTTAGCCGAAGCGGAAAACAGGGGAATAGAGGTGGAGCCGGAAGAACCGCGGCATTACAGCCGCCACCGGCCACCCGGACATCATTCCTGTTTGAAATTTTTCAGCTGTTTCTTTTTAATGATCGTAGCCGTCTTGGCTTGCGCTATTTTTTTAACCGTTTATATTTCCGGCCCGATTATTAAAACCGTGGAGGAACTGCCCGAAGACTTCCCCAAAGATTTAATCATTTACCAACTCAACCAAGCCAGCATCAAGGTTTTATCGCCGGAAAGCAAAAAAAAGATTGAGCAATTGTCAGCGGCCTTGCCTGACTGGGCCGTACAAATAATCGCCGACCGCTTATACCCCGACCTAAAAACCCAAATAATCGCCCAAAACAAAACACCGGAAAACATCTCGGAGAATCCTACGGTCAAAGACATTAAAACAACTGCCGGCGATGGAAGGAAAGAAATCAAAACCGTCTCCCTGTCTTGGAACAATATCAACAAAACCAAAGAAGATTTATACGAGTATTATAAAAAACAATTAGAGACAAAGGGTTTTACGGTTGAAGAATTAATCCAATCAACGGAAATAGACTTGAGCTTTTTCAAAAACGGCATTGACGGCGCCATGTCCTTAACCGACAGCTTTTCCACCGACGGCTCCAGCGTGATAAAAATGACCGTTGATTACTTAAACCGGCAATAAATAAATGCAGATCTTAGGAATAAAAATAAATGAACTTGATCAGAGCCGAGTTTTAACGCAAATAAGGGAATGGCTGGCCACTGAAGGACAATATCAGATTGCTACGATCAATCCGGAATTTGCCGTGGCTGCGCAAAAAAATCAAGCTTTTAAGAACTTGCTCAACCGGACCGCCCTTAACACTTGCGACGGTTTCGGTCTGGTTTTAGCGGCGCGTTTGCTTTATGGCCGCAGACTGTTACGAGTTACCGGAGCGGACTTAAGCCGAAAATTATTAGAAGGCGCCTTGCCAATGGCTAAGATTTATCTGTTGGGCGGGGCGCCCGGCATAGCTGAAGCAGTGCGAACAAAATTTGTGTTCACCGGAATTGTCGGCGCGGAAGACGGCGGTAAGATAAATTCTGACGGCAAACGATTAGAAAACAACGAAGCGATAATTGAGAGGATTAACGCTTCCGGCGCTAATATTTTATTAGTCGCTTTTGGCCAGGTCAAGCAAGAACAATGGATCGCCGAAAACCTAGCCGGAATGCCCGGCGTCAAAGTGGCGATAGGCGTTGGCGGAACCCTTGATTATCTGGCTGACAAAATCAAACGCGCGCCCGAATGGCTTAGAGCCATCGGCTTTGAATGGCTTTTCCGCCTAATCAAAGAACCCAAGAGACGGAAGAGAATCTGGCAAGCGACAGCCGTATTCGGCTGGCTGGCGCTGAAAGAAAAAATAAAAAAATAATTAAAGATATTGTTTCATAATAATTTAATATGTTCAATTTATTCAAGTCAAAAATCCGCACGCGTTTCGCGCCCAGCCCGACCGGCTATGTGCACTTGGGCAGTTTGCGCAGCGCCCTGTATGAATACTTATTCGCCAAACAAAACGGCGGGACTTTTTTTCTGCGCATTGAAGACACCGACCAAAGCCGGGAAGTTTCGGGAGCGGTAGAAAACCTGTTAAAAGTATTAAAATGGGCGGGTATTGAGCCGGATGAAGGTGTTTTACTGGATTCTGCAGGAAAACCCGCTGAAAAGGGCAAATTTGGCCCCTACACGCAATCCAAACGCCTTGATTTATACCAGAAATACGCCCGGGAGCTGGTTGACCAAGGTTACGCCTACCACTGCTTTTGCACCCCCGAAAGGCTGGAGAAATTGAGACGGGAGCAAGAGGAACTCAAACGCCCCACCCGTTACGACGGCCAATGTAAAAAATTGTCCGCGACAGAAATTAAAGACCGCTTGGCCCAAGGCGAAAAGCACGTTATTAGGATGAAAATGCCGGAAGATAAAGAAGTGGAATTCAATGATTTGGTCAGGGGCAAGGTCAAAATCAACACTAAGGAATTAGACGACCAAGTCTTGCTTAAGGCTGACGGCTTTCCCACTTACCATTTGGCGCACGTGGTTGATGATCATTTAATGGAATCAACTCATATTATTCGCGCCGAAGAATGGCTACCATCCACGCCCAAACATATTATCCTATTTGAATGCTTCGGCTGGACGGCGCCCGCTTATGCTCATCTGCCGCTAATCCTAAACAAAGACAGATCCAAACTGTCCAAACGGCAGGGCGACGTGGCCGTAGAAGACTACATGAAAGCCGGCTACTTGCCGGAAGCGCTAATAAATTATGTAGCGCTGCTGGGGTGGAATCCGGGAACCGAGCAAGAGATATTCAGCTTAGACGAGTTAATCAAACAATTCTCCCTGGCTAAGGTGCATAAAGCCGGGGCGATCTTTGACCAGCAAAAATTGGACTGGCTTAACGGCGAATACATTAAAAAACTTCCGAACACAAAATTTGTTCAATTAGCTCGACCATACTTAGAAAAGAATATTGGGGCATTGCCCGAAGGCCTCGAAATCGAAAAAATATTAGCGATTGAGCAGGAGCGCATAAGCAAACTTTCTGAGGCGGGAGAGGGGATTAAATTCCTATTTACGGATAAGTTGGAATACCGCCCCGAACTGCTGATTTGGAAAAAATCCGACCAACAAACGACTCTAAAGAACCTGTCCTTAACGGCCGAAGAATTAGAACGACTGACTGATTGGTCTAAAAACAACTTGGAAAAATCATTATTGGCTTGGATTAAAAAATCTGGGTTGACTAACGGCGAGGTTCTTTGGCCACTAAGAGCCGCCCTGACCGGCCAGGAAAAATCTCCGACGCCATTTGAAATCGCTGAAATTTTAGGCAAAGAAAAAACCCTAAAGAGAATCAATGAAGCGATTAAAAAATTATCTTAAAAAACAATAAAAAATACAGCGCCTCAGCAGGGCGCTGTATTTGTGAATGTCCTATTGAACAATGATTGTAATGGTTGCGGCTGTGTTAGATCGGAAATTATAACACTGGAATGGGCGGCGTGAGAGTTACGAAATATATAATTATAAATACCAAAAGTACAACATCACAAACCGTTAAGCATACGCCGATAAACAACAAGGCATAGACTGCGCCCTCTTCAAATCCGTCATTATAAGAAGCCGCGAAAGCATAAAGAAAGAAGAAAATCGTCAAAGCTAACAAGCATAAAACGGCAAATATTACCATTATCGGCGCCTCCTTTTAGTCTTTTAATCAGGGCTGTCTGATTTGAGAACATTTAGGACAAAAAATTTTCCTTGACACCCTGTTATAAGTCCAATTGCAATCCAGCGCTTGCTGCAATACGTTACGCCAATAATCCAATGAACTTCTGACAATCGCCGCAGCCGACGGCCTAATAATATTAAATTGTCGCCGGCACTTCCTGCCCTCTCTCATGCCATCACAAATGATTTGTCCATCCGCTTCTAAAATCGCCATGGTCTTTGGTCCTCCACTTGATTGATTATATTGCCCGTTCACAACAACAAATCTTAACTTATTTTACAGTTTATTTATAAAGTGCCATGATTTGCCCATCTTAATACTTATGCCGGTCTTTGTCAAATATTGACTAGACTGCTATAATATAATAAAGAAAATGCCGAATAATCTAACCAAAAAAATAATCTTAACCGCAGGCCTGGCTATTTTGGCTGTTTTTGGCATTCTTCAAGTTGTCCAGGCGGCAACAGAGCAGGGGAGTACCGATGATCAGGCGGCGACTGCTGAGCTTAACAAACAAATAGAAGCGCAAAAAGCCAAAATAGACCAACTGACTCAACAAATAACCGAATATCAAACTAACGTAAAAAACAATCGCTTAGAACAGGTCAGCTTGCAAAACCAATTAAACATATTAAGCAACCAAATCGGCAAAACAGATTTAGATATCCAAATTAAAGAAGAGGAGGCCAAGGAAGTCCAGCTGGAAATTGAGCGTACCAACATCAATATCAAAAAAAATGAGGGTTTGATGGAAAATGAAAAGGATAAATTAGGCAATGTCTTGCGCCTAATAGCCCGGTATGATGATAAAGACTACATTTCCATACTTTTAGGCAATAATTCATTCTCTGAATTTTTTGATCAAATAAAATATTCCGAGGATATCAGAAGCGACTTGCAAAAAACGCTTAATCGCTTGCAAGAGCTAAGCGATAAACTAATCGATCAAAAAAAAGAATTGGATAAAAATAAACAACGGTTAGCCGACATCCTAAATAAACTGGAAGACGAAAAATCCATATTGAACAACAAAAAGCAGGAAAAAAACTACCTGGTTACGGAAACCAAAAAATCAGAAAAAAAATTCCAGACGCTGATTACTGATTTAAAAAAGGAGCAAGCCGCGGCCAACGCTCAGGTTGCCACCCTGGAAAAAAAGCTTCGCGATCAATTAGCTAAAAAGGGAGAAAAGGAGCGCTTTAACCAATTGGGGGCGGCGGCGCTAAATTGGCCGACGGCCAGCCAAAGGCTAACTTGCGTTTTCCATGATCCTGAATACCCTTACCGCTATCTCTTTGAACATTCCGGCATCGATATCGGCATCAAAACCGGCACGCCAGTCAAGGCCGCCGACACCGGCTATGTAGCGACAATCGGTCGGAATACCAAATGGTACGGCAATTACATCATGATTATTCATGGCAACAATATTTCCACCCTTTACGCCCATCTAAGTTCCATTAACGTAGACAGTGATGAATATGTCACCAAAGGACAATTGATCGGCCTATCAGGCAGTACCGGCTTTTCTTCCGGGCCGCATCTTCATTTTGAGGTTAGGGCCAATGGCATTCCTGTTGACCCCCTTAACTATCTGCCATAAAATCTAAGCTCAAACCAAAAATACTTTTAATGGGGTTGACAGCCATATTTATTTTTCTTATTATCTTTGATATAATTTAAAAGGGGTAAAAAAACCCTAATAAAAATAACCATTTTAAATGTATGGACACATGCGTCAAATGCGGTATGCCCGTTAGTGACGACAGCAAATGCAGTTGCGACACCTCGCTCTGCTTCCATTGTTGCGCTTGCGGCCCGGACTGCTCTTGCGGCTGCAGCAACATGATCGACGACTCCAATGCCGATGATGAGGAAGATGTTGGGGGAGTAGATGGGGATGAAAAGAAAGAGGAAGAGGAAGATGAGAACACGGATGATGAGGAGTAAACTAAGATTGAGTCTTAACAAAACAACCGGCCATGGCCGGTTGTTTTTTATTGGCTGTTTATTTACTGCCACTATGGAATTTTTTATAAACATCCCTTAACCGAGGATTAGTAACGTGGGTATAAATCTGGGTGGTGGCCACATTGCTATGGCCCAGCAACTCCTGAACCGATCTCAAATCAGCCCCTTGTTCCAATAAATCGGTAGCATAACTGTGCCTAAGGGTGTGGGGCGTGGCATCAATCGGCAAGCCGGCCATGACCGTATACTTTTTAACCAAATTTTCAATTGCTCGGGGAGTCAGACGACGTTCGCCTTTATCGCCGGTATTACGGCTATAATTGATAAACAGGGGAGCGAGCATGTCCTCCTGGCGTGTTTTCAAATATAACGACAAGTATTTAATGGCTCGGGGTGAAAAATAAATCGTCCTGACCTTACCGCCCTTGCCGGCTATTGATAATTCCAAATCCTTAATCTTATTATTTAAAATCATTCTCAAATCAAACTGTTTCAAGTTAAGCGAAGTTAATTCAGCCACGCGCATGCCGGTAGAAAAGAGAACTTCCAAGATAACCCGATCACGCAATCCGGAAACGTCATTCAAGTCCGGCATTGACAATAAATGTTCAACTTGGCTGTAAGACAAAAATTTTATTTGCCTGTCTTTATCAGTCAGTTTCGGCAATTTGATTTTTTCTGCGGGCAGGGAACTGATATCCTTCTCAGCAAAATAATTCAACAATTGCCTCAAAGCTCTCAAATAATAGCTCTGGGTGGTCTTTTTTAAATATTGACCCCGCTGGTCCTTTTTATGGGATAAATAGAGACGGAAGTCCCAGATATGCTTGCTATCCAACTCGTGAGGCTTAATCTGAGCCAAATTGTTATCCTTAAGCCAAACAATAAACACTTTGAGAAAGTTATGGTAATTCTTGGCAGAAACGGGGGAAAGACCCTTTTCCACCTCCACGTAATCCAAAAAGTCATTAATGTGTTTAATTAACGGTTCTGATGACTTTTTCATAGTTACTAGGCATTATTTGATAATACTACATCGGTTATCCTGCGTTATACGAAGTTAAATATATTATATAACAAAGGCGTAAACTAAAGCAAATAATAAAAATTATATTCCCTGCTCCGGAAAAACATAAACATGATCCCCGATGCGCAAATCAATATATTGAAATGTTTTGCCTTTGAGCTTCTTGTCCAAAAAGAAGTAGAGATTCTCAAGAGAGAACTTGATATTGGTATTAATGGAAAACTTGGCTTGCCAGCCCGCCTCAGCGTTCATAAACACCTGATCCACTCCCCCGCCCTGATAATCCTTAACCTTAATGCCGTGGCTCTGCAAATCATTATCCAATTCCAAAACATAATTGACGAATCTCCCGGAGATCGGCTTATCGCCGATTTTTATTTCTGACATCAAAATCAAGCTGGGAAAACGCGGCGAGTAGTCAATCACCTCTTGGGGCGACAACTCTTTAATGATTGTGCCGGTCAGATCAACAAAATAAGATCTCTGGTTGTCGGTGGCAATAAGATAAGCGACTTTTTCTTCCAAATTAATGTCCAAACGATGCCAGCTCTTTTTGATTTCCAGTTTATTCAGGGCATAACGGCTGTTGATTTCCCGCTCCAGCTTTTTCTGGTTGAAAAAAATCATATTGCGGCGAGGAAACAGAAACAGCTTATAACCGCTGAGTTCTTTCTCGGCCATGGATCTGATCTCATTCTGATCGATCAAATCAGTGCCGGAAATACCGACAGCGGCAATCTTAAACAAATCGCTATAAATAATCACGTACAATAAAAAAAGAGCCAAGAGGATCTGCAGATACAGCTTGGTGTTGAAGTGCTTAGTCAGGCTTTTTTTCTCCGGATGGAAATAGGGATTGTTGAAATTCTTGACTTGGTAATCCTTCTTGACTCCCGCCTTCCCGCCGGAATAAGAATAATCCTTGATCATGCTGCATTCCTAATTTATTTGATAATATCTTGCGTGTTAAAAAGCTCCAAAACTGAAGCATTATCAAAATATGGCATCATTAATCCTTTCTCCCAGCCCCAATCATGAAAGGCGGCGCGAATCATCTTGCCGGTATCGCCATGAGTAACGATTAAAATATTATCTTGGGGATGCCTTTCTCTTATCTCGTCCAAGATCTTTTTTCCTCTCTCATAAGCAGCAGGAAAATCCTCGGCGCCGTCCGCTTCCAAAAAATAATTCACCCCGTCGCTATGCAGAATCTTATTGCTGTATTTGGGTATGTCAGCCAATGGCTTGCCGGTTAAAATTCCGAATTCTCTTTCTATTAAATGCTCGTCAACTACAATCTCGTCAACATGCAAAAATTCAGCAATAATGCGAGCTGTTTCGTAGCATCTCTTAAGCGGCGACGAATAGATTATTTTAATGGAATATTCGGTGGAAAGCTTTTTAGCCGTTTCTTTGGCTTGTTTCCTGCCTAAGTCGGTCAACTCCGTATCCCGGCGGCCGTTTAAAATCTTGGCTACATTATCAGTATCTTGCCCGTGCCTGACAATAAATATTTTTCCCATAAATCCATCGATTATTTATCTCTTCTTAATCTTGTCAAATCCCGTCCATTGGCGCAGAACCTCGGGAATAATCACTGAACCGTCAGCTTGCTGGAATTGTTCCAAAATGGCCGGGAATAAGCGGCTGGTAGCCAATCCGGAAGCATTAAGAGTATGGACATACTCATTTTTGCCGGTGGTGGTATCTTTGTAGCGTATATTGCCGCGGCGCGCCTGATAATCCAGGGCATTGGAAGCCGAGGAGACTTCTTTATAGATACCCATGGACGGAATCCACACCTCAATATCAATGGTCTTGGCCATGGCCGCGGAAGCATCGCCGGCCGCCAACTGGACTGTTTGAAAATGCAAACCCAAACCTTCCACCAGCGCCTCGGCATTGCGAGTCAACTCGTCAAAAGCCGGCCAGGACTCTCCGACCTTGGTGAATTGAAACATTTCAATCTTATTGAATTGATGCCCGCGAATCATCCCCCGCTCCTCCTTGCGATAAGAACCGGCTTCACGGCGGAAACAGGCGGAATAAGCGCAATATTTAAGCGGTAATTCTTTTTCTTCCAGAATTTCATCGCGATGATAATTGCCCAGCATCATTTCGGAGGTGGCATTAAGGCAAAGCTGATCCTGCGTCCAGAACAGATCGTCGCGGAATTTCGGCAAATGGCCGGAGGTATAGGCGGACTTCTCGGTCAATAAATACGGCGGCAAAATAAAAGTATAGCCGTTCTTAGTGTGAAAATCCAAAAAATAATTCAATAACGCCCACTCCAAAAGCGCGCCTTGCCCCTTATAAATCCAAAAACCGGAACCGGACATCTTCACTCCCCTTTCATAATCAATCAATCCCAATTCAGTCGCCAATTCCACATGATCCTTGGGCTCAAATTTGAATTTCGGCTTATCGCCGGAGGTTCTGATGACTTTATTGTTTTCTTTATCGCCGGGCAAAACATCATCGGCCGGAGCATTCGGCAATTCGGCCATCGCCAATTCAAAATCAGCCTCAATCCCCGCCAATTGGGTGTCCAGGGCCTTAATTTCCTCCCCTACGGATTTCATCTGTTCAATAATCTCCGGAGTGGGTTTGGTTTTTGACGCTTTATTGCGTTCGGATTTCAAATCCTCGGCCTTCTGCAGAACTTCACGGCGCTCATTGTCCAATTTCAAAATCTTGTCCAAAGCGGATTCCAAAACCTTTTTATCCATTCTTTTTAACAAGGCCTCCTTGATTTTCTCCGTATTCTCGCGGAGCTGTTTAATGTCTAACATAAAATTGGTTATAAAAATCTAAAATATTATTGGGTCACGCCCATGTTTTGGAATTGTTTCTGCATCTCCTCCACCATGATCGCTTGGTATTTTTCACCCATATCATCATTGCACTTATCCTCATTGCCGGTAACGGCCTTGCAGCCAAAAACATAGCCCAGCATATAACCGGTGCCTAAGTCGTTATTATTAGCGGCCGAGGTTTTTATTAATTCCTTATCCAGCTCGCCTTGGGCCTTACCGTCTTCTATCCCCGCCCTGATCGCCGTTTTAACTGTTTCTTTGGCTTCATTACCCTGATAATTCATAATCGTATAAATATTTTCCACGTTATCTTCGGAGGATATCTTATTGGGATCATTCATATCCTGATTAAGCTCTTGAGCGGCATTATAAGTATTGGCCACATCGCCAACAGTAACTTTGCCTTGGTCGGCCCGGCCGCAACCGGCTAAAATTAAAGCGAGGATCGGCAAAATTAACAATAATTTTTTCATAATTATTAAATTATTTCTCAATTATTTCTATGGAATTAACCTTAACCGGAGTAACCGGCTTGGACATGGCGCCATCAGCGCCCAGAGTCGTCGCTGCGGTGGCAATTTTATCCACCACGTCCAATCCCTTGGTAACGCGGCCGAAAATGACATAATCTTTCTGCAAGGGCACATCGGCGTGCATAATGAAGAATTGCGAACCATTGGTGTTGGGTCCGGAGTTAGCCATCGCCAGCGTGCCGCGGGCATATTCGCCGGTAAATTTTTCATCGGCAAACTTGTAGCCCGGCCCGCCGGTGCCATCACCTTTGGGATCGCCGCCCTGGATCATGAAGTCCTTAATCACGCGATGAAAGATCGTGTTATCATAAAAATTATTCTTAGCCAAATAAACAAAGTTATTAACGGTGATCGGCGTGGCTTTGGCGTTTAAAGCGACGGTAATATCGCCCCGGTCGGTGTGCAAAACGGCGGTATAAGTTTTGCTTTGATCAATAATAATTTCCGGCATAGTAAGTGTTTTATTAATAATTGTGGCGGATGAGGTTGCTTGGCTGGAACTGGCATCAGCCGGACTGGCCGGCGATTCAGTTACTGTCCGACCGATAACCGCAACGCTCCCGGCCGGCACGGCCTCTTTGACTTCATCCTTCTGGATCCCGCAACCGGTTAAAGCAACAGAGCAAATAATTAAAGCGATTAACAAATATTTGTTTTTCATATCTTATTCCTTCGGTCTTAATAACGGAAACAGCACTACATCCCGCAAATTGCTTTGGCCGGTCAAAATGGCCACGGTGCGGTCAATGCCCATGCCCCAGCCGGAGATCGGCGGCGCGCCATGCTCCAGAGCGGTAATAAACTCATCATCACCCTCCATCACTTCGCCTTCGCCTTTGATTTTGGCCTTTCTTTGCGCTTCAAAACGTTCTTTCTGATCTGTGGGATCAACCAATTCGGAATAGGCCTTGAGCATTTCCCAGCCGTTGACTATGAGTTGGAACTGATCAACAATATTCTTGTCTTTATCATTAACGCGCGCCAACGGCTGCATATATTTGGGGTAATGATAAAGAATCACCGGGCCGACGATTTTTGAGCGACTGACTTTCTTATATAAATTATCCACTAATCCCGTCAAACTCATCCCATCCATATCTTCAAATTCTATTTTCTTCTTTTTGATTTCTTTTAATAATTCTGCGGCCTCGTCAAATTCAGTAATATCAATGCCGGTATCAACTTTGATCATCTCAATAAAATCAACCCGCTGCCAAGGCGTGGTAAAATCAACTTTTTGTTTTTGGCCTTCGCGATCCTCTACCTCCAAAACTTTCTGCAATTTTAACTTATCAAACAAATGATCAAACATCTTTTCGGTATATTTGATATTATCTTCAAAATTCCAATAAGCCGCATAATGTTCCAAAAGCGTATGCTCGGGCAGATGCGAGGGGTCAACTCCCTCGTTGCGGAAAGCTTTGCCCAACTCAAAAATCTTTTCCATGCCGCCGACAATCAACTCCTTCAGCGGTAATTCGTGGGAAATCCGCAAAACCAAATCCACATCCAGGGCATTATTGTGCGTATCATAGGGAGTAGCCGTCGCTCCGGTCGCTTGATGCAACAAAGTTGGAGTTTCCACTTCCATAAACCCTTCCTGCCAATAAAACTCGCGAATAGCGCGGATAAAATCCGAACGGAATTGGAAACGTTTTTTGGCCTCATTATTGACGATCAAATCCAAGTATCTCTGGCGATAAATCGTGTCCGTATCCTTCAGGCCATGGAACTTTTCCGGCAACGGCAAAAGCGCCTTACCCAAGAATTCATATTCTTTGACTAAAATGGAAATCTCTCCGGCCTTAGTAGTAAAAATTTCGCCGGAAACGCCGATAAAATCACCCCTATCCACGTAGTCCTTGAACCATTGCAATTTTTCCTCTCCGATTTCGGTAATGTTCAATACGGCCTGGCATTTGCCGCTCCAATCGGACAAATGGCAAAAAGCAATCTTGCCCATGCTTCTGATAGTCATAATTCGGCCGGCTGTCTTGACCTTAGTCCCCTCTTTGCCGGCTTTGGCCTCGGCCAGGCTTTGTAATTTATCAAATTTTTCCGGATACGGATTGACACCGGACGACTTAATGTCAGCAAGACGTTTTAAACGCATTACTTTCTCATCCAAAGGATTAGCTTCTGATTGTTGGGGCATATTTTTAATTTTCATATCTTCTTTCTAAAACTCTTTCTAAATTATAACAAGCTGTCCAGTCATAAGCCCGGGTAAAACGCAACAGTAACTCAAAATAACGCTTCTTGCCACCGTCTTCCATAGTCAAAAGCTGGCGCTCTAATTCCTCGGCGCTTCTTTCTCGATTAGAATTAAAAAAATTATGCAATTCAACAAATAGCAAATCTTTGGGAATTTCCGCCAGTTCCTCCAAAAGCGGAAAGTCCGCTTCTTGAATCTTGCGATTCCTGATGAATTCCTGAAATCCCGGCTCGTTTAAAACCGAATTTACCGGCTCGTTTTCCATCTTCATAATGCTTATATTATACGAAAATCAGCAAAAAATAGCAAATATAAAAGCCACGACTAAGCGTGGCTTAAGTGGCTGGATTACAGAGCGATAAATTCATCAAATATCTTTTTTCCCCATTTCTCCAAAAACGTCCAGGATTTTGGTGATCCATAATCAATGATCTTCAGTCTGCCGTTAAAGACGATGTAGTTTTCCATTTGACGAAGAGTGTGTGGATCGGCATGGATATCTTCATCATTATTCTCATCATGGCCGATGATGGCGCTGATTTGGCTTCTAAAATATTTTTCGGTTACTTGCGGATAAACGCCGGCCGCCTGGATATTTACTAAGCCAAGCGACAAATAGGTTGGAGCAAGAATCGGTAAGCGCGTGCGCCGATAATAACGCCATTCCAGCCAATTGGCTGTGATTCCGCGGAGCAGCCAATAAAGTGGCGATACCGGGCATACATAACCATATTTCTTCACTAAGCGTCTCACATTATGACTGTTCGTAAATAATTGCCTGAATTCGCATTTTAAAGCCATAAACAGATTGATTTTGGCAAACTTAAAAGCCAAAAAACCAATCACTAAGACAAATCTGGTATTGCCGGAATACCATCTGATAATCTTCATTATTAATTCTCCTTTATAATAGTCTTAATGAATAAACGATTTAAAGGTACGATTGCTTATGATACTAAAAAATCAATAAAAAGTCAATAACAAAAAAATAACCGGCAAAGGCCGGCTATTTTTATCTTTAGAATCCTACCATGATAGATAACCCCAGGATGCCGTGGATTACGGCCAGAATTAACGCCAGAAGCGCTATAGTCTGATGCCATTTAATTGGATTAGGTAAACGGCATTTTCCTTTATTTATTCGATAACCCATGAAAGCAACAAGGAGGAAAAGAATGAAAGTAATAATTCCGCCATACATGATGGCCGGATAGCCGAAAATCGGCATCAAAGCGATTGTTGACAGCATATTGTAATGTTTTACTTTCTTTTTGATTTTTTGCCGGTTTTGGCGGCCGAAGATCTTTTCTTTTCGGCTATGGCTTCAACCAATTTGGACACGCCGTCAATTAACGGCGGCACATAGCTGGCGGTGTTTTCCACTTTAGACTTGAAAGCGGTCATGACTTTTTCTACCGCTTCCACCTTGCGCCTGATGGCCTTGGTGATGTACCAGCCGTCGCGTAGAATCATGGCGAAGTAAAAAATAGCGAAGCTGGTGCAAATACCGCCAAAGAGAATAACAAACGATAACACGACCCAGAATAGGTCTTTTGATGTGACAAGCATGGGAATATAATTATTTTATCTTACACTTATATTATAACTCTTTTTTAATTCCGCTACAACTTTATCATGCGCTTTTTGCGCTTCAGCTAATTCCAGCGTCTTGTTCAAGTCACGATAAACGATTCTAATCGCTAAAGCTTTTTTACCTTCCGGCAAATCATTACCTCTGTATACTGATAAAAAATCAACTCTCTCTACCAATGGCGCGCCTGCCTGACCGGCAGGCAGGCCGGCGTCAGTCGCGATATTAGCCACCTCGGCAAAAGTCACGACATTATCAATTTCCATTGACAAGTCTAGTTCAATCGCCGGAAATTTAGGAATCGGCTGGTAAGTCGGCGCGGACTTGGCTGATTTACTAACAGCTTCAAAATCCAATTCTACGATTGTTACTGCTTTCTTAATGCCGAAAGCGGATAAAATTTTATTATTAATGACTTTGATCTCGCCCAATTTATTATCACCAACATAAATCTCTGAGCCATCAGCAGTATTTTTAAAAACCAAACCGGAAATATAAAGCCGTTGCATTAAACCATCCAATAATCCCCTGACATCACCGGCGACTTTATTGATTTCAGCGCCATAGCAAGCGATTAATAATTTAAATTTTTCATCGGCTAAATCGTTTGCGCCTAACGGCAAATAAACCTGGCTGAAATCAAACAATTTTCCAGCCGGATAAAAACCTTCGTTTTCAGCAATAATTTGCAAAACTCCCGGCAAGAGTGAAATCCGCATGTACTCAAAATCAACACTTAAGGGATTGGCGATTTTAATATGATCCTCCGGCTTTAAACCGCAGGCGGTTATTTGTTTTTCAGAGATGAAAGAGTAAGTATAAACTTCGGTTAAACCAAAACCAACCAAAACATCCTTGATTTTATCTTCTAAACCAAAATTAATGCTGCTGGCGGCTTTTGGCAAAGCGCCAGACATAAGCTCAGTTGGCAGATTATAATAACCGTGCATGCGAGCGATTTCCTCAATTAAATCATGCTGGCCGTCAATATCATTTTCCCGCCACCACGGCACAACCACCATAAATTCATCGCGCTTGGACTTGGTGGAAGAAACTTTAAAACCTAAAGCTTCTAAATTCTTTTTGATTTCTGCTGGTTTGATTTTAACACCCAAAGCGGAATTAACACTATCCAAATCCAAAACAATTTCCTTATCTTTAATTTTATATGACTTCTCATCAATTAATCTACCGGCGATTTTGGCGCCGCACAATTCCTGCGCCAGCTCTATGGCGCGCAACATTGAGGCGATAACATTTTCCGGACTGATTCCCTTCTCATAAAGCGCCGAGCTCTCAGAACGCAAATTCAGGGCTCTGGAAGTCTTCCTGACTGAAACCGGATTAAAATTAGCGCATTCAAACACAATGGTTTTGGTTTCTGTTGTGGCGGCCGACAATTCTCCGCCCATGACACCGGCGACAGCGACCGGGACCTTAGCATCCGCAATCACCAATTGATCAGTTAACAATTCATATTCCTTGCCGTCCAGCGCCAAAATCTTCTCGCCTTTTTTGGCTTTGCGGACATTAATCTCCGCGCCTGATAATTTATCATAATCAAACACATGCATCGGCTGGCCGTATTCCAATAAAATATAATTAGTGATATCCACCAGATTATTGATCGGACGCAAGCCGGAAGCGAGCAGCCGCTGTTGCATCCATAAGGGCGAGGCCTCAACTTTGACTTCCCCCATAACAATAGCGGAATACCGAGGGCAAAATTTTTCTTCAGCCACCTTAATCTTTAAATCCTTTTTACCGCCTTTGACAGCCAAATTAGGCTTAGGGGCTTGATATAAAAACTTAGCGTCCAAAATTGCTGACGCTTCTCTGGCGATGCCGATAACGCTCATGGCATCCGGGCGGTTGGAAGTGATTTCAATATCCAAAATCGCATCATCCATGGGCATGATTTTCTCTAACGGCTCGCCAACTTTGGCATCTGCCGGCAAAATATAAATTCCGGTGTGATCCTCGCCTAACCCTAATTCTTTTTGAGAGCACATCATACCAAAGCTTTCTACGCCTCTTAATTTGGCTTCTTTGATTTCAAACTCACCGACTTGACCGCCAACCAAAACTACCGGCACTTTTTGACCTTCTTTAATATTTGGCGCGCCACAAACTATTTGCAATTCTTCTTTGCCAATATTAACCTTGCAAACATGAAGCTTGTCGGCATTGGGATGCTGTTCTATTTTTTTGATTTGCCCGACGACTACCTTGCTGAAATTCGGTTTGATGGCATTAATGCGGTCAACCGATGGTCCGGAAAGCGAGATCCGTTTAGCAAATTCTTGCGGTGTCAAACTGGTTTTGACATACGACTTTAGCCAGTTGTAAGAGATATTTAAATTCATATATTAATTAATTGTTATCAAAACTGGGCTATACTTTAAATGATTACGTAAACTGATTATCGCCTTGTTGATTTCTTTGACCGGCCACTTTTTGATCTGGCCATCCCAGGGATCGGCTAATTCCATAAAATCCCCATCCCTGCTTAAACATACTATAAAGTGCGGAGCATGGACATAACCGGAATGGGCGGCAAAAGGATAGTAAGCATCACAATAAACCCCGACACTCCCCTCCTCTAAAAGCTTATTAATCAGCTTTAAGTTAATTTTGCTGTTAATTAATCTGACATTTTTACCGCCTTGGTTTTTCAGTTCATTAAAATAATACTTATTCTCAATATAAGCGGTTACCTTTTTATTGTATTTGCTGCTAACAAAATTAATCTGGCCGATTAGATAATTGAATTTCCAGCCATGCTTCCAAATTTCAATTTCATCTTTTCTGCTTTTTCCTGCAAGCATTAATAAACAACAGGTCAAACAAGTTTCGTATGTTGATTGCTTGAGGGGTTTAATCATAGCGACTTCAGTCGGTTATTGAAATATTTAGATTTATAAAAAGCCTACAATTTAAAAATTGTTAAAATTGAATAGAAAGTTAAATAACTTAAAGAATATTTGGCATTTATAGATGATATAATTAAAAATATAAGAGAAATCGTAATCATCAAAATTATAAAAACTATTTTTCTATAATTGTTACTAACCTTATCTAAAATTTTAAATAGTATTTGAAAAAAAACAAAATAAAAAATCAAATTCAATAATGAAACAAATGATATAATCATCCAAATAGCTTTCAAATTACTTTTATCAAAACGAGAAAAATCTACAACTTCAGAAAATGGAAATCCTCTCAAATTTGGATGCCTATTAATTTCTATCGAAAATATATCTAAGTCACTTAATTCTGGTGTTTTTGTATTTGTAACAGGACACGGATTATCGTACTCATACAAAACTATTCCAAAAAAGGAAATTTTAGAGATTGCACTACCGCAGTTCTTATAATCCCTTTGCAAGCCGAGACCAAAAATTATCCAAAATATTATGGCTATACTTGATAGCCAAAATAGATATTTTAATTTGTTGTTTTTAATTTGGTTACCCATATAATACTAATTATGATATTAATCTTAAAACTGTTCATTAAACCTCAAATCATTCTTATACATCAACCGCAAATCATCAATATTAAGTCCCGATTTCATTGAGAAACATCGCTCCACACCCCAACCGAAAGCAAACCCGGAATACTTCTCCGGATCAATTCCTCCGGCTTTTAGGACATTGGGGTGCACCATGCCGGCGCCAGCCAGTTCCAGCCAGCCCTCTTTGCACATCTTGCAACCCGCGCCATTGCACAAACCGCAGGAAATATCCACCTCAAAACTCGGTTCGGTAAACTGGAAATGATGCGGACGCAAACGAATAACCCGATCTTCGCCGAAAAATTTCTTAACAAAATAATCAATCGTGCCTTTCAAATGGGTGATGTTAATCCCCTTGTCAATCACCAGTCCTTCAAACTGATGGAACATCGGCACATGGGAAACATCAATCTGCCGGCGATAGCATTTGGAAATATTCATCATCCGAATCGGCAGTTCGCCTTTTTCCATTTCACGCACCTGAATGCTGGAAGTGTGCGGAGTGAGCAGCCGTCTCCCCTCTTTGACCAGTTTTTTGGAATTAGCCGGCAAATTCATCTTAATCGGCGCTTCATCAATAAAAAAAGTTTCCCAATCATCGCGCGCCGGATGATCTCCGGGCATATTCAGGGTTTCAAAAGCATAATAATCCCATTCAATATCAGGATGCCTAACACGCTTGAACCCCAACGGCTCTAAAATGCTTTCAATTTCGCGGATGGCAATGGTTGATAAATGCAAATGTCCGACCGGCGGCTTATGGCCGGGCACGGTAAAATCAAAATTAAAAGAGCCGGCGCCGGCCAAATTGCCCTTAAGCGCTGCCAGTCCCTCAACGATATATTCCTTGGTTTCGTTAGCCAAAGCGCCGATTTCCGCCACCTCTTCCTTGGCCACATCCTTGATCTCCTTCATGATACCGGTCAGCAGTCCGCTTTTACGACTCAAAAATCTACTCTCCAGCTCCTCCAGCTCTTTGGCTGATTTGACCTTTGCCGATTCTTCGGTGAATTGCGCCTTTAATTGGCTAAGTTTTTCTTTCATAGTTTCTCTATAACTCCCTCTTAATCTCCCCCTTCGTAAGGGGGAGAAAAATAGCTTAATATGAATATATTATAGCTATTTTATCTTAACTTAGTCAAATTGCTTTTCGTCATTGCGAGTGTAGCGTAGCGGAACGAAGCAATATTGAAGGCCACATTTATGTTCACTGAAAGATTGCCGCTCTTCGCCGATTACGGCTTCGCTCGCAATGACGGATAAAAATAACCTGGATTCCCGTCCCTGCCTACCGGCAGGCAGGTGCGCCTCAGGATGACAGGAAAACCTGGATTCCTGGTCAAGCCAGGAATGACATGAGAGAGTAAAAATAACAAGAAACATTATAATGCCAAATAAAAAAAACGTCCCGACAAGGGACGCCTTCTGTTGCCTTACTTTTTCCGATAACTCAAAAAGAAAAATTCCAAAATCACCAGAGCCGCCAGCAACATAATGCTATTCCACCAAGTCAGCAAATCCTTGCTTTGCAAAAAAAAGAAACCGACGACTGCCAGGGCAAAGAAAAACGATTGGCGGAAAGACATGCCCACCAGCCTGTATTCCATTTCCAGCTTGTTGAAAATCTTCCTGAAACCGAAACTGATCAAAAAAAATAAGCCGAGCAAAGAAAAAAACATGCTGGCATAAAAAATCAGCAAGCCGTAAAAGCCGGCAGTCGTCGGATCCACCTCAAAAATGACCAGCAACCAGCTGGCCCAGCATAATAATGTGGCAATGGCAACGATGATGATTAATTGCTTAAGCGACATAGGATTTGATTGCTTGATTAAATTATAACACTAATCAAAAAAATCAGCCAATTAAAAGTCCCGCCACATGGGCGGGACTTGGAGAAGACGCGACGAGAATTTTCGAAATCACACTTAAGTGTGATCCTAAAAATGTTTTTAGGAAAGTGCGATTGAAAATGCCTGACGCTTAGTGTCATCCCTTAATATAAAATTATATCTTAAATTTTTATAAAAACAATATAGTGTCAAGAGTCTGGCTGTGGATAAATCAAAATTAATTTTAAAGGAGGAAGCGCGCAGCCTCCTCCTTCATTGAACTATTTGCCCGACGCCGAGGCCAGGGCCGCATCCGCCAACCTCTTGGATGCCAGGATGCTCCCCCGAACATAAGCGTTGTGTTCGGCACACTTTGGACAATATTGGGGAAATGTTTCCTCGCCGACCGGCAAGGCGACATTCTTCCATTGTCCCGGCGCTACTTCAACTTTGAAGCAAGCCGGACACTTACCTTTAGCCATTGACGGTCTCCTCCTTCTTTTGTCGCGCGGCCAACTCCCGCTCTATGCCCTGAAACACTTTTTCGGCGCATTCTGGGCAATAGCCGTGGGAAACCTGCTCCCCGGGAGGGATGCTCCGGACTTCCCAAGTACCGGCCGAACGCACCTTGGAGCAAACGCAACATTGAATTACCATAGACAGACCCTCCTTCACGAGATTGCTCGTAGAATGAAATGCCGTTTTAAAACACACGCCTCAAACAGTACTTAAGCCGTAAGCGTAAAACCAAGCTTCCCTTGTGAGGATTTGATTATGCGCCCTCGAACCATACTGTCTGAGGCGTGTGGGGGAGGCGCATGCGGTTACATGACGCCTCCCCAGAGAAAGGAGGAAGTCTACCGATCCGGCGGGATAATGGCCCGACGGTGGGGAAATTCTTCTTTCAAAGAAAGTGCTTGCGGCGCGCGTTTGCCCGCCTGCTTGACGGCCAAACATTGCTACCGCATCGATATAATCAAGACTTGAAGAAGTGAATTAAGGCGATTGGTAAATATATAATTTCAAACCATGCCCCCTCTTCAGCTCAATCTCCTCCCAAAATCCTCGGCTTTTGGCTTTGGACTTGATCAGGCGGACAAGCATACGCCTTAATCATATCGATGCGGCGACAAACTGCCGCAGATGAATGCTTAGTAATGTTCAAGCTCCCGTTAAGATCATGATTTATCCTGAGCTTAAGTGGAGGGCTGACCGTAATTAAGTCAGCCGTTAAAGTGCATTTCTGATTCTTAGGTCGGATTCTTGGGGGCATCGGCCTTCGGTCGATTTTTTTATTTAAGCATTAGCTGCGACCGACCCGAAGTCGGATTGGCACCTTCAGCCGATACCACCCAAGAACCCTGGATTTCTGCGTTGCAACCGTTCTCGCCGATACTGTTCGGACTATGTCCACTCAAAAAAACAGCCATCAACAAGAATTAGCCATCGCTTTTCAGAAACCTTTGTCAAGGGCGACACACGACATAAGCCGTATGCCGCCCTGACAAAGAGCTCCGAAGAACTCTTTTAAAACAGCTTTTAAACTGCCACAAGATGATATTGTCAATAATTGAATTTTGTTCAGTTATCCACAACCATCATCTTGAATAAACTATTATATCACACCTTAAATATTTTGTCAAGTGTTTTATCCACTTTTTCTAATTTAATTATCAATAAATACGTAAAATTAGACAAAATTAAATTAAAAAAATCGCCTAAAAATAAGCGATCTATTAACTAAAAGCCGATCCGTTAGCAACTGAACATTAACTCCCCTATTCCCACCTTAGCGCCTCAATGGAGTTAAGTTTGGCCGCGCGAGTGGCCGGATAAATGCCAAAAATCAAACCCACGACAAAAGCCACGCCAAAACCCATAAATATTGACAGCGGCGAGACCACCAAATCCCAATCATAGCCCAGGTATTTGGCGACTACGGCAACCAACGCCGAAATCAGTGAACCGATAATAATGCCGATAACCCCTCCGGCCAACGTGACGGTAACCGATTCAGCCAAAAACTGCACCATAATATCACCGGGCTTGGCGCCCACGGCCTTGCGCAAACCGATTTCACGAACGCGCTCATTGACCGAAGCTAACATGATATTCATTACGCCCACGCCGCCGACCAGCAAAGAGATGCTGGCGATGGCGGCCAGGAAAAACTTCAACACGTCGGTAATGGAGGTTAAGGTTTTGATAGCATCGGCTGTGTTGCGGATATTAAAATCATCAACCTTTGATTCCAGTAAGTTATGGCGATCGCGCAACAAAAAACGGATGTCTTCTACGGTTTGCGGCAGATTTTCCTGCTGATCAACCTTAACGCGGATGAAATTTACATGACGCACGCCCAGCATTATTTTTTGCGCGGTCTGCGCCGGTATTAGAATAATATTATCATTGTTTTGGAAGCCGGAAACGCCGCGCTTGCGCATTACCCCGATCACTTCAAAAAATTCCTTGCCGATTTTTATCTTGCGACCCACGGCATCCTGACCGCCAAACAAATCCTGCGCCACCTGCCAGCCCAATACGGCAACTTTTGAACTGCCCCGGTCCTCGTCATCCCCGAAAAATCTCCCTGTCTCCACTCCCGTATCCTCAACCAACACGTAATCGGGCATAACGCCGTAATAAGTGGTATCCACTTTAGCGCCCTGATAAGATGCCGTGGCCACCCCGGTATTATAGGAAGAGACGGCGCTGGCGTGCGGTATTGTTTGCGCAATTGCTTGAGCATCCTCGTATTTGAGCGTCTGCAAAATAATGCCGAAAGCGGAAGCGGGCGGACCGTTCTCATCGCTGGCGCCGGGAAGAACACCTATTAAATTAGTGCCGATAGCGTTGAATTGGTTAACGATAAGCGATTGTGCTCCGGCGCCGGCGGAAATAATCACAATAACGGCGGCAATACCGATAATAATTCCCAAAGAAGTCAAAAAACTGCGCGTTCGGTTGGTGCGCAAAACAGAAAAAGACAGTTTGACGGTTTCGGTAAATCGCATGTTATTTCATTAATTGCCCGCCGTTCTTAGCGCTGCGACGATCGGCGACATTATAATCCTCAGCAATTAAACCGTCAACAATCTTAATGATGCGTTTGGCGTGCTTAGCCGTGTCGGTTTCGTGAGTAACCAGGATAATCGTATGGCCGGCGTCGTTTAAATCTTCCAAGATTTCCATGATGGCATTGCCTGACTTGCTGTCCAAATTGCCGGTCGGCTCATCGGCAAAAATAATTGACGGATTATTGACCAAGGCGCGGGCAATGGCGACTCTCTGTTTCTCGCCACCGGAGAGTTGATTGGAAAAATTATTGGTGCGATGTTCCAGCCCCACGGCCTTAATCGCCGTCCTGACCTTTTGGTCGGCATCTTTGGCCGTGCTGTAAAGCAAAGGCAACTTGACATTGTTATAGACCGAAGTCTTGGGCAATAGATGGAAGGCTTGAAAAACAAAGCCGACTTCTTCATTCCTGATGCGCGCCAGCTCATCTTCATCCAAATTGCTGACATCGCGCCCCTTAAAAAAAAATTGGCCGGAAGTTAAATTATCCAAAAATCCTAAAATATGCATCAAGGTGGACTTGCCCGAACCGGACGGACCCATAATCGCCACGAATTCTCCTTGGTGAATATCAAAACTGACGCCATGCAACACGGGCGTTACCACCTCGTCATTGACGTAATCTTTTTTTAAATCTTTGACTTCTATCAATTTATCAGTCATAATTTTATATTTATCTTCAGATCCATCGCCTGTCGTGCGCTACTGTTTGGTATTGTCTTTCTTATAAGTCACCACCTGCTCGCCTTCGTTTAAGCCGGAAATTATTTCTACCAAGCCGTTATCGCCGCGCAAACCGATTTCCACATCGCGCTCTTGCGGCTGGCCGTTAACTAAAATCTCCACATATTTATTGGGCACTTCGCCCAAAGTCGTCTCCCTGATTTTGACGGCGCGTTGCGGAATATACAGGGCGCCATCTTTTTCGGCCGCGATAATGGTGATGTTGGCAGTCATGCCCGGCTTAATTTGATCGCTCCAAGAATCCTGATTGAAAGTAACCGTGGTTCTGTAATAAGTCACGTCTTTGATGATCGTCTGCGCCGGATCAATAAAAGTCACGGCGCCGGAAAACGGATGATCGCTCCCGAAAGCGTCCAAATCAATCGCCACCTTTTCCCCCACAGCCAACTTGATAATATCCGATTCCGGAATGTCAACTTTGATTTCGTAACGCTCGTTGGACAGCATGGCAATCGCCGCTTCGCTTACCGTTGTAGTCTCGCCCATGGAATAATTGACCTGGGTGATCTTGCCGTCAATCGGCGCGCGGATGACATAATCCTCGGCATCGGCCCTGGTCTTATCCAACGAGGCTTGGGCTTGGGCCACGGCGGCTTGAGCCGAAGCCAACTCAAAACTACGCGGTCCGGCCTTCTTCAGATCCAAAGACGCTTGCGCAATGGAAACGGCGTTGGCGGCCGCCAAAATCTGCGATTGATATGAATCAGCCGTATTAATGATATTGGAACGAGCGGTTTGCACGGCCGTCAACGACGTATTGTTGGAAGTCTGTTGCGTAGAAATATCCGATTTGATCGTATCTTTCTTGGTTTGCGTATAGGTAGTGTTGATAATAATCTTATCCGCTAAATTGAAACTGGAGTCCAGATAGCCGTTAAGCTGGCTCAGAAAATTCTTCACATCGTCGCTGGCTCTGATGATGAACTGTTGGTCGCCGGACTTCTGCGCCGCCGCCACTTCATCGCGCAAAACCGAGAGTCCGTTCAATAAAACAACATAATCATTCTTGACCTGATTCTGCAGATTGGTATCCATTACCAGCATATTAACGGTGGTTTCGGTACTGATTAAATTACTGAAAACGGTATTTAAAGCCGTTTGCGAAGTAAAAATGGCATTATTCAAATTATCAATGGTTTTATCCTTCAATATCCCTATTTGCGTTTCCGATTCACGGACCAGATTGCTGTAATCATTTTGCGCTTTAATTAGCTGCTCCTGAGTCAAGTTAATATCTTCCGCGGAAGCGCCGGCCTTGACTTTATCCAAATTGGCTTGAGCCGAAGCCAAGTTAGCTTGATATTGCTTGATTAAAGCGGCGATAGAACCGGAATCAATCCGCGCCAAATCCTGCCCGGCCTTGACGTCATCGCCTTCTTTGACCCCTAGATAGGTTATTTTGCCCGGCGTCTTGAAATTCAAAGTGATTTCATGCGCCGATTCAACTTGGCCGGTAGCGGAAACTGTCTGAGTCAATCGGCCGCGCTTAACCGCTTCGGTGGTATATTCCACCGCTGATTTAGGCGTTAATAATTTGTAAATTCCGAACCCGACCACTGCCAGGATAATTACCAGAATTACCCAAAAGCGTTTTTTCTTGAAAATTTTTAACATAATATGATTAACTAAAAATTATAAATTAAATATAAATTAAATCAGCGACTTGCCGGTCATTTCCGCCGGCTGTTTAAGCCCCATAATCTTAATGATTGTCGGCGCCACATCGGATAACAAGCCGGCCGGCTGAACTAAGGACAAATCCCCGCCCGGCACCTCCGGGAAACCGGCATTCTTCCCTTCCCACTCCTTGCCCACGATAATAAGCGGTACCGGATAAGTGCTATGCTCCTTATCAATCTCGCCTGACTGCAAATTAATCAACTCTTCGGCATTGCCATGATCGGCGGTAATCAAGGCTGCTCCGCCCTTGGCCAAAATCACTTCCGTGATTTTTTTGACACAACTGTCCACCACCTCTACGGCTTTAATCGTAGCCTTCAAATCTCCGGTATGGCCAACCATGTCGCAATTGGCGAAGTTCAGCACGATAAAATCATATTTATCAGCCATAATGGCGTCAATCGTTTTTTGCGCCACCTCTTTGGCCGACATCTCCGGCTTTTCCGCATAGGAAGACACGCGAGGAGACGGCACTAACACCCTGTCTTCGCCGGGAAATTCCTGCTCGGTGCCGCCATTAAAGAAAAAAGTGACGTGGGCGTATTTTTCTGTTTCTGCAAGATGCAATTGAGTCAAGCCGGCATCGGCGATGACCTTGGCCAGAGGGTTTTCAATGGCCTCGGGAGGAAAAGCGATTTCCATCGGAACATCTTTCTCATACTCGGTCAGGGCCACGAAATACAGATCTTTCAAATATTGCCGTTCAAACTTTTCAAAGCCGGGCAAAACGAACGCCTTGGAAATTTCCCTGGCGCGATCGGCGCGGAAATTAAAAAATATCACGGCGTCACCGGCGGCGATCGTAGCTACCGGTTTGCCGCCGTCTTCAATCACGACCGGCACGAATTCTTCGTCATAAATCTTTTTGTCGTAAGAAGCGCTGACCGCCTCGCTCGGATCACTGAACCTTTCCACGGCTTCGCCCTTGACCATGGCGTTATAGGCCAAGACGATACGCTCCCAATGATTGTCGCGATCCATGGCGTAAAACCGGCCGGACAAGGAGGCGATGCGGCCCGTGCACAGTTCCTCGGACTTGCTTTTTATTTTTTCCACAAAATCAATGCCCGAGTTATACGGCATATCGCGGCCGTCTAAAATACCATGGATATATACCTCGCGAAATTTCTCCTTTTGGCACAGCTCCAGTAAGGCGAACAAATGATCAATGTGGCTATGCACGCCGCCCGAAGAAATAAGCCCCAATAAATGGATCTTGCCCTTATTCTTCTTAGCATGCTTGATGGCATTGACAAACTTCTCATTTTCAAAGAATGAACCGTCAGAAATTGATTTGTTAATGCGCGGCAAATTCTGATAAACCAGTTTGCCCGAACCCAAATTAAGATGGCCGACTTCGGAATTGCCGATTTCTCCCCAAGACAAGCCCACGGCTTCGCCCGAGGCCTGCAGAGTCAAAGCCGGATAAGTCTTTATCAGCCCCGTTATTCCCGGAGTTTTAGCCAGGGTAATGGCATTGGATCTTGACGGCGGCGCCGCTCCCCAACCGTCCAAAATCATCAATACTACCGGTCTAAGCTGGTTGTTTTTATTGGCAGTCATAATTTAAATCAAGCTATTCTTACTCATTTCTTTGGGTTTATTCAAACCGAACAGTTTAATCACGGTCGGAGCAACATTGCCCAGAACGCCATCGCATTTCAGTTTTAGCGATTTGCCGAAATCACCGCCGATGACAATGAACGGCACGGGGTTGGTGGTATGTTCGGTCAATCTTTCCCCCGTTTCCAAATTTAACTTATATTCTATATTGCCGTGATCGGCGGTAATAAGCAGTACGGCATGGTTTTTTAATACGGCAGTGATGATTTGTTTGACGTATTTATTTACGGCCTTAACTGTTTCTTGCGCCGCCTCCATATTGCCGGTGTGGCCGATCATATCCGGACAAGCGATGTTGGCGCAGATAAAATCGTATTTTTTTAATGAAGCAATAATTTTCTTGGTTATTTCCTTGGTGGACATGGCCGGCGTTTTGTCGTACCTGTCCACATGAGGCGAAGGGACATTGATTCTTTTTTCACCGCCGACCGGATCGGCATAACCGCCGTTAAAAAAGAAAGTTACATGGGCATATTTCTCGCTCTCGGCAATATAAATCTGATTTTTGCCCTTTAACACCATAGGCAGAGTGTTTTTCAAATCTTCCGAGGGATAAGCGGTAAGGATACTGTCTAAATCCGGTCCGAAATCGGTCATGGCCACAAAAGAAACATTATGAAGCACCCGCTTGCGTTTAACAAAACCGGGATTCTTCTCCTCAAACTCATGCTGGACGAACGGCTTAGCCATTTGCCTGGCGCGATCACTGCGCAAATTAAAGAAAATAATGGCGTCATCGTCGCTGATGCGCGGCAACATCTTACCCTTTTGCCGTATGACAATAGGCTCAATAAATTCATCGGATATGCTGGCATTGTAAGCGCGGTTGATGCCGGCCTGGGGACTGTCGGCAAAATGAGCGCCATGGCCATCGGTCATGGCATTATAAGCCGCAATGGTTCTGGTCCAAACTTTCTTGCGATCCATGGCATAAAATCGGCCGATAACCGTGGCGATAATCTCATTGGGCTTAAGCGAACGCTCCAAGGCCATAATGGATTTTAGGGCTGACATCGGCGGTGAATCGCGGCCGTCGGTAAACAAATGCAGGTAAATTTTTTTCAATCCGCATTGGCGCGCTAAAGTCAAAAGAGCCAGGAGATGATCGGGATCGCTGTGCGGACTCTGGCCGTTAGACAGCAGACCCATCAAATGCAAAGCGCTTTTATTACTTTTGGCGTGATTTACGGCCGCCAAAAAGGCCGGATTTTTAAAAAATTCGCCGGTGGTGATGCATTTGGAAATCTTGACTACGTCTTGATCAACAATCCGTCCGGCGCCCAAATTAATATGTCCGGCTTCAGAGTTGCCCACCTGATCCGGCGGCAATCCGGCGCAAGGCCCGGAGGCGCATAATTTCGTCCAAGGATATTTCTTGTACAAAGAATTAATAAACTTCGGCTTAGCCAAAAAAATCGGATTAGAACCGTCTTCCCTCCCGATCCCCCAACCGTCCAATATAAGCAAGACGACTTTTCCGGCAAGTTTTGTTTTGGGGGATTTCTTAATTTTTTTCTTAGATTTTGCTGGCATTTTACGGCGATAATGATAATAAATAAAATACGGCGAGCAATCAGCGATAATTAACGAAGTAAGCAATTACTCCTATATTATAACATAATTATTCTAAAAAAGGAAAGGGGTATGACCGCCTTTCCTTTTGCTTATTTCTTGCCGCTTATTCCTATTATTTCTTACCCAACTCTTCCCAAATCTCCATTAAACGATTATACTTGGCGACTCTTTCGCCTCGGCTTAACGAGCCGGTTTTGATATATTCAGCGCCGGAAGCGACGGCCAGATCGGCAATAAAATCATCGGGAGTTTCTCCGCTACGATGGCTGACCGCCAATTGGTAGTTATTTTTCTGCGCCAACTTCATCGCTTCCACTGTTTCCGTTAAGGTGCCGATCTGATTCAATTTGATCAGGATGGCGTTAGCGACTTTTTTCTCAATCCCCTCTTTGATGATTTTAGGATTGGTCACAAACAAATCATCGCCGACCAGCGCAATTTTTTTGCCCAGCGCCTTGGTTAAATCCGCCCAACCCGACCAGTCTCCCTCAGCCAAACCGTCTTCCAATAATTCAATCGGATATTTTTTAACCCATTCGCCATACATCTTAATCATGTCCTTTGCAGTCCTAACCCTCTTGTCCGCCTTCATGTCATAATATTTATTCTTCTCATCAAAAAATTCCGAGGCGGCAGAATCAATGGCCAATCTTACGTCTTTGCCCGGCTTATAACCGGCTTCACCGATGGCTGAGACAATCAGCCCCAGGGCCTTTTCGTTGCCGTTCAGTTGGGGAGCGTAACCGCCTTCATCGCCGACCGTAACCGGATAACCGGCTTTGGCTAAAAGTTTCTTAAGCGCATGAAAAATCTCGGCGCCGCAACGGATTGCCTCTTTGATGTTTTTTTGTTGCGGCATCACCATGAACTCCTGAATATCAATTGACCAGCCGGCGTGCGCCCCGCCATTCATAATATTCATCATCGGTACGGGGAAAGACATTTTACCGCCGTTCCAATATTTTTTATGAAGATAAGCGTAAAGCGGCTGACTCTGAGAAAAAGCGGCCACGCGAGCCACGGCCATAGAAACGCCCAAGATGGCGTTAGCGCCGAGTTTGGATTTATTCTCCGTGCCGTCAAGTTTAAGCATTAATTCGTCAATTTCTTGCTGTTTAGTCGGATCCAAACTTATTAATCTCGGCGCGATAATAGTGTTGACGTTTTTTACGGCCTTCAGCACGCCCAATCCGCCATACCGCCGTTTATCGCCATCCCGAAGTTCCAAGGCCTCACGCGAGCCCGTAGAGGCTCCGGAGGGTACTCCGGCCCAGGCCTTTTTGCCGTTATCAAGAAGCGCTTCCACTTCCACGGTCGGATTGCCGCGGGAATCCAAAATCTCTCGCGCTTTGATCGATTTTATTTTTGCCATAATTATATTTTTATTATTTTTTATACTTAAATTATACCGCAACTACCGCTCACCGGCAACTTCGGCGTTCATTTCTTCAAAAAATTCAGCCATAAATTTATGGCGATGCTCGGCCAGCCTCTTGCCTTCATCGGTTTGAATCTTATCCTTGATTTTAGATAACTTAACCAAAAATTCGCGATAAGCAGTGTCTTCTTTGGTGTATTCAGCGGTCTTTTCAATATCCACATTGGGATCATGCATGCGAGCGCCGACTTCGCCAGCAAACAAATAAGCCCGCCCTAGCCCGACTGCGCCAATCGAATCCAGCTTGTCAGCATCAAAAATAATTTTTTCTTCTAACGTTTCCGGGGTATTATTGTCTCGAAACCGATGCCGAGCAATACATTCGCAAACGCGATTAATTTTATCTTCCGATACTTCCAAATCCAGCAGAACCTCTCGGGCAATCTCGGCGCCTTTTAAGGCATGATTAATCGCGCCATTGCTGTCGTCTTCTTCTTTTCTGGCAATATCATGCAACCAAGCGGCCAACTCAATAATTTCCAAATCAGCGCCCTCAGCTTTAGCCAAGTGAACAGCTAAATTATGAACTCTTTCGGTATGATCAAAATCATGACTGCCTTTATTAATAGACAGCTTTTCGATC
Organism: Patescibacteria group bacterium; assembly: GCA_041662745.1. GTDB lineage: Bacteria > Patescibacteriota > Patescibacteriia > 2-01-FULL-39-33 > 2-01-FULL-39-33 > CAISTG01. Next base: position 48,882 of record JBAZRV010000003.1, on the reverse strand, counting down.
ATAATATCACGGACTTTATCAGCTAAATTTTCCATAATTGATTTTAATTTAAAGAGGCGGTTTAACGCCGCCTCTATTTTAACATAAGGAATAATCAATAACAACTATTTTATTTCGTAACTAATACTGACAGTTAATTGCACATCTTGAGTACCCGGTTCAATGGTTGGCGCCACCGCTTTAACCGACAAAGCTGAATCCATGGCTCCGCCCATACCATAAGCTACATTAGGCATTTCGTTGCCACCCTCATAAAAATTCACAATCCGTCCCAATTTAATGCCAACCTGATCTGCCAATACTTTCGCCTTTTCTTTGGCCTGAGCGATAGCCTTCTCCCGCGCTTCGGCTTTGGCTTTTTCCGGATCATCAATGGAAAAAGTCGGTCCGGAAACAGTGTTGGCGCCGAGTTCCGTGGCCTTGGCCAGAATATCGCCGGTTTTGTCAAAATCCCTGACTTTAACGGTAACGCTCTGGTTTGCCATATAACCGATTATTCGCTGTCTGCCGTCAGTCCAATCATATTTGGGATTAACGCTGTAATTTTCGGTCTTGATATCTTTGGCGTCAATTTTGAATTCTTTCTTGAGCGAATCAACAATCGCGTTCATTTTTTCGGTCATGCCTTTTTGCGCCAAATTGACTGTTGCGCCCTCATTGATAATGCCCAGATAAAGCACGGCGACATCGGGCGTAACGCTAACCTTGGCTGTGCCGGTTACTGTGATTTGATTGATCATATCCGGCGATTTGCCGATATAATCGTAAGTGCGCCAAGCATTGCGCGTCAAGACGCCGACATAAACGATCAAAACTAGGGCCAAAATGCCGAAAATAATGTGTTTTACATAATGGTATTTGCATCCGCCCATACCATCATGGCTAAAACGAGGTTTTTGTTCTTCCATATTTTTAAGTTAATAATAAGTAATAAGTAATACGTAATAAGTAATATGCAATATTTATAATTCGTCATTGCGAGGGAGGCTGTAATCATCCGACCGCGGCAATCTTTTTATTATTTTCTTCAGCCCCGGCAGCTTCTTGCCTTCCAAAAACTCCAACATCGCTCCCCCGCCGGTAGAGATGAAGCTGAATTTATTTTCTAATTTCATCTTTCTGATCAGCTGCACGGTTTCTCCCCCGCCGACGATCGTTTCGGCCTTGGAGTCGGCTAAAATCTTTACCAGTTTTTTAGTGCCTTGAGCAAAGGTCGGATTTTCTATCAAACCCATCGGCCCGTTCCACATAACCATTTTAGCTGATTTTAAAATATTTTCATACAGTCTTACCGTATCCGGCCCGATATCCAAAATTAACTCATTCGGCTTGATATCAGCCAAAGCGTCAATTCTGCCTTTTTTAGCATCGGTCTTTAACGCCATCACGCCGTCAACCGGCACGGCGATCAAATTATCGGTCAGCTTAAATTTCTTAACCTCGGGAAACATTACCGGCTCAATCGCTGATCGGCCGACGGAAACGCCCATGACTTTCAATACCGTGTTAGCCAAGGCTCCTCCCAGCAAAATCCGTTTCGCCAACTTGGCGAAATTCCTGATCACCTTGATCTTGGTAGAAATCTTGGCGCCGCCGATAATCACCACTAACGGCTGTCGGGGATTTTCAAGCGCCCGCGACAGATATTTTATTTCCTCTTCCATCAGTAAGCCGGCGTAAGACGGCAAAAACTGCTGAATCGTTGAGACTGAGGCCTGATCGCGATGCGACACCGCAAAACCATCGTTGACATACAGGTCACCGAGCTTGGCCAATTCTCTGGCAAAGTTCTTATCCGCTAATTCCTCTCGCGCATCAAACCTGACATTCTCCAACAGCAACACCTCGCCGTTTTTCATTTGACCGATTAATTTATCGGTTTGGGCGCCGATAATTTGCGGCGACAGCTTGACCGGCTGCTCGATTATTTGCGACAATCTTTTGGCCACCGGTTTTAAACTGAATTCAGGATTAACCTTGCCATCCGGCCGACCCAAATGCGCCATAATAATTACCTTAGCGCCTTTTTTAATCAGGTATCGGATAGTCGGCGCCGTACGAACCAAGCGAAAATCTTCGCTTTTACCAACCCGTCCGCTAACCAACGGCACATTAAAATCAACGCGCATCAGCGCTTTCTTGCCTTTTAGATTCTTTACTTGCCGGATGGATTTTATTTTCATAATAAGAACTATTTATGCTTAATTTTATATTATTTTAGGTACTTTTATGTTTGTAGATAATTTACTTGACAAAAGTAAAAATGTATGATATGGTTAAGGGTATTTCAAGCACTTTTACATTTTCACAAAGGATTCACCAAGCAACAAGAGGCTGTAAGCCAAAAGGAGAATGCGATGACTCCGGAAACCGGAACTGATTGGTTATTTTTTAATATCGCCATGGTAGCGCTTTTGGTTAGTTCATCAATCGCAACAAGAAAGTTTGGAACCAGAAGAGGTAAACTGCTCTGGCTGTTTCTTCTTGTCTTTGCAGTATTTCTTACTTCTATGATGTTTGCAACCACTGCTTTTGAAAATTCTCATGCCAGTTTTATATATCTAGCTATAACTGGATTTGTTTTGGTAGTAACCGGCTTGGCCTGCGGAGAAAAAGGCAGATTTGTAATAATGGCCATAATGGTACCGTTGCTACTGCTGGTGATTGCCTTTTCTCCGGGCGGTGAGCGTTACCTGCTCCAACAGTGGGAAGCCAAACTGCAGCAAGAAGAAATCATCAAGCAACAAGCGCAAATATTAGCCGATTATTTCTGTGGCACGGAAATTGACGCTGAAGACGCTTGGTGGCTGAGTTGGCCCGATTACGGCATCGCTCACATGATCCGCAACAAAAAAATATTTCTGCCGATCGTCTGCGCGGCCGAAAACCGACAGTATCAAGATTTGTGGGAATGGTGGGAAGAACGAGGAATGAGCAGGATGCGAGTCAATTTCAGTTTGCAAATCAAGACTGACACTTTGCCGATTACTGGGACAGAAATCAGAAATCAGAGATTTATTAAGTAAAGCCACAAACGAAAAGGAGAACAGTGATGCGCAAAATCATGGCAACGGTTGCTATTCTTGTTTTGATTATCATTACCAGCGGTTGCGGTAATGATCCGGCCGATCCGGCAAATGTGAAATCAGTTCCTACAGCGAATATGGAAATGCCGGCGGACTCTTTGGCTGTACCTAATTTTCCCGATATTATTGATTACGGCAACGGAGTTTATTATTTTAGTCATAACAGAGCAAACTTTGGCAATACCCTATCAATGTTTATCAAGACGCACCCGGAACTGGAACTTGTATCCGTGGCAGCTGATAATAGCGGTATCTACGGAGCAACTATCGGCTATTTCGTTGTTCTGAAATCCAAAACTTAAAATTTCAATGAACCTTGACCGGCCCGCGGTTTACCGCCGGCCGTTTTTTATTCCCCGGCAATTTCTTTCAATATCCAATTCCCGCCGACCGCCTTAGTAATCGCAAGCTCTAATCCTTCGGCCGGGCCGCCTTTAGCTAACAGCTTAATATTAAAATCCAAATTAGCCGGCAAAACTTCTTCGCCATGCTCTACGATGCTCCCCAGCTCAATCACCGCTTTGGTGATTTTTTTTAACTTGTTTTTTTCGGCTTCCTCGATGATCGCTTTGTAGATCGTATCAGACAAATGAAAATCATGCATAGAGATGGCATATAGCTAATAGCTTATGGCTTATAGCTTATGGTTAATAAATACAACAAAATTAAACCAAATTATTTTTGAATGAAGTTATTCTCTTGATTAATATTTCCCCTTTATCGTATAAACCTTTGAATTGATCATCAGTAATATATCTCCTATTTCTTGCGATCACCAACTCAGAAATCACCTCTGCTAATGACCTGATAGAAAAACCAATAAACATCTTTAATTCTTTATCAGAACAACTCGCTGATCCTTCTGCTATATTAGCTGAAATAGAAACGGCAGCGCGATTAAGCTGACTTTTTAAACCGAATGATTCATCTTTGGGAAATTTCTCTGTAATATTATAAATCGAGTTGCAATAATCAATTGATTCTTTCCAGATATCCAGGTTTTCAAATCTAAAACTCATAAATAATTGCATTTACTATATGCCATATGCCATAAGCCATTTGCCATGTTAATGCGTGGCGCAAGCAATGCACGGATCATAGGCGCGGATCAAGGCGCGGATCCTGATAGCGCGCTTCTTCTCCGGCAGATTCTTAATGCCCGGCAGGTACTGCTTGATGTCCGCTTCTAAATTCTTCAAAAAAGACACGGTTGGCGTGATGATTTGGCAATCGGTAATCAGCCCGTTTCTGTCCAGCTTATAAGCATGATACAGTGTGCCGCGCGGCGCTTCGCAAGCATCAACGCCGACCGCAACCCGGCCCAGCGGATTGGCGCGAGCGATAAGATCAAGCTCTTGGCCGCGGCTTGTTTCCGGCTTCAATTCAACCGACAATTCCCCGAGCAAACGATTTAGCTCTTCGGTAAAATGTATTATCTCCACCGCCTGACAGACAATATTGTTAAAAGTGTTGTATTGAGGCAAACGCCACTTTAGACTTTTGAATATCCCGGCCGCCAAAGGATTCAATTGGTTATGGTTGATATTAAGACGCGCCAGAGCGCCGACCATAAACGGCTTACCGTCCAATTTCGCCGACTTAGCTGCGCGGTAAGGTTCCTCAATCTCTTTGATATTCTTGGTGAAATCCTTGGCTTTGATTACTTTGGTTTTTCCTCCGGGAGACAACACCTTGAGATCACCGCCGTAATAGGCGTATTCATCACCGTGAGCCAAGGCGACAAAAGTTGTGGGACGGCTGAATCTGGGCAGATTGATTTTTAACACCATATTAACCAAAACCAAAGCGTCTTTTAAAACTGCTTGATAACGGCCGGCCAACTCAGCCAATTCGGATTTTTCCGGCAACACCTTGAATCCGCCGACTTCGCAAGCAATGGGGTGCACCGCTCTGCCGCCGATAACTTCAATCGTCTTCAACGCCCAATCACGCACCCTGATGGCGCTTTCCGTCTCTTTTTTGTACTTGCCAATAAACTGCAAATCATTAGTGATATCAAAAAAATCAGGCAAAGACAAAAAAAACAAATGCAGAGCGTGGCTATGGATTATCTGGGCTGCAAGCATGGCCTTTCTTAATTTGATTGTCTGCCGGCTCGGCTCAATTCTCAAGGCATTCTCCAATGATTTAACCGAGGAGACCTTATGCACCACCGGACAAATGCCGCAGATGCGGGCGGTAATAATCGGCGCTTCGTCAAAATTCCGACCGACCAAAATGCCTTCAATCAAACGCGCGCCTTCGGTAGTCATCACTTTGGCCGAAGACACTTTGCCCTTGATGATTTCAGCCACAAAATCGGAGTGCCCTTCCATTTTACCGATATGGTTGACTTTTATTTGCATAGATAAAAATATTTACACTTTGACTACGGTTTTTAGCATATCAACCGTAGCTTGGTGATCACCTGACTTAAAAGCAGCGCGAATACTGTCGTAAACCGGATCGTCGCCATCCAAAATATCGCTTATCTGCCTGAAAATTTTGCTCATGGCTTCGGGATCGGTGGCGCTCAATTTGCCCTCCTCCAAATACTTGCCCAATAACTCCCTCTGCACTTGATTGCGAGCCGATAGTTCCCCCTCCGTCCTATCCCTGATTTCTACTGTCATAATTTTTTCTTAATTTTCTTGTTAATCTTTTTAGTTTTATTTTTAACCAATGATTTTAAAATTGAATCGCGAGCGCCAAAGACTTCCATGATGCGGTAAACTTGCTGGCGGGGGAAATTAGCCGTCAAATGATTAAGATGATTCTTGATTTGCGCTCCCTCAAACAGGCCGCGGCAACCCCAGCACGGCTGTTTGCTTTTCAGACAAACCGCTTGGCAGCCGCCCAAAGTAATCGGCCCCAGACAAATCATGCCTTTTTGTAATAAACATTCATAACCCCTAGTCTGGCATTCCCAACACACCGGACTTTGCGGAATCCGCGGCATTTTGCCGGACAAAAGCTGATAAATAATTTCCAGCATTTCGCCGCCGGTTATGGGGCAGCCGGGAATAGTCAAATCCACTTTGACGAAATTATCCACTTCCTTAATATCGGGATTCTCCACCTTGGCGGAGTTCCGATAAACATACCTGATGGTTTTTTTCTTATCTTGGTAATTCTTAATTTCCCAAACGCCGCCGAGTGCGGCGCAATTGCCCAAAACAACCAAAAACTTAGAGCGCTCGCGCATGGCTTTAAGCAATTTGATATTATCCGTGGTCACCGGATTACCCTCAACCAGGCAGACGTCATAACGTTCCGCCGGCATTGGATCGTCCTCCATTAATCTAAATTCCTCAACTTGGAATTTTTTCAGCAATTCCAAAAATTTCTTGCCCTGATCCAGCAAAACGAATTGACAGCCCTCGCAGGAAGTCAGGCTGATAATGGCAAGTTTCGGTTTTTTTATTTTCATAAGTTGGCCAGTTTTAAATTATGTTGCGTCCATTTTTCCAAATTGCTCTTTTGTTCCAGGGAAATGCGATCACACGCCCAATTCCAATGCAAGGTTACCAGATCGCCGGCGCGAAGTGGCCCGGTAAAGCTCTTATTCTCATATTCAAACCAGGCTTCTTTCTCTTGCGGTTCGCCCAACACCAATTGATTGTTAATATATTGCAAGGGCCGGCATTCAACTTTTATCTTCTTCAGCAGGCCGTCAGCAATCGGATCCGATTCAAGCACCTTAGCCCAACTGATGCGGCAATCATTCATGGTGGCAATGGTGTATTCCAAGGCGTTCGGCCCCATGCGCTTGGGGATATTGAATACGTGCCAGGAATGATGCGGTTTGGCGCCCCAAGTAATCTTGCCGTAAATCTTTTCCGCCACGGCCGGCTTATAGGATTTGGGCAGGCGCTGGATATCCGCCAGGTAACGATAAAAAGAATTGAAATCAATCTGCTTAAGCAGATCATTGCCGATCCAATACGCTTCCACCACGCGATAATCAAACGGATCGGCGATCTTATTGGCGTGGGCGATAAAGCTGATATAGGGGAACATGGTGTCAAATTCTTCCAGCAATTCAGCCAATCCCCCGTCGCTAACCCCGGCGGACACATAAGAAAACAATTGGGCATTCCTATCGCCGCCGCAATAGCGCAATTTATTGGGCATGAAAGCGTAACGCGCCGCCAAAGTCATGCCACTCGGCTTAGTCTCAATCATAGCTTTTTCTTCGGCATCAAATAATCAGAAATCTCCCGGGCTTCCTGTTCTGTTACCGCAACCACGGCCAGGTCAGCGTTAATCAGCACCCATTCGCCCGATTGCGGCACCCGAGAAAAGGCGCGCTTAACCTGGCGCCTGGTGCCGGCGGTTTCCACCTCCAAATAATTATCAGCGGCGGAAATCACTTGCGCCGGCACGGTCAGGCACATAATTACATTTTTTTCTTAAACAGCATCAAGACGCCGACACCGATCAAAACGATCGGCCAAACGACATCCCAATTGATGACAGTCAGCAAGCCGAGATTTTTGAGCAGGAAAATTGCTCCGATGATGATGAGTGCGATAGCAAGCATGGTTTTATGGTTAAGGGTTAATAAATATTTTTATTATTTCCGACAGATAAGGCATGGGATTCGGCTTATACCTTATAGACGAACATCGGCAGATCGTCCGCCGGCTGACTGGAAGAAACAAGCTTGTCCCGCCACTCGACGATCGGCCAGCAGGCCACAACCACTTGCGTTCCCGGCTTGAGCTCCCGATTGAACTTTTCCACCAGTTTTTTATAGCTTTTATCCAACAAAAAAATAAAAATCGCATCGGCGTCGGAAATATCCTGAAAAAACAAATCGCCGAATAAAATTCTGGTCCGCGGAATGAATAAGCTTTTAATTCTGGCGTAGAGCCAGGGCAGAAAAAATATTTCCACTCCGCTGGCCGTAGCGCCGCGCCGGGCCGCTTCAAAAACCAACCGGCCGTCACCGCAACCTAAATCATAAATTTTATCCCCCTCTTTGATTCCGGCCAAATCCGCCAGGCGTTTAACATCCCGCCGCCTGGTCGGCAACCAGGGCGCGGCCGAATAAGCGCCGTAAGCCGCGGTAAGCAACACCAAAAAAATCAAAAGATAAATCAAGGCATTTAAAGTCATAAGGCATTAGGGATATCTTTAAGCTGGGCGTAACTGAACACCGGCCCGTCTTTGCAGACGTAATACGGCCCGACAGCGCAATGCTGGCAAACGCCGACACCGCAATACATCCGCCGTTCCAACGACAGCCAGATATTCTGCGCTTTGACTTTCTTGGCTTCTAATTCCTTAATGGCAAAACGATACATTACGGGCGGACCAACCATTACAACCACGGACTGAGGGCTGATTTGGCGTTTTTTAATCAAGTCGGTAATCAATCCCTTCTCGCCATGCCATTGAGCCGAGGGTTTATCCAGAATAACGCCTAATTCCGCTCCGCGATTCCACTCGGGATATTGTTTCTTAAACAGCAACGTATCCTCATTAAGGCAACCGTAAAAAATCTTTAACGATTTGGTTTTAATGCGACCGGCAAGAACTTCCATGATTATCGGACGAAGCGGCACAAAACCGCAGCCGCCGCCGATTAAAATCAACTCTTTGCCTTTATAAATATCCGCATCAAAGCCATTGCCGAACGGTCCCCTGACCCAAGCCTCGTCTCCGCTTTTTAATTCATTAATTTTGCGCGTCAATTGCCCCGCGTCGCGGATCGCCAGCTCAAAATATTTTTTGCTCTCGGCCGGCGAGGAACAAAGGCTGATGGGGCATTCGCCCCAACCCGGAAAACCGATTTGCATAAATTGCCCGGGAAGATACGCGAAAGTTCTCTGTAAGGATTTATCAACAAACTGAAATCTAAACATTACCGTATCAATTGACTGGCGGCTGACGGAAATTGCTTTGACTTTCTGCGGCTGGTAGGTATTATTCATTTTATAAATTTTATCGCTTTTCTTACTCGATATTCAAAATCTTCATGATAAGTACGGCCAACTCGTGAAATACATTCATGACCCAAGATTTCATTATATTTTTTTCTAAATGGATTATTCTTCCAAATTTCCTTTAATTTGCCCTTTGAATACTGAGCGATGTCTGGTCCGCCAGGGCAAGCCTTGACAATATTGTCATCTCCTATAAAAAGACCGTGGTTAAGCTGGGAACAAACTGGACTGCAAAAATACGGGGAAATCCTTTTATCAAATGGAATCTTATTTTTAAGGCAGTAACGATACAAATCAATTGAAACTTTTAATGCTTTATCTTTACTGATTACTTGTGGATTAGCTAATTTGTATTCGGTCTTGCCACAATCCATTGACGTATTTAAAACGCAAAAAATATTAAACTGATTAAAAAAAGAAAACAGACTGACGGCTTCCCTATAATTATCTTTTAACAGCAAACAATCAACACCCAACCTAGTCGGCTTTGTATAATTAAATCCTCTTTCAATTAAATTTAAGAGACCCTGATCGCGGTATTTAATATAATCAAAATTTGCACCAACTAATTTGGCATGCAATTTTGGATTCAAACTCATAAACTTTACAATAAAGCAACAATCAAGCCGATATAGCTTATCCACTAATTCTTTAGCAGAATTAATACCATATTTCTTAAAAACATTTTTTGCTCGATTATCATCCCCAAATACATGTCCGCCAGTAAAAATAATCGGGATTATTTTCAATTTTTTACAATATTCTAGAATTTCAATTAGATTAGGAAATAATAATGGTTCTCCGGCGCCAACTATCTTAATGCTTTTACAGCCTAACTCCGCAGCCTCCTTAAGAATTTGTTTAATTCTTATAGTATTTTTATTAATATAATCTTTGTTATCCTTTGAATGCGTACTGGCAAAACAAAAACTGCAATGCAAGTCGCAGGCCTTACCTATATCTAAATCTAGAGTTAACATTTTTCCAACTTTATTGGCTGATCTTATTTCCTCATCCTTAAACCACCAGCCCTCTATCCTGTTTTCGTATGGCGGTTTAGGCATTTTTTTTCCTGAGTCTGACATTAGTTTATAGATCTTTGATTTTAATAACTTTTTATAAATAAGACTCATAATCTACTTAGTAAGTAAATAAATAATTAAACAATTTTGGATATTTTGGCAATATTTTTGGCGATATCAATGCCGACCGGGCAAGTGCGCGTGCAACGGCCGCAAGACACGCAACCGACATAAGAATACTCTTGGGGGATGCGCGCGAACTTATGGTAATACCAGAAAAATATTTTTTTCTTGACCGTATCCAGCTCTTTGTGTCCGCCAGCGACCAAGGAAAAATCATTATAAAAGCAACTTCCCCATTTGCGGTCGCGCCGCGGATCATCGGGGTTGGCCTTGTCTTCCAGATCAAAACAAAAGCAAGTCGGGCAGGCAATGGTGCATTTGCCGCAAGCCAGGCAGATCTGATCCAAATTATTCCATAAATAATGATCGGCGGAGCGTTCCAGTTTGCCTTTGATTTCCAACATGCGCTTGTCCGGTCCGCTCTCGGCCACAGCGCCGGCAAACTTGATATTCTCAAAATCCTTAATCCCGCAACCCTCCAATAATTTCCGGCCAAGGGGGGAGCCGGAATAAAAAGTCGGCTCTCCGGCTTTGCGGCCGGCGATAAAAATATCAAACGACACATGCTCTAAAACGTCTTCCTTAAAATTATGGGAAAAAATCTTGCTTTGCTTGTAGCCGTTAGGCCAATCAACGCCATAACCGATGACTAATGTCTTTTGGCGGCGATTTTGATAATAAACATCATTGCCGAAAACCAAATCAAACAGCATCAATGCTTTCAAATCAAGAATATTCATGCCCAGACAGGCTACCGGCGGCTGTTCGCCTTTAGTTTCCAGCAACCCCTGCCGGCTTTCAAACAGTTTTTCCCGATGAGGCAAAAACAGCTCTTTCCAAGAGTTCTCCGTTAGCTGGCCCGACCAATTTACCTCTTCCGGCGTCTTGGCTTCTTGCACTAAGAGACGTCCGGCTCGCTTAACCGGAGCGTAAACGAAATAATCGCGGAAAACGCCGGTGATCAACCGACTCAATTTGTCATCTTCCTTTGGCATAATTAATAATATTATAACACAAACCAAAACAAAAATAAAAGCGGACAACTCGTGTCCGCCTTTGGCGTTCTAATCTTCAATCTGGTGCTGTTTTTCTTGCCTTTTCCCGCAACATTCGCAACGGCCCAATTCCTCGGCGCAGTGCGGGCAATAACGATAATCGGCATAAGCAGTCACGTTATTGCAACTCGGCGCAGTACATCCGCCTTTCGCGCGTTTTGATCCGCGGATGTCTCCGCTACAAGTAATACACAGGGCCATGGCTTTATCCTCTCTTTCTGTTTTCGTCTGTTGTTATGTTTTACTATCCTATATCCTAACTTTGATTAACTATTGTTAATAAGTTAAAGTTCATATCATAATATCGTAAAACTAGAAAAAAATCAAGCTACTCCCCGGCAAACTCGGTCTGAGCGTAATATTTAAGCCCGGCACCGGTCAGTTTCTTGCCACCGCCCAAATCCGGCAAATCCACAATAAATGCCAACTCATTTATTTCTCCGCCTAACTTTTTTACTAATTTGGAAGCGGCCAGAGCCGTGCCGCCGGTGGCGATCAGATCATCAATAATCACTACTTTCTGGCCGGACGCAATGGCGTCTTTATGGATTTCTATCGTGTCCATGCCGTATTCCAGATCATACGATTCGCTTTCCGTTGCCGCCGGCAATTTGCCTTTCTTGCGCACCGGCACGAACCCCTTGCCCAACAAGTAAGCCAAAGCGCCGCCCAAGATAAAGCCGCGGCTGTCAATGCCGACAATCACATCAACCTCCTTATCTTTGTATCTTTCCGCAAAATCGTCCAAACACAATTTCAACCCGACCGGGTCTTTTATTAAAGTAGTAATGTCGCGGAACATGACGCCTTTCTTGGGCCAGTCCGCCACCGTGCGAATACGCGATTTAATAGGCATAGATTTATAATCTAACTAGATGTCATTCCTGGCTTGACCAAGAAACCAGGTTAAGTATTAACAAATTTTAATTTCTAACCTGGATTCCTGCTTTCGCAGGAATGACAATGGTGTAATTATTTTATTTTTGGTATAACTTTGACAATGGTGTAATTATTTTATTTTTGGTATAACTTTGATTAATAGTTGTTTTACCTTTTCCGCGTTCTCGGCCATGCGTTGCATCACCATTTCAAAAGTTACCGGCGCTTCATCGGTTTTCCAGCAATCATAATCCGTGGACATGGCGATGGTCTGGTAAGGCAAGCCCAATTCGTTGGCCAGAATCACTTCCGGGCAAGTGGACATATTAATGATATCCGCTCCCCATTGGCGAAACATGTGACTTTCGGCGCGGGTGGAAAATCTGGGTCCTTCAATCGTAATCACCGTCTTGTCGTAATTATATTCAAAACTTAAATCATCGCAAGTGTTACGTAGCATGCTACGTAACAACGGATCATAAGGATCGGCCATGGGCTTATGCTCCACTTGATCCGTAAAATAAGTCAGATTGCGATGGCGGGTAAAATCAATAAACTGATTGGGAAAAACCAGATTACCCGGCTTGATTTCTTCCCTCAACGATCCGACGGCGGTTGTGGCCAAAATATGCGTACAACCTTCATCCTTCAGCGCTTGGATATTGGCCATAAAATTAATCCTGGTCGGCATGACATTGTGCGCCTTGCCGTGGCGAGCCAGAATCACCACCTCCACGCCGGCGATTTGCCCGACAGTCAAGGGCGAGGCCAGCCGGCCGTATTTATTTTCAATTATCTTTTCCGTGACGTTTGACAGGATCTGCGGATCATCCAACCCCGACCCGCCGATAATAGCGATTTTAGGCATAAAATTATTCTTGATATTGATAAGACAATAAATTATATTCGTCTGTCGGATAAGCGCCAATTCCCTCTTTGTGCCATAAGATAAACTTGCTGATACCGACATCAAGAGCCAACTTGCTGCAATGAGTGCAATATGGCTGACCCGATTCTGTCGCTTCGCCGTTATCGCTCAAGCGAGTAAAGTACAGAACCGCACCGCTTAATCGGTCGGGCTGGCGGCGTAAGGCGTCCATGATCGCCCGCTGTTCGGCGTGCACGCAGCAGGTTTTATCCGTCACCTTGGAATGCAAATCTCTTTTGAGCGCTTGACAACGTCGCTGACTCTCCAGATTTCCGGCCGGTGAATTGAAACCGGAGCCGATGATTTGCCCATTATTAACTATTACCGTGCCGCATTTGGATCGTTCACAAGTGGCTTGCTTGGCTACTTCGGCAGCCGCGGAAATATATTTCTCGGCCGTGGTTTTTTCTTCTCCTTCCAGGTATCTCATATTAATCGACTTTCTTCGGCCCCTCCAACTGCAAGAGATCTATACCGCTTTCGGCGCCGGTAATCTTCACCACATCCTTATCAATTTTTTTGAATTCCTTGTCCGCCGCGTTATAGGCATTAACCGTCGTGGCCAGATTGTTTCCGACTTTCTTGAAATATTCGTCATAAGCCGCCACATGATTCTGCAGCATTTCCACCCGCCTGATGATATCCTTGGTTTTTTCTTCTATTTTCAAGGCGCGCAAGCCTTGCAGAACCGTCTGCAAGTAGGCGGCGAAAGTCGTGGGTGAAACGATGATCACCTTTTTCTCTTTGAAAGCGTAATCAATCAACGAGCGGGTATTGATTTTAATGGCGCCGACTTCATTGACCAGCAGATCATAATAAATAGCCTCGGCGGGAATAAACATAAAGGCAAAATCCAAAGTTCCCTTATCCGGTTTGATATATTTGCTGGTTTCATCAATGCGCTTCTTCAAATCGTTCTTGAATTCTTTTTCATAGACCGCGCGCTTTTCTTCGTTGTCTTCGTTAATTACGCGATTGTAATTATCCAGGGAAAACTTGGCATCCACGGGAATAATGCCGTCTTTGGTAAAAATGGCGGCGTCTACGATGTCGCCGTCGTCAAACTGGTACTGGATTTTGAAGGCGGTCGGCGGCAGGATATTGTCCAACACCAAATGCAAGCCGGCTTCGCCCAAATTGCCGCGCTGTTTCTGGCTGGTCAAGACTTTTTCCAAATTCTTCAGTTGTTCTGAAAAACCCATGACTTGCTTATTGGTAGCTTGCAGTTCAGTGACTTTTTCGGTCACTCCCCTGATAATGCTGATGCTCTGGCCGAATTGCGTCTGCATCTGCCTTGACGACTCCGCCAATTTGGTATCCACCGTCTGATTCAAACCCCTGATGCTGGAATCCATGGTCTGATTCAATTCCTTAAGCCGTTCAAACAGCAAAAGCGCCGTCTTGTCGTCCTGAGGCGCGGCCAATTGCGACAATTTGCTGTTAAAAAATAAAAACAAGCCGATCACCACAGCGATCAAAATAACTATCAAGGCGAGTAAGACTAGAGTTATAGACATAGAAATTATAATTTAGATTCAGTTTCCTTTTTGTCATCCTAAGTGAAACGTAAGCGTAGCGGGAGTGAAGCGAAGGATCTCAAGTTTAAACTTTAGATTCTTCACTTCGTTCAGAATGACATTTGCTACCACCAAACCTTTTTTAATTTTAACAAGTAAGCGGCGATGTTGGTTAAAGGATGAAGTATCAAAGTAAGCAAACAAGCGGCCACGGCAACCTGCCAGAATAACGCCGCGTATCCCCAGGTAAACAAGAAAAATCCCGCGATAAAATCCAACTGATCAAACACCGGCCAACTGCCGCCGGAAGCGATGCCGATGCGTCGCTTGAAAAAGCTCTTAGCCAAATCACCCATGATTGCGCCCAAGCCGGCCAGAAAACCAAAAACCGGCCAGACGCTCGGATAATCAACCAGAGAAATCCCCTCAAATGAGGGGTAATTGAAAAGCCAGGCCTGCAAACCGGCGGTAAGAATGCCAAAAATCACGGCAGCGACAACCCCGCGCCAAGTTTTGCCCGACCCGAAAATATACTCCCCGCGCCACTTGCGGCCGCCGTCAATGGGTTTGGCCAACGGCTTAAGCAACCCCAAACGGCCGAATATCGGCGGAGCCATATTGGCCAGGTAAGCGGGTAGCAACAGATAAAATGTTACGGCAATCAGCATTAACATACGCCTGCATTTTACCATTTTATTTATTTTTGAGCAACTCAAGATAAGTCCTGGTTATTTGACAAAGATACCCGCAATTGGTAAGCTTGGCGTATTAAAAAAGCACCTTGAAATAAAAAATATCACTCAACCCTTGGGAGGAACAGTTATGGCTCAGCGCGATGAACAGAGTATTTTTTCTTTGGTGGAACCGTCTTTTGAACGAATGAATGATGAAGAGAGAGCCAACTTCCAAACCGTCATGGGCGCGTATCGATCTTTTCGCGGTAATCGCCGAAAAATGATTTCTTACGTCAGTATGCCTATCACCTCCGGCAAAAGATGCTTTGATGTTCTGGAGGAACAAGGAGTAAAAACAAACAAAGAATTAATAGCCAAATGCGGCCCCGACAGCGTCTGGCAATTGATCATCCAACCAAATATTGCTGAGGGCGTGGCCCTGGCCGATCACTTAGGCGCTAAACGCAATTTGCTGTTTATCGCGCCGTCGGTTTTTGAAGCCAAAAAATGGCGCTGGAGCCAAGACGCTTATATGTCTTTGTGGTATCATGTCATGGCGGAAATGGCCGGATCCCATTTCTTGATGGATGGCTGGGAATATAGTATCGGCGGAGCAAAGGAAGTGATGTTTTCTATTTTTATGCAGTTTATGGTTATTAGAGGCCACAATCTGCCGCAGGCCAAAAGACTGTTGGGACTCACTCATCTGGACGGACTTGATTCTGGAGAGATAATGGATGAACTCCAGGCGATGCAAGAAATAAGAATCTACGACGCTAAAGGCAAAAAATTAAAGATTGCGGCCATTATAAAAAAGTTGCTGGGAGCGATCAAGGATTTGCGTAATCGTTCTTTACCTTACGAAGATCTGCTGGACCCGACTCAAAGTATAATGCAAGCGCCTTTTTTCAGTCCCCACCCCTCCGATCAGTGGTTTGCTAATCCCAAAGAGAGAGAAGAATATTTCAAGGCGCGAGAAGATTTTTATGCCATAAGCGCCTGAACAAAATCAGCCACGACTATAAGCCGTGGCTTTTATTATTGCCAAGAAAAAAACCGCAACTTATTGTATTGCGGGATTGGAACGAATAAAAATGATGAATTGACGACAGATAATCTATCCGATGTTATCTCCGACGATAACAAAGCATGACTTTATCGCTATGTCCGTCTACGGGATCAAGGCAAGGAACCAAGTGATAAAAATCGCAACCACCATCATACGGATTACGGGTATAAAGAGTAACGCGTATATTTTTGATTACTTCGGCTTTTGAAGCATCAATCTGTATCGGATTATTATTAAAGCCTTGATAGAAACGGCCATAATAAAAATTTTCAACGGCGCGTTTGATTAAATTTAAAAAAGGAACGTCTTTTGTGCCTCTTTCCGCATAAATGCGCATCGCATATTTTGAATCACTCATCTCTCGACCGGTGGAAAAACTCACCTCAATGGGTTTGAGTGTTTTCTGACTGCTTTTACTATGATCAGGGCTCTTAGAAGCGGGCATCACGGCCTCCTTTCATTTCGGTTACCAGCCTTTCAAGATTACATAATACGATTCGCATTATGCAAATATAATAAGAAACATGATGTATTTTGTCAATAGCCGACGAAATTAATAATCCGACTCCTCAATCTCCAATTCCGGATCAAAATCCAAAATACCCTTCCGTTTGCCGGAATCGGGGGCGCGCTCCCCTTCTTCGTCCACATAAATCACCTCGTCCTCGCCCGCTTCCACATCCCAGCGATCATATAATTTGCTCGGCAATTCCCTAATAAACTGCGACGGATGCAACATGCTGTCGCGGCCGAATAGCGGATAACTCAAATACAACTGGTCCTTGGCGCGAGTGCAAGCCACATAAAATAATCGCCGTTCCTCCTCCAATTCCTCCGGCTTGTCATAAACTTTGGCGTGCGGAAACATGCCCTCCGCCAAGCCGATTACAAACACTGCCCGCCACTCCAGGCCCTTGGCCTGATGGATAGTAGACAAAATTAATTGCTCACCATTCGCTCCCCTCTCCTCGGTACGCGATCCGCCCTGAAAATTTTCCGACAGCGCCGTATCCGCCAAAAATCTTTCCAGACTGTCGTAAGATTTAACAAACTCCACTAATTGGGTTAAATCATCCAAACGATCCTGAAAGTTTTCATAATTGGCCTGCAAATATTTTTCATAACCGAAATCAATAATCGCCGTTACCAGCGCGGATAAATCGTTTTTGTCTATCTTCGCGATTTTTTCCAAGATGCGTTTCAAGGCGGACCAGCCGGCCGCAGCTTTGGAACCGAGCTCCAACCTATAATCCAATAACTTGCCCACATCGCCCAACATCGCGGCCTGGCGCCAAATCTTTTCTGCGGTCATCTCGCCGATGCCGCTTTGCATGCCAAGCAATCGCAACCAGGAAACCTCATCGCGAAAATTGGCCAGGATTTTCAAATAAGCCAGAATATCTTTTAAATGCGCCTGTTCAAAAAACCGCAAACCTCCGCGCATCTGATAAGGAATATTCCGCTTGTTTAACTCCATTTCCAATTCCAAACACTGGAAGTGCGATCGGAACAGCACGGCGATTTCATTCAGCGCCAAGCCATCTTCGCGCTGCAAATCCAAAAGCCTCTGGCAAACAAACTCGGCCTGCTGATAATTGTCAGTCAAGGCCGCCACGGCCGGTTTGGCGCCCTTGCCCCTGATCGCTTTAAGATGCTTTTCAAACTTGGCTTCATTGCGGTTAATGGAAGTATCGGCGAGCGCCAGAATTTCCGGCGTGGAGCGATAGTTGGTTTCCAATCTTAAGATCTTAGCGTCAAGAAATTGCCGAGGAAAATCCAAAATATGATTGACATCGGCGCCCCGAAAACCATAGATGCTTTGGGCATCATCGCCGACCGCCAAAATATTGCGCTGGGGCTGGGCCAGATTAGCGATAATCTTGGATTGCAAAGCGTTAGTGTCCTGGAATTCGTCAATCAGGATGTAGACGAACTTTTCGCCCAAACGCTTTTTTATTTCCGGCGCTTGTTCCAGCAGTTCGTTCCATTTGATCAGGAGGTCGTCAAAATCCAACGCATTAATCTGAGCTTTGCGCTCCCTATATAAATCAGCCGTCTCCAAAATGCACGGCAAATAATTATCCTTAAAATAATCATAGCGCTCGGCAATGACCTGGCGGATGGGCTGGCACAAGTTCTGCGACAAAGAGATTATGGAGCGGATAATCTTGGCCTTGGGAAAATATTTGTCTTCCGGAGGATTACTGCGGCTCAAACAATTCTTAAGCAAGGTCAAAGAATCCTCTTCGTCTAAAATCGTAAAATTATTAGCGATATTAATGCGCTCGCCGTACAGCCGCAACAACCGGTTGCCCAAATGATGAAAAGTGCCGCCCCACAAGCCCTTGGCTTCGCCGTGCAATAGCACCTCAATTCGTTCCAGCATTTCCTTGGCCGCCTTGTTGGTGAAGGTTACCAGCATGATATTGGACGCGGGCACGCCCTGTTCCAACAAATAAACTACGCGATAAACCAAAGTCCGAGTTTTGCCTGAACCGGCGCCGGCCAAAACTAAACAAGGCCCGTAGCCATCGGTTACGACCTTGTATTGTTCCTCGTTAAGATCTTTAGCGTAATCAATTTTAAAATCTTTAACTGTTGAGGCGGTATGTAAAACGTATTTGATCATAAGAACAATCAGCAACAAATTATTCCGCCTGACGTTTGCGCACTATGGCAAAAGGCGTTTTAAATAGAACCATCAAATCCAACTTCATTGACCAATTCTCCATATACCACACATCCAACCTGACTTCCTCGTCAAAATCCAAATCACTGCGACCGGACACCTGCGCCATGCCGGTAATGCCCGGTTTGATGGACAGAACCCGCTTATGGAAAGTTTCATACTTAGCCACCTCCTCTACTTCATGCGGCCGGGGACCGACTAATGACATTTTACCCAAAAATACTATGAACAACTCCGGCAATTCATCCAAAGAATAGCGCCGCAAAAATTTTCCGACCGGCGTAATGCGCGGATCGTTTTTGAATTTCATCATGGGCGTGCCGGCGCGGACATTTTCCTGCGATTTTATGAATTCCTCGTCAAAACGGAATTTGTGCGCATCCTTGATCATGGTACGGAACTTAAAGTAAACAAAGGGCTTGCCGTATTCGCCGATGCGCTGGTAAGTAAAAAACAATGGCCCAGCCGAACTTAACTTAACCGCCAAGATTATGATGAGCAAAACCGGCGACAAGATGACTACCAACAAAATCGAACCAACCATATCAAACAAGCGCTTGCCGATCCGGCCCCAGCCGTCCAGTTTGGTTTTTTTCAATTCCACTACCGGTAAGCCGGCAATATTGTCAATGACAAAATTATTAATGGGAAAATCAAAAATATCGGCGATGTACTTAAGCTCCACGTGGTTGACATAAGAAAAATCATGGAGCTTTTCCGATATTTCAGTTGACAGATCGGCGCGGGCCACCAGAATCTCGTCAAACTTGTCCGTCAACTTCAGTTCCGACAACTCTTTTTCGGTCGCCGCATCAAAATTCTTGAATTGGTCCACGACGCGATAACCGGCGCGCGGATTAGCCGTAAATTCCCTAACCACTTCATCGGCCGCGTTGCCAACGCCTATAATAATCACCCGATGGATGCCTACGCCCCAGCCGTACAAGCGGCGTTGGAGAAAACGCATCAAACCGCGGCCGAACATCACGCAGACAATAGAAAAAATCCAAGCGGCCAAAATGATAAAGCGGGAATCAAACAGCGATCGGGAAAAGAAAAAGAAAAACATCAAAATGGCCACGGCCGCCGTAGAAGCCAAAATAATCTTGGATACCTCATCAACCGCTCGCGAAGTGCCGCGCATATTGTATAATCCGGCTAAAGCGAAAGTAACAATCCAAATTACGGCCATCAGCCAAAGCCAGCTCAAAAAATACGGAAACGGCAGATTAAAAACCACTGGGCGATAAGCGCTGATCGGCTCCCAGAAACGGAAATAATAACCGGCAATGCCGGCCAAAACCACCATCAAATAATCAATGGGCACTAAACCGGCGGAAATAATAATCTCTGATCGTTTCATATTGATATTTAATTTATCCCTTTGCAAGCATGGATAAGGGCAGGCTGTTACAGCATGCTCAGAACGTCCTCTGTCGGATCAAGCTTGATTGAGGGAACAACCGGAACGGCTCCGGGCGCCGATTCGGTCGATGGCGGTGAAAAGTCATTAGGCGGTACAGCCAAGTCATCTCCGTAATCAATCGCCACTTCTAACGGCACCACCGTCTGCGCTACCACTCCCTTGACTCTGATATTAATCCCCGCTAATTCTTGCAGGGTATCTTCAACCACTTTTTGATTGTCTTGGGTTTCCAGGCGATTCTTGTAAAACAAGCTGGTAACGGCAACCTGCAAAATTCCTCTGTCGCAAGACAATGGCTGGCTGATGCGCAAAAGCGAGCCCAGAGAAAAATTAGTCTTAATCAGCCGATTAATAAGCTGCCCCCAATGAGCGGCAATATCGGACAGGGAAACATTTTGATCCAAAGTCGGCTGGCTGACGATCGGGGCTACTACTGTCTCGGTTTTACCTGCCGGCATGTCTTTTTTGGGGGTAACGGCCGGAATAGAATTGTCCGGTTTGCCGTCCGGCTGATTAGCGGGCCGAGCCGGAGTTGCCGCAGATGCCGAAACGGGAACGATTATGGGAGTTGAAGCCGTAGCAAAAACAACCTTGTCCGGCTTAACGCAAGAAATACGCTCCACTAGTCTAATGACAGCGATCTCCAAAGGGAACTGCATGATTGGCGCTTGTTTGATCTCCTTGGCCTTATCAGAAAAAATCTCTACCATTTCCACAATTTCGGCAAAATTGAACTTATCAGCCAAATCTTTAATGCTTTCCGCCAAATCATCATTGAATTCCAGGCCGAAAACCGCCAAGCGGCCATTGACCTTAATCAGCATCATCTGCCGCAAAAATTCCAACAGATTTTCCGTAAACACCGACAAATCTACACCCTCTTCCATCAGGCGATTAATATGTTCCACGGCGGCGGCGGCATTTTTTTCCGCCAAATACTCCGTAAAAACCAAAATAATCTGGAAATCGCTGCGTGGCAATACGATTTCTGCTTGCTCCAAGGTTATATCGTCGCCCAAAGACAAAATCTTAGCCAGCAGGCTTTCCGCATCGCGCACGCACCCCTCGGAAACAACCACTACCCGCTTGAGCACTTCCTCCTCTATTTTCTTGTTCTCGCCCTCAACGATCAATTGCAAACGCTTCAATAATTGCTCGGCCGTGACTTTCTTAAAATCAAAACGCTGGCAACGGGAAATGATGGTCAGGGGCAATTTATGAATCTCCGTAGTACACAAGATAAATAACACGTGAGCCGGCGGTTCCTCCATAATCTTAAGCAAAGCATTGAAGGAGGCGTTGGATAACATATGCGCCTCATCAATAATGAACACCTTATACTTGCTCTTGACCGGCGTGAAACGGGAATTCTCAATGATGTTTTCGCGGACATTATCCACGCCCGTATTGCTGGCGGCGTCAATTTCAATGATATCCACGCTGCGGCCGGCCATGATATCCAAACAGGACGAACAAGTATTGCAAGGCTCGCTTTCGCCGTTAACGCGATTCTCGCAGTTGATGGATTTGGCGAACAGTCTGGCGCTGGTGGTTTTGCCCAAACCGCGAGGACCGCAAAACAGATAAGCGTGCGCCGATTCTCCCCTTTCCAGCTGATGCTGGAGGGTGATTTTAATATGATTTTGGCCGATCATTTGCGCAAAGGTCTGCGGTCGGTATTTGCGGTATAAAGCGCTGCTCATTTATGATAATTGCTAATTAATTATGGGTGTAATATAACAAAAAAATGACTGTAAAGTCAATTTAATTTCAGCTGATTTAAATAACGGGCGCTAAACGATCTGCTTAATAAACCGAACCCGTTGCTTGTCGCCCGCCATAGACCGTTGTTCCCGCTTAAAAATCAAATCCACCCGGACCCTCTTTCTTGGTTCCACCCAACCGGCCGATCTGACTGCGCTCCATAGTATCACGCACTACCAACTGGCGATCACGGCCGTATTTAAGGCGCGACAATTCCTTTAGCGGCGCGACGATTTCGGGATTAACCTGGACCACGTCGGCTGGCTGATAGCATTTTATATTAAACGCCGGCATGGCCGTGTTATCAATCATAATGCGGAAGTAGGCGTTATACTTTTCAATATTCATCACATCATACTCGCTGACCACCGGCGACAACTGTTTGGCGATAATCTCCGAATCATCCACGCCGATGCGATAAACGAGCAAATTGCCCACATTGCCGAATACCGCATCACGCACCTTGGTATCGTTATTCTGCACCAATTGGGCGATAAATTGATGGCCCAAACAGAGGTTGAGTTTATATTTCCTGGCTTCGGATAAGATAATAGAAATGGAATCAGTGATAAAATTCTGAAACTCATCAATATAGAGGAAAAAATCCTGGCGCTGTTCTTCCGGCAGGTCGGCGCGGGACAAGGCCGCCATCTGCAACTTAGCCACGGCGATTAAACCCAATAAACTGCTGTTAGTTTCACCGATTTTGCCCTTGCATAAATTCAACAACAAAATCTTGCCCGAATCCATGGCTTCGCGGAAATTAATGCCCGAATGCGACTGACCGATGATATTGCGCATCAATTCATTTTCCACAAATCGGCCAGTCTTAGAAATGACATAAGACAACATATCCGCGCCGGTAGAGCCCTTTTGCGACATGGCGTATTCCCGTTCCCAAAAATCTTTTACCAGGATATCGGTCACGTGTTCCAATTTTTTCTTGCGGAAAGCATCATCGGTAAAAATGCGAGCCAGTTCCACCAGCGTTCCCGGATCTTCGCGATCAGCCATTAAAGCTAACAAGGCATTGCGCATATAATGCTCAAACATCGGTCCGGCCATGGCCGGATCAGGCAATAACTTGTAAAAAATATTGATCATCTCCTGCGCCGCCATATCCATTTCATAAGAACTGGAGGCCTCCAGCATATTAAGGCCGATGGGGCGCTCCATATCGGACGGATCAAACAAAATCACGTCTTCCGCGCGTTCCTTGGGAATGCACTTTAAGATGTTTTCCACCAATTCGCCGTGCGGATCAACCACGCAAACGCCCTTGCCGTCACGGATATCTTGCACCGCCATTGTGGCCATGGTTGTTGATTTACCGGTACCGGTCATACCGATAACATACATATGGCGGCGGCGATCAATATCTTTCATTCTAATTACCGTTTTCTGTCCGCGATAAACATTTTCACCGATCATTACGCCTTCGGTCGGGGCATTCAACGGCGGGGGCAGACGCCGCGCCGTCAACCAATTAATGCGAGGCACTTCGGTATTGGGTAAAGGCAAATGCCACAACGAGGTCATTTCTTCAGTGTTTAGCACCATGCCCGTCTTATCATCAAAATTACGATAAATAAAATCATGGATCAACTGCCGGCCATCGCCCTTGACTACGCCTTTAAACCCGTTAGCATACTGGTAACTGGAATACTGCGCAAAGGAATCAATTAAACGCCGGAGATTTTCATTGGCTTGCGATTCTAACGGCGCAAAAGCTACGACGCGAATATTGACATCCAGACCGGCCTTGGACGCTTTTTCTTCAATCGCCTTAACCGCTTGCTCCTCCATGGGCGACAAACGGTACTGTTCCGGCGCTTTAGCCGAATCTTTGGGTTTGGAAGCAAAAAACCAATCGGAGGGCGTACCGAAAATATTGCTTAAGCCGGAAAACAGTCCGGGATTGGCCGCGGCCAGAGCCTTCTTGATATCCTTGCCTTGTTGCATTTCCGAAGCCACTTTAACGCCTTTGTTGCGCCAACCGCCGACCGCTGAACGCATTACCAACTGAATGGCCGCCGTCTGTTTATCGCCGAATTTGGATAAGACGCTGATAATGGACACGAGCGGATCAACATTATTCATCTGCTTATACGTCAAAAGCGGAAACATATTCTGCTTGAGCAATTTCAGGTAACCGATAGCGGCAAAACCTTGCTGGTTGAAAATATTATAATCACCGGTCTCCTCAATCTGCGCGTAAGGATATTTGGAAAAAATCTGTTGTTTGACATATTCCGTTAAATATTCGGGAACGGCGATATAAAAAGAAATCAGACCGTCCAAACCCAAAACGATTTCAAACGACCAATGATCAAAACGGCCGAACAACCAGGCCTTAAAACCCTTGGATGCCCTAAGTCCGCCCAAATTGGCGTAGAGGCCCTCGATTTCCGAGATAATTTCCGACAGTTGTTTCTTGTTTTCCCCCTCCTCTTTGACTCGTTGCGGCACAGTCACTAAAAAAATATGCTGTTGGAATACTTTGGGATAGCGCTTCTGCGATCTAAATAGGGCGCGCAGGGCCAATAAGACGATAAAACAAACCGACAAAAAAATAACAATGCCGACGACAGCATAAATTACCGCATCGGGAATGCTAAAAAACAACAGGGACAAATCAAACTGATAAGGATTTTGCACCTCGTCTAAAGGCATAAAATTACAATGGTCAATAAATAATCGGCTAAAATTCTATTTTCTTGTCATTTCTGGCTAAAGCCACAATTTTATCGGCCTTGATCTTGGCTTCCTGCTCCAAAAAATAACGATTGATTCCGGGAACCGTTCTTAGCCACTTTTTAATCAAATGAATGATTTTTTTGACTTTGATCTTGGCTTGATGGTAGACAACCTTAAAAATTGATCGCGCCGCCTCTTCACCCTTAATCTTAAACACCTGCTGATCCTTGGGAGACAGATTGTTATAGATTTCACCCAAATCTTCTTCCAAAATACCCTCAATCTGCTTATAGGTTTTCAGGGCTTCGGCATTAGCCGGTGTTGCCGTTGGCGCGGCCGGCGCTTCTCCACCGGCAATCAGCTCGCCTTGCTCTTTCAATCGGCCGCCCCGCTCTTTCCAACCGAACTCTGACGGCGCCGGTTCCGGCGCCGGTTCAAATTCCAACCCGCTTTCCGTTGTTGCGCCGGGCAAGGCGTCTTTTCTTTCTTGGCCGGCAACTGACAATTCTTTTTGATCTAAGGGCATAATCAGAAAAATAATAATTAACCGCTTTCCTCGTTTATATTATACCACTATTATACACTAATTTATAAATCTATGCTATAATTAAATTGAACCCCATGCTATGTCATTAAACATCAATACCCTAAAATCAAACGTTGGCAAATTCAATTGGACCAACATAGTCGATGCTCAAAAAGAGGAAATAAATTATTTGCGCAAAAAATACAAATTCAACGAACTGGATTTGCGCGATTCTTATTCCAAAAACCTGACCCAGCGTCCGAAATTCTATGTTCGAAACAATTATTGTTTCCTCATCCTGCAATTCCCCGTTTACAACAGAAAAACCCGCACGGTTGACGCTGAAGAGGTGGATTTTTTCATTGGCGATCATTTCCTGATCACTTGCCACAAAAACAACCTGCCGCCCCTGGTTGAATTATTCAATCTCTGCCTCAGCGATAAATTCTACCGCGAACAATACCTGTCCGGCAACAATATGATGCTCCTGTACGAGATTATCGTCCGCCTGCAGGAATACTGCTACCCGATCATGGACCATATGAGCATTGATATCCAGGGCATTGAAAAAAACATTTTTGACGGCCGAGAACGTGAAATGGTGCGGGAAATATTATTGACCAAAAGAAACATCCTGAACTTCCGTAAAATCATGGAGGCGCATAAGGGCGTCATCCAAAAACTAAGCCGCGCCAGCGTTTGGTATCTGGATTCCAGCGAAATGAAAACATTTTATAACGACCTGATAGAACACACTAAGAATATCTGGGATATCTTGAACGAACAAAAAGAAATGATTGAAGCCCTGGAAGACACAAATTCTTCTTTAATTTCCTTCAAACTCAATGATATTATGCGCACTCTGACCGTATTCTCTGTCATCGTCTTTCCTTTGACTCTTTTAGCGGCGATTTTCGGCATGAACACGGTTGGCGGCATGCCGTTCGTTGGCAATCCCCGCGGTTTTTGGATAATAATCTTTATTATGGTAGTGGGAGCTGTTTGCCTTTTCTTTTACTTCAAGAAAAAACGCTGGATTTGACAAAATAACAATGATTTGCTACAATGGATTATTAAATATTTAGTTTAATAATCGCACTGTCTATAAACCCGACCAAGGAGCTGATGCCATGCCGAAAAAGAGAACTTTCCTGATTTGTTCCAAACCGCTAACAGTTATAAGTTATTCCCAAGAAGCCTACGAGAATAGCTTTCACCAGCGCAACCGATCAGGCATTTACGATCACAGAGTGACTTTGCCGGCCGGACGCTATGAGGTCAAACGGATTGTCCCAACCTGGGGTAATCTTGAGAGACGGCGATGCCTGGTTATTAAGGGGACGAAGAACGGTCTGCCCGAAACCTATTTGCGCCAGCAAGCCGCTGCCCTGGGCATTACCATTGAAGAAACACCGCCCGAAAAAACAACGGGGGCAACGCCAAAGAAGCGCAAACCCCAAAGCGCGCCGAAAAAATCAACCGGAAAATAAAGCAAGACGCCCCGAACGAGGCGCCTTTTTCTTATGATTTTTTTTAAATTAGAATCATGATTTAATTAGGACAAACCCCGTCAGCCGGCTGATTGCTTTAATATTTGCCTGAGTTCTTTCAAGCTCTCCACCCGCACCAATTTAGCCCGTAACTCTTTAGCCTGAGGCCGTCCGGACACATACCAGGCCAGGTGTTTTCTTAATTCTATAATGCCTTGGCGATCCTTAGCTTTAAAAGCCAGGCGGGCATGTTGCAATATTGCTTTATTAACCTGCCTAACGGTTAATTCCGAGTACTTCCCTGTTTTCAAATAACGCCTGACTTGCCCAAACAGCCAGGGTCGGCCGTATAATCCCCGCGCCAAACCCACCCCGGCCGCGCCGGTCAACTCTATCATTCTTTTGGCATCTGAAGGAGCGTTAATCCCGCCATTGCCCAAAACAACGCCTTGGCGATTTTGCTTCTTAAATAGCTGAACGCACTTTTTGATCATTTCATAATCAAGCTTAGCGGCAAAAGGATCTTCATACGGCCGGCCATGAATCACTACGGCAGCCAAAGGCAAATCCTTCATGGCTTGCAAAAAATCCCAAGCCGTCACTTTACCGCCGTCTTTGCTGATTGACGACCTTAACTTTACCGACACGGGCAATGTCGTGCCGGCCAAAACATTCTCCACAATCTGCCGGCACTTATCCAAATCGCGCATCAAAGTTACTCCCCCGCCATGGCCGGCGACTTTCCTGGCCGGACAACCGAAATTAATATCAATGCCGTCAAAACCGGCGGCCTGAACAACCTTAGCTGCCTTAGTAAACCTTTCCGGGTATTTGCCGAATAACTGTATAACCACCGGTTTTTCCTGCTTAGAAAATTTAAGCATGGCCAGAGTTTTCTTGGAGTCATAGTACAGGCCATCGGCCGAAACCATTTCCGTATATACCACGTCCGCTCCGTACTGCCGGCAAATTTGCCGAAAAGCCGAATCGGTCACGCCCGCCATTGGCGCCAAGGCTAAAATCGGTTTTTTTAATTTTAACCAAAAATTGGCTTTTTTATTATTTATTGACATTTTATTTGTTATTCAATATAATGAGATATTAGATTAAAGCGCACTTTAACAAAAAGGAGTACAGCCATGGCTAAGAAAAACAAGAAGAAGAATAGGAGGAGAACAATAAAACTTGTATTTAAATATTGCGAATTTTTCCTTTCATTTGATCAAGGAAGTAATCAGCGTATCAGTCCTATGGATAATTTTGAAAAGATAGGCGCTAAGGGCGATAGAAAAAAACGCAAACTGCAACGGCAAGGGGGCATGGGTTTAAGTCTCTAACAAAAAGGAGAAAACAACAATGCAACGTTTCTTATTAACTTGGGTGGCCGAAAGCTGGAGAAATGGCAATAAATTGGCAGTGGTTCAAAAAACCGTCGGTATCAGCGTATTTGACATCGATCAAATCCAAACAGCAATAGACAAGTCTTACGGTGAAGAAAATCAAGAATTAAGGAACGCCTGCATGCACAAATCTCGCAACGCCGATTCAATAGCCATCTATCATCAGCCGCTGGCAGCTGTTTCCTGATATTAGCGAAACTAATCCACTGCCGTAAAATCCAAAAATTCTTCAATGTCCTTTCGCACGGTCTCAGCAATGATACCGTGCTTTTTATTATAGGCCAGTTGTTTGACCCGCCGGCGTTCCACTTCGCTGGCCGCCCGCTTAATGGAGCCGGTGATGTTATCGGCGTAAAGGATGACTTTGCCGGAGACATTCCTGGCGGCTCGACCCATGGTTTGAATCAGCGAGGTTTCCGATCTCAGGAATCCTTCGCGATCAGCATCCAAAATAGCCACAAAAGATACCTCGGGCAAATCCAGGCCTTCGCGCAGCAGGTTGACGCCGATTAAGACATCAAATTCGCCCCGCCGGAAAGCGGTCAAAATTTCGGTACGAGCCACAGTCTTAATATCGCTATGCAGGTAATTAGACTTAATACCCTGCTGAACAAGAAAATTGTTCAGGTCCTCAGCCTGCTTTTTAGTCAAGGTATTGATGATGCTTCTTTCGCCTTTGGCCGTAATTTTTATTGACTCGGCAATAACATCATCAATCTGGCTGTAATTTCTCTTCTTATCAAACACCGGCCTAATCTCAATCGGCGGATCCACCAAACCGGTCGGTCGGATAACCTGCTCAATCAATTGCTTGGAATGCTTAATCTCCCAATCACCCGGCGTAGCCGAGGTGAAAACCGTCTGGCCGATCCGTTGCAAAAACTCATCAAACTTGAGCGGCCGGTTATCCAATGCCGAAGGCAAACGCCAGCCGAATTCCACTAAGGTGTTCTTTCTGGCCCGATCGCCCTCATACATTCCCCTGACCTGGGGCAAGCCGATATGCGATTCATCCATAATCAGCAAATAATCCGGTTTACCGTCTTTAAGCGGGAAATAAGCCAACAGGCTGTCCGGCGGTTCACCGGGCAACTTGCCGGCCAGATGGCGGGAATAATTCTCAATGCCATGGCAGTAACCCACTGACTTGAGCATCTCCATATCGTAACGAGTGCGGCGCTCCAACCGTTCCGCCTCCAAATATAAATTCTTTTTGTTAAAATACTTTAAGCGATCCTTAAGCTCTAACTTAATATCCTTGATGGCCGTGTCTATTTGGGGTTCGGTAGACACAAAATGCTTGGGCGGAAAAATCACAATCTCCTTAAGCTCTTCAATTATCTTGCGCGTTAAGGGGTCAACTAACTGGATTTCCTTGACTTGCTGATCCCCCAATTCTATGCGATAAACGACATTCTCCGAAGCGGCCATGATTTCAAACACCTCGCCCCGGACACGAAACAGCCCCCGTTTTAATTCCCCCTGGCTGCGCTCAAAATGCATGCGTACCAATTGGCGGATAAAATCGGCGCGCACCAACGGCTGGCCAATAGCCAGATGCAAAGCCGATTCCAGATAACTGACGGGCACGCCCAAATTATAAATGCAAGAAACCGAAGCCACGATAATCACATCGCGTCGCGACAATAAAGCCGAAGTGGCCTGATGGCGCAAACGGTCTATCTCTTGGTTAATCATGGCTTCCTTTTCAATATAAGTATCAGTATTGGGCAAATAGGCTTCCGGCTGATAATAATCATAATAGGAAACGAAAAAATTAACCGAATTATGCGGAAAATAATTTTTGTATTCGCGATAAAGCTGGGCCGCCAAAGCTTTGTTGGGAGCCATCACCAAAACCGGCTTATTCTGTTGGGCGATAACATTGGCCACGGTAAAGGTCTTGCCCGAACCGGTAATACCCAAAAGCGTCTGAAAATCCCGGCCTTGATTCAAGCCGGCTGTAATTTTTTTAATCGCCTGCGGCTGATCGCCCGCCGGAGAATATTTGGATTTTAGTTGAAATAGTGTTTTAGGCATACTCTTGACAAATAAACCATTATTATATATAATGATTTGAAGGTTGTCAATTAATTAAACAAGGCACTTTAAAAAGCTTAACCGCCCTCATAAGGTAAGGAGAGAACACATGCTTTTGAATATTTTAATCGGCATTTATTTCATATCGACAATATCTTTTATTTTGCTGACCGCACTGGCCATTTACTTTTCAAGTTCTAAAAAAATAAAACTGGGGGTAATTTGCTTTATTATTGGCTTGGTGTCTATGTTAGGCGGCGGATTCAGCGTTCATCAAATCAGTAAAATTGATAAAGCCCGATCAGACATCCGGCAAGCCCAAGAAATCGCTGCAGTTCAAGAATATGAGACTGAAGGAAAAATCAGAAGCGACCGTGCCTGGTGGATAAGTTTGCCGGCGCAACAGCTGGAAGAAAAATGCCGTCTTATTGCCGGCAAAATCGGCAAAAGCTGGCAAGAAATAGTCAGGCTGTTATCCAGCAAAAACGCCATTATCCTTTTTGACCCCCAACCGGAACAAGCTCCCTAATCATTGCTCGGTTCTTTCGCATCACCCGTTCGCCATCCCGGCCGAAACGGGTTTTTATTTTTTACGGCCGAATTCTTCGCCTTAGCCGCGCCGATATCAAAACACTTATTGTGTCTGAAGGTCGCGGCGGTACGATAAGCCGGGTTGCCTTGCTTATTGCCGATTTTAGCGCGAGTCTTCATCTTACCAACCTCCTCCGCCGCCGCCTCCGCCGCCGCCCCCCGCTCCGCCGCCGGCGCCGGATGATCCCAAAGAAGAACCCAGTGATGAGCCGATTGAAGAAATTCCGCCGATGCCGCCGATGCCGGATAATGATCCGCCATACCAAATCGGAGCATAAGCGGCCTGGCCGTCTGTTTCCCTAAAAAGATTATCAAACCTCGCCGCCCACTTATCAGCTACGCCCAGAGCGATGGCATAGGGGAAATATTTTTCAAACACCTCCGGAATTTGCTTGATGGGATGAAAGAATTCCAAACGGTCTTTTTCGGTTGTCATTAAAAATAACTTAAATCCTTCTATTTCATCTAATAATTTCCGCCCCTCCGGGGTCGGCCGGCGCAGGAACCTAAAAGCCAAAAAGTTAACGACAAGAACCGCCAGCAACAGCAATGAATACCAATAGGTAAAAAATAAATCAAGCCAGAAAGAACTTGGCAACTCCGCAATTCTAAGAAAAAACGGACGCAAAACAACCCAAGCGATTATAGAAGTTATGATTATGGCGATCAAATAAATAACAACGGTAAAATTAAAATCGCCCTTTACTAGAACCCTAACTAAAGAAGAAGCAAAAGCGATAAAAAATATTGCCAAAAAAGCGAAGGGTAAAGAAGCCAAGGCCAATAGCCCGAAGCCCAACGACCAAAAAAACATTAAAAGTAAAATTGATAACATCACGCCCAGAAACAGCCAGACTGAATTATTGACATAAGCGACTTTATGCCATTTTTTATGGAAAAACGGACGAAAGGTCCAGCGAATAAACATTGACAAGCTGCTGCTGGAATCCGGCAACTTCAACTTATCCCCCCGTCTAAATAAATTAATCACTAACAGCTTTTCATCCTCGCTTAGTCCGGCGGTTTCTTCATTAAGACGGTCTAATTCCCATCTAACCGCGCTGAAAAAACCATTCTTTTTAGTGATTTTTATCTTGCCCTTAATCGCCAAGCTGATTATTAATGCTCCCAGGGTATTATTGAAATTCAAGCCCAGACTGGCGACATGAGCGATATCGCCGGGCGATAATCCGACCGGCGGATCGTACTGCGGAATAATCGTGCCCGGCCTCGGACCGCGACCTCGCCACAGCCAGATAACCGCAAAGTAAATGAGCACCAAAAGTGACATCGTTATCAAAATATTTATACGGCTCTGCTGGTTGAGGGAATTTAAAAACTTAGTCAGAAAATCAACCTCTTTAAGCGTCGGCAATAATTTGGCAATGCGTCCCTGCGGCCAGCCCAAAACTATAGTTAACCCTTCGCCGGGATACAACACGGAATTGGCCCGATAAAAAAATTTCCCGCCGATTTCATCAAAATAACCGTCATGATCGCGAGAACCGCTGGCGCCGGTATAAAGGCTGCTATAAGAAAAAACCGTAGCGTAATCTTTCTGAGTCCAGGGCAGGGTTACTTGCGCGTGCGCTTTCTCAATCGAAAATTCCCAGTTATTGCCGGTTACATTCCAATACAATTCATCCGCCTTTTCAGAATAACGCATTAAACCGGAAACTTGGTAAGTCAACTCATAGGTCGGCTCGCCCAACGGCACCAGTTTATCGCTATCGCCGATATAGATCCTTAAATCGGCTCCCGTTATTTCCGTATGGTAAGGTTCAAACACTCCGTCTCGCTTAACCGATAAAATCTTTACTCCGGCTTGATAATAATGGTCATTATCCGGCCCCCGGTATTTGACAATCAAATCGCGATAAATGCCATGGTTGATTTTATTGTGCTCGGCTACCGCCTTGATGGTTTCGGTAACCGTCAAAGTTCCGTCCCTATTGACGGCGATGTCGGAAGAAAAATCAGTGATACGCTCGTAAGCCTTGGCGGAGAAAGGGAAAAACGCCGCTAAGCTGACTAAAAAAACCAAACAAAAAAACTTTTTCATATTATTATAAAATAGTATTTATTCCGGTAGAACCGAAAGCGCCGGCTCCCCGTTGGCTGGCCGACAACTCTGCCGCCTCGCTAAACTCCACCTGCGGGAAGGGCAGGATAATGATTTGAGCAATGCGATCGCCGACAGCATAATCATTATCTCCGGATTTGCGAAACCTTACTTTAAGCTCGCCCCGATAACCCGAATCAATAACGCCGACAGAATTGGCCAGCAGCAAATCGGTGTTAGCCACGCTGCTCCTGGGATACAACAGCAACATATGATCGGGGGGCAATTCAAATGACAAGCCCGTGCCATACTCCACGTATTTATCCGTCTCATTCTTGCTGATGGCATAAACATCCATGCCGGCATCGCCCGGATGGGCGTATTTGGGCAGTCTGGCCTCGGGTGATAACTTTTTTACTTTAATGGTAAGCGGCATAATTGTTTAATGATAATAATGATATTTGCCAATAAATACGTTATAATCTCCTGGCTATTGACTTTTTATTTAATCTGTGATATACTTAAAGTGTTCGTAGGTTAACTACTTAAGTGCATTCTCTAAACCATGTTTAAGTGCTAAAGGTCTGGCCAACGGATAAATTAAAATTAAAAACAGCTACAATTATGACCAGCAAACTTTATGTCGGCGGAATCGCTTATAGCGCTACCAATGATGATTTGAAAGACTTCTTTTCCCCCGCCGGTACCGTTGTGTCAGCCTCTGTTATTACCGATCGGGAAACCGGACGGTCTAAGGGATTCGGCTTTGTGGAAATGTCCTCTGATGAGGAAGCCCAGACTGCCATTGAAACCTTAAACGGAAAAGACATGATGGGCAGAGAGATCAAAGTCAGCGAAGCTCGTCCTCAGGAAAAACGCACGGGAGACCGTGGCGGTTTCTCCGGCGGACAAGGACGCTACTAATCACTGCCTACTAAAAGATCCAGTCGAGCAATCGGCTGGTTCTTTTTTTATTTGAAAAATTAATGAACTGATTCCGACCTAAAGCGAAATGTATTTATCAATAAAACTTAACAAATCATTGCCGGTAAGGCTGCCGGGACGCAAACGAAAAAGCGAATAACGGCGATCCAACGATTGAACCGCTCCTTGATAGGTGGAGGCGCAAGTCAGATAACCGGCTTCACGGCAATAATTTTCTTCACGCTGGCGAAAATAACCAAAGGGATAAGCTAAATCAGTAACGGGCCGGCCGCTAATTTTTTCTAATTCTTTCTTACTTTCAGAAATCTCTTTCCAAGATTTGCCATCGGATACAGACTTCAAATTAGCGTGGCTCAGGGTATGGGAAGCTATCTCCACATAACCGCTCTCGGCCATTTCTTTAACTTGCTCCTTGGTCAGATAGCCCGGCAACCCCAAGGCCTCTACGATAATGTACATCGTGCCTCTCATGCCGTATTTTTTGAGCAACGGGAAAGCATTGGCATACATGTCATCATAGCCATCATCAAAAGTCAAAGCAATCGGCTTGGCCGGCAAGCGCTGATTGCCTTGCAAATACTGTCCGATCTCTGAGACAAAAATCCCTTTATAGCAATTGAGCTTCAACGTCCGCAATTGATCTTCAAAAATTTCCGGATTATGATACAGTCCCGGCAAAACGCTGTCCTCGGGAACCGGGGCGATATGATGATACATTAAAACGGCAAGCGGCGCCTTATAAACGGTGGCGGAAACGTAAGAAGAGAAATCCGAATCGGGGCAAGACGCTTTGGGCTGTTCCAAAATAATCGGCCGATACTCCGCCCGCGGGTCACCGGAAACCAAAACGGTCCCGGCATCATCATATTTTGCCGACAAATAGGTTTCAATAATTTGGCTGTCAACGTTGGTTGGATCGGCGGCTTGCGTTTTAATCGTCAGGCCGTTAATTTTAAAAACTGCCAGGATCAAAACAAAAAAAAACGCCAGCAATAAAAAAAGCCGTTGACTGCCGATTGTTTTGTTAATCCTGCTTGTCCGCTTAGTTGCTGCGCGTTTAGCCGGCATAATCCGTTTTTTCTAAATAGTAAATTGCTGGTCCCTTTTCGGAATAGTCACTTCTATCCCCAATTTCTGCCTAATGCCGTCAGCCAACATCAAAGAAGATTTTTCTTCGCCATGATTTATAAAAACAATCTTAGGCTTGGGAGAATTAATGGTCTTAAGCCAATGCAACAGCTTGGGCTGGTCGGCATGGGAAGAATAACTCCCGATAGCGGTAATCTTGGCTTTAACTTCCACCTTCTCTCCGTCAATAGTAACCTTCTTAGCGCCATCTTTCAGTAATCGGCCCAACGACCCTTCCGCTTGATAACTGATAATCAATAATTGGCTTTTACTGTTAGGCAGATATAATTTTAAATGAAACAAGATACGGCCGCCATTAGCCATGCCGCTACCGGCCAAAATGACTTTGGGCGCCGCCACGCGGTTAATGCGCTTAGATTGCTCTGCGGTCCGCGCCAATTCCAACCCCTCAAAATTAAACAAGGCATCGCCGGAACTGATCCGCTCTTTAGCTTCAGCATCAAACAGTTGCGTATGGCGTTTATAAATATCCAAGGCGTCTATGGCCAGAGGGCTGTCCAAATAAACCGGCACCCTGGGAATCTGGCGGGTCTCATGGAGGTAGTTCAATTCGTACAACACTTCTTGCGTTCGTTCCAAGGCGAAAGTCGGAATCATTAATACGCCGCCGCGGCCGATGGAATCCAAGATTGATTGGCGCAAGATCTGCGAACGCATTTCCGCCGGCTCATGGATTCTCCCGCCATAAGTTGATTCTACGACAACGTAATCGGCGCCGGAAATAAACTCGGTATCGCGCACAATCGGCGCCGGCGGATTACCCAAATCGCCGGAAAAAACTATTTTTTGAGCCTTGAGTCCTTCCTTAACCCAGACTTCGGCTATAGCCGAACCCAAAATATGTCCGGCATCGCGCAGGCAAACGGCGACATCAGCGCTTAATTTTTGCTTTTGATCGTAGTTCAACGACCACAGCAAGGGAATGACGCCATAAACGTCTTTATCGCGATACAGCACTTCTCCGCCATGGCGCCGAACCTCCTCTTTAATGACCTTGGCGGCATCCAACAAGATTATTGCCGTCAACTCCTTAGTGGCGCCGGTGCAATAAATCTTGCCCCTAAAACCATCGGCATAAAGCTTGGGTAAACGGCCGCAATGATCAATGTGGGCGTGGGTCAAAACAACAAAATCAATCTCGGCCGGCTCAAACGGCCAGGCCTCAAAGTTCTCTTGGCGGGCAAACTGACTGCCCTGAAACATGCCGCAGTCCACTAAAAATTTGGTCTTTTTTGTTTTGACCAAAATACAGGAACCGGTCACTTCTCCGGCGGCGCCATGAAAAGAAATATCCATTGGTTTAGCGGTTAATCCTTGAATTCATTATAACATAATCAGCCGGTTTGCCAAAAAATCAGATCTATGATAAAAATAACTAAAGGCAACGTATTTTTAAACAACAGAAAAACCATCAAAACGGACAACTTTGGGAGGACTGGACATGGAAAATCAGAAGCAACCGGTTTGTTCGGCTTGCGGAAAACCATTGGAACTCAGGACTTGCGGCGGCGAATATTTTGATCTTTCAGTTATCAGTTCTATTAACGGCGGATGCATTTGCCTTAAGTGCGGTACAGGACTAAAAAATCCGGAAAGTGACGGGGCAAAGTGCACTCTTAATGTCTGCACTTCTTGCGGTCAGCCGCCTTTGGAAACCGCTTCCGGCGATAAACCGTCAGAAATCTCTGCTCCGCCTTGATTTGCACCTTGTTGAGCCGCTACGCAAATGCGGCTTTTTTTATTTTACCACCACTTCCAGCGCTTGAGGCAGACATTCTACCTCCATTACTTTCGGCGCCTTAATGCGATCACCGTCCACTTGAGCGGTTTTTAAATGGCGACGCTTGACTCTGATTTTAAAATAACGATTATCCAAAGTAAAAATATGACGCGGCGGCTTGACATAAAACAACACCCCCAAAGCCGCCTGCAACAAAGTTAAGAAAGTCTTATTGGTAACAATATAAAGATTTAAGATTCCATCGGTAATGCTTACCGGCTTCTTCGGCTCTAAACCGAAAAATTTAAAAGCGTTGAAAATAATCAAGCTATTGCCCCTGACCCAAAAAACCTTATTCTGCGTTTCAATGCGAAACTTAATGCGGAAAATCCTGATTTTATTCCATAAAAATTTAAACAAATAACCCAGATAACCGAAGCGATTTTTAAGATCTTTTTCAGTATGG
This sequence comes from Patescibacteria group bacterium, assembly GCA_041662745.1. GTDB lineage: Bacteria > Patescibacteriota > Patescibacteriia > 2-01-FULL-39-33 > 2-01-FULL-39-33 > CAISTG01. The sequence goes on along the minus strand of JBAZRV010000003.1, from coordinate 11,613 downwards.
ATAATAATAGAAGACACATAGCCCAGAGAAAAGCCGACAATAAAGTATATCTGGCGATTAATAACGCCGACATCGATTTTCTTGGTTTTCATTCCTTGCAATAAACCCAGGGCATCGAACATATCCAAGGGCAAACCCAGAGTTGAGGCAAGGACATTGGCCGAACCAAAAGGAATGATCGCCAACGGCACGGCCAATTTGCGCTGAATAATTTCTCGGGCCGCCACCTTGACCGTCCCGTCTCCGCCGACCGCCACGATCAAGCGCAAACCATCGGTATTATAAGTTTCCATTTTGGACTCAAAATCAAAATCCAAAACCAAAACATCAGGCTGATAACCCAAAGATTGAAGCCTGGCCGTTACTAATCCCTTAACATCGGATTTAGCCAGAACTCCGGCGGTAGGATTGAAAATAATTAAAGCTTTCATAATTCCAAAAATCGATTCAAATAATTATCAATCGTGTATTTTTCCGCTTCCGCCAAGCAGTTATCGGCGAGCGGAGTCAAATGATCTCGATTGTCAATGATAAATTCCAATTGTCGCTTCAAGTCATCGGGATTGCCCGGCTTAACCAGCCAACCGGTTTGGCCGTCTTTAACCAATTCCGGCAAAGCTCCGATTTTAGAGGCGATCACCGGAACGCCGTGCGCGTAAGACTCAATGACTACCATGCCAAAACTCTCGGCGGTTCGACTAGGGTTTACTAACACATCCGCCTCTGACCAAATTTTGTGTTCAAGCCCCGCCTGATCCAAACGGCCGAGAAACTTAATCCGCGGATTATCAATGGCCACGCGGCGCGCCTCCTTTTCAGCCTGGCCGTCGCCGGCGATAAGCAACTGCCAATTACCGGTCAAACGATTGGCGGCCTTAATCAAGTCAATGATGCCTTTATACAGTTCCAGTTGGCCGATAAACGCTAAAGTAAAGACTTGATTTTTTGCGGTTTTGGTTTTTTGCGGTTTAACTAATAATGGATTGCCCAATATTTCCACCTTAGCCTTGGTAAATAATTTATAACGGCGATAAACCAATCTGATATAATCTGAGGGGAAAACCACCACATCGGGATTATTAAACAATTCGCGACAGAATCTGGCATACAGCCGGACAAAAAAATTAAGCTTGAATTTGGGATCGTCGGTAATCAATCCCGAAGGATGGATTAATTGCATGTCATGGATGGTATGGATGTGCTTAATCTTCAATAATCTCAATAGGGGCGGAATCTGGTAACCCAAACCTTTAAGGTTGTGCGTCAGGGCCAACTCCGGTTTTTCAGCCAGAAGGACTTTATAAATCCGCCAAGTCTGAACGTCATTGAACATATCCAATAAATGCCAGAACAAGCGCTTCCAAACCGGCTGGCGATTGATGTCTAAAAAATTAAAAAGATTGAACGGCTTGATGCGATAAACCTTAATTCCATCAATCACTTCCATTTTATTTTCATAACCGACCGTAACGACAAAGACTTCGTGTCCGCGGCCCTTGAGTCCGCTGACGACGTTAGACACCATTACCTCCGCCCCGCCGCGAGTGTAAGGTTGATAAATGGAATGGATGACGGCAATCTTCATATTAACGGTCAATCAATTTAAGGCGCTGAATAAAAGCATAGAAAAACACGACCGCTAAGGCGGCAATTGCATCCAACAACCAATCATTCAGACTGGCTTCCCGGCCCAGCACGAAGGATTGATGCCATTCATCAAGAGCGCCGTAAATAGCGCAAACCGCTAAAGCGGCAATCAAGGTTTGACGCCGGCTAACGCCTGAAGCCGCTGCGGCCTCGGCCACCAAAAAAGCCAAAATAACATACAAAGCAATATGGGCTAAGGAAGAAATCGTTTGGTATTCGTTAACCGTAAAATTAACAGGAAAACTGGGTTGGGCGGACAAGCTAAAAATAAAAGCCAACCACGCTGCGACTGACAGCCAAAGTAAAATGGCTCTAAAATTATTTTTTTTCTGGCGGCGAAACAGGGACATAAAGTGAGTTATAAATATCCAATAAACGCAAAATCAAATTGGTCCAGCCATATAAGCGCCCGGTCCGTTCTCGACCGGCTCGGCCGAAACGTTGACGCAAAGATTCGTCGCTAAGAAGTTTAGTCAGCTTTAAAGCTAAGTCATTAACGTTGTTCGGTTCCACCCATAAGCCGGTTTCATTCAGTTTGACGGTTTGCCTTACGCCCGGCCAGGAAGCGACAATGGCGGGCAGACCGCAAGCTTGGGCCTCGGCCGCTACTATGCCAAAACTTTCGGTAGATTTGGTGGAAGGCAAAACAAAAACATCGGCTAAATTATACCAGACCGGCAAAGCCTCATTTTTTATCCAGCCCAAAAAACGAACGTTGTCCTTTAGCCCCAGATCCAAGGCTTGGCTCTCAAACTTCAGCCGCTCATTGCCATCGCCGACAATAATCAATTTGGCCTGTGGCACGGTTTTAATTACTTTCGTAAACGCTTCAAGCAAAACCGGCACCCCCTTAAAAAAATGTTGCTGATCCAAACCGCCGACAAATAATGCGATGGCATCTTGAACACCAAATTTGTTCAGAGCGCGCAGTTCACTTTTATTGCCTAAGGGTTTGAATAAATCAGTGTCTACGCCATTGGGCCATTCCAAAAATTTTTCCGGGTACTGCTTGAGATAAGGCGACAAATAAGAATGCTGAGCATGATCCAGAGATAAAACCAAAACCCTATCGGCCGACTTGATGATAGAACCTAAAAATAATTTTACATAAAGCCAGAAAACCCAAGCCCTGATCCCTCGGCCGACCGGATCCATCTGATAATGCAAAACCAGTTTCTTTTCCGGATGTCGGAGTTTGAATCTGAGCAATTGCAAATCGGCGCCAAAAAACGGCCAATATAAATGTATGATATCAAATTGCTCCAGTTCCCGCTTCAATCCTTTCATAAAACCGGCCTTGCCAATCGGCAAAACTGCCGGCAAATAGGAAACAGGCAAAGAAGCGTCCTGGTCTATACCGAAGTAAGCCGGCGTGAAAGCGCGAGCCGCAACGGAGTTTTTAGCCAACTCCTTAAGTTGATAATAAGCGTTATTGCCAATGCCGCCACCTAAAGGCGGCCAAGCGCAAACGGCTATTGCCACGGACTTGTTCATGCGATCTTTTGCTATAATTATGCAATAATTTTATCATTTTTAACCGCTTAAGTCAAAGCTGCATCAATCCTGATCATTAGTCAGCAAGCCGGGATTTCATTGTTTATTTGCGCCGATTATACGGCCGATTATGTAGCTAAGGTTATCTTGCTTTTTTAACCGCCTCATGTTAAAGTGTGATGGAAACGGAATGATACGCAAAGTTCTTTAAACAATATAAGGGAGGAAATCATCATGCAAATCAGCGACTATATCGTATTATCGGCTTTTGTCGCCCTCTGTTATATCTCCACCTTTCCCTTGGCTTTATTGTACGCCCTGGCTTTGGCTTGTTGGTCGTATTTGCGCCTAAAGGGCAGTTATTGGACTGGGCCTAAACGCCAACAGCCGGAATCATCCGCTGATAATAATCTCATCTATCTAGTCTGTCCGGTACGCAATATTACCGAACAACAACAACGGGTAATAAGCGATTATGTCAGAAAATTAGAAGAGAAGGGCTTCAAAGTCCATTTTCCGCCCCGCGACGTCAATCAGGACGACCCCGTTGGAATGGACATTTGCCTGGCCCATGCCGAGGCTATGAAAAAATGTTTGGGCGTACACATTTTCTGGGATGCAAAATCAACCGGCTCGCACTTTGATCTGGGGATGGCTTTTATGGCTTGCAAACCGGTTTATTTGGTGGAACTTTTAACTCCCGACAACGAGGGCAAGAGCTACGCCAAGGTTATTAGAAAAATGGAAGAGCGAGCCAATGAACCGCTTCCTTAACCTCAAGCACTTTATAACGGAAGCCGCAATAGGCTTCCTTTTTTTAGCTCTTAAGAAACGCTGTCTAAAAAAAATAAAAACCGCTCGGTTTTACCGAACGGCTAAAGAGCAATCAACTGTCAACGCTTATGCCTAAGGCTTCAAGATTCTGCCGCGTCGTTTTATCGCTGCGTTTTTTCGGATCAAGGTCATTAGCATATTGAATAAAATATTGAGCGATTTCCACTAAATGTCGGGCCCTGATTTGTCCGGAATGGCAACCATCGTAATCAATGGTTAAACTGCGCCGGTTATTGATAATATGAACCGATACTCGATTATCGCGATCCACAAATCGCAACTCAAAGAGGTTCCCGATTTTAATACGGAAAAAACTTTCTTGGGCTTCAACCAATCGCAATTTAGCCGGAAAATCTTCATCAACTACCATCTCATACATCTTCAACAGCAATTTGCGATCAGATATACCGGCGCCGCGCAATATGATATTGAGCGTTTCTATCACTAAATAACGCAGGTGTATCCCATTGACTCTTTCATGATCAGGCATTAACGCCACCTCCTTTGACCTTGCGGTCACTTCCAACTGCTTATCCACACCGACTTTCAAAGAACAGACTGCCATTATAGCCTACCAAACAATAAAAGTCAAGCCGGATAAAAAAGCTACCGCCTTAAAACAATAATATAACTAAATTTAAACAAAAATGACCCGTTTTGCGGGTCATAATTTAGTTGTACAACCGTAAAAATATTATAGAATAAAGAACTAATGCAACCCCATCCAAACGCTGAACCGAATCAGCTCCCATAATGTTTTGGACTGGCTGACGTTTAAAAAATCACCATTTCTAATAGCCGTAAAAACCGCTTCCGGAGTTAATTCCGGCACATCCAAAACAGCGTAATCGCCGGCTAAATAATCCATGGTGTGCAGATCGGAGGTGGCGATAAACGGCTTATGCAATTCTTCACACGCCCGTTCAATTTTTTTGTTGGGATTAAGCCATCTGCTATAAAACCAACTATGCTCCACCGCGTCAAAAAGATCATGATAACGACGTAAATCCTTAAGTCCCAACGATACCCCCATACCATGATTGGGATGGGGTACGATAATAAAAGACTCGGGATGCTCCTGTCGCCATTTGGCCAACCGATCAAAGTCAGCCACTTCATCGGCTTCGGCACCGCAATTTAAAATCAGCATGTGCTTGCGCTTCAGGCGGACTTCAACCCCCGGCAAAAGCAAAATGCCTTTGGTCTTGGCATAGGCCACCATGACGGGATCGCAGACGAATTTATCATGGTTGGTCACGGCTAAAACCTTAAAATCCAAAACAGCGGCCCGATCAATCACCTCTTGGGTGGTGTAATTGATTATCTTGCCGTCTTGGACATCCTCCTTAGTGTGCACATGCAATGATGCTTTTACTTTCATATTTTAAACCTCCTTGTTGGCTAAATATTTCTTGCGCTCCCCGGTTGGCAATCGCTCAATGGCATAACGCAACATCGTTCGCGGCATCCGAGCTGAATGCTGATCCAAAAAAAATTTCAATTCTTTTTCGTTGCCTCGCTTGCCTACCTCCCTTAACATCCAGCCGACGGCCTTATGTATCAAGTCATGCTGATCAGTCAAAAGAATCTTAGCGATTTTTATGGTATCAACGCAATCGCCTCGGCAAATAAAGTAGAATGTGGCTAACATGGCAATACGCCTGTCCCATAGCAACTTTGATTCGGCCAAACGATACAAAATCCTACGATCGCGCCGATATAACCAAGCGCCGACGATATTGGGCGCGCTCAAATCTACCAAATCCCAATTATTAATATAGCGGGTGTTCTTAAGATACAGTTTAAAAATTTTCCCTTGGATTTTACTGTCGCCACGCTTAAATTGATCAGCCAAAATAATCAAAGCGGTCAGGCGTTCTTCATGGATTCCGCTGTGCAGTAATTTTTCCAAATCGCTTAAAGCCAGCTGATTGCACTGACGCGCCAATTTTCTCTGCTCCGGCACCGCTACGCCAAGAAATTTATCACCCTCACCATACTGTCCCTGGCCGGTTTTAAAAAACCGCGACAGAATGGCGGCTTTGGCCGGGCTGGCCAGACGGCGCAGACTGCATTTTAATCGCGGTAATTCAGAATTAGCCATAACAGGATAAAGTTTAACAAAAAGGCATTATTTTGGCAACTAACCTTAAAACAAACTCCGGCTTTGGCCGGCCGGAGTTAAAATCAGTCATTTCTACTTTTTTTTGCGCCGCTCAAATAAGACAAAACCGACAATCAAGAGAATTACTGCCAAAACGATTAAGGTGGCGACAAGCAAGCCGGAACCGATGCGACCCTCATAAATCGCCCACAGCGGCTTATTGAAAAACTTTTTCAATCCGGGCAAGAGCCGTAACGTCTTCAATGACTCGCCCAACGGGAATGATTCTTTCTCTCCTACCACCAATACATACTTACCCAGATTGTTGGGGCTGGAAACCATGAGGCGGTAATCGCCGGCCGGCAAACTGATCTTTTTTTCCGGCCCCTGCAAATAATCATCGCCGGCGAAATCCTCATGGAATTTCTGCCAAGGATAACCCAGCCCGTTCAAGACTGCTAGCGGCTTGCCATTGCTATCGTTTAGTTGCGCTATCAGACTGGTGCGAATATCGGCGATATCAGGCACTAAAATTTGAAAATAGAAATCTAACGGCGAGGCCAGCTGTAAATCATAATAATCAATCTCCCCCTTAAGTTGGCCGTAGAATGCTTGCGAGACATCGGCATTAGTAATAACAATGGGCGCATCTTTGGCCGCCGTCATCCGATAAGCCAAACGCGACTGATGGGCGCTAACCGAAACGGCCGTCAGCAACCCCGCCGCCACTAAAACTAAAATTAAATTTTTTTTCATATAATTACAAGTTATATTGTAATTATACCATAAAAAATCAGCGCGCAATACATCAAATCAAAATCCTGATGCCCCGACCGCTTGGCGGCGGGATCAACTTCATTTCTCCCAGCTGAATTCCGACCGGCCAAAATGACCGTAAGCGGCTGTCTGGCGATAAACCGGCTGTCTTAAATCCAATAATTTGATGATGCCGGCGGGAGACAAATCAAAGTTGGCCAAAATATAAGCCACGGGATCAAGCGCCGGTTTGGCTTTTAGATTTAATGAATCTTCGGCGACGGACGTAATAACATCCACTGAAACGTCAATCGGCTGGGCCACGCCGATGGCATAAGCCAAACGGACTTCAATTTCATCGCCATAACCGAGCGACACTAATTTTTTTGCCAGGTAACGCGCCATATAAGCGGCACTGCGATCAACTTTGGACGGATCCTTGCCGGAAAAAGCTCCGCCACCCACTCGGCCGATACCGCCGTATGTGTCCACAACGATTTTCCTGCCGGTAACTCCGCAATCGCCGAACGGACCGCCCACTTCAAACCGTCCGGTCGGGTTGATAAAAATTTTGGTCGGTTCGGCCAATGACTTTTTCAGATGCGGATTAACGGTCAAGCCGGCCACCAGCCAATCTCCGGCCACGGGAATAATCACATTTTTCAAAACATATTGCTCCAAATCATACTGGCTGATTTCCGCGGAATGCTGGGTGGAGACGACGATGGCATCAGCGGCTACGGGTCGGCCGTTTTCATATCTGATAGTCACCTGCGCCTTGCCATCCGGCTTAAGCGGACTGTTCTGATCCGATTGGCGCAAGTCAGCCAACTTCCGACAGAGATTATGAGCCAAAACCAAGGGCAAGGGCAACAACTCTTCGGTTTCCGCCGAGGCGTAACCGTACATCATGCCTTGATCCCCCGCTCCGCCGGCGTCCACGCCTTGAGCAATGTCCGGCGATTGCTTGCTGATAAGCGATTGAATTTTAAAACCGTCCACCTCTTCCGGCGTGTAACCGATTTCTTTAAGCGTCTGCTTGGCGATTCCGACATAATCAACCTGCGCGTTACTGGTGATTTCTCCGGCCATAATCAGATTGTCATCCTTGATCAAGCATTCGCAAGCGACGCGAGAGCTTGGATCCTGGGATAGACAGGCGTCTAAAACAGCATCGCTGATTTGATCGCAAATTTTGTCCGGGTGGCCGGCGCACACCGATTCGCAAGTCTTAAGAATGGTCTTGGTCATAGGTTTTATATTATTTTTTATAAAAAAATCCTTCCCTTTTGAGGAAGAATAAAATCGTAAAACTTATCTCCCCCATTACTGGGCCAGAATTGGCACCTTTCCGATAATTCGGCGGTTGTCGGCGGCTCATCGGGCTGGATCCCTCACCGCACTCTTGATAATTATTCAGTTGTCAATTGCATTATAGCACTGTTGAATTTTTCCGTCAAATTATATTTTAACCTCAATATTGCTCGCCTGCCATTAGCGGTCAAACTAACGGCAGGCATTATGTTCAACGCTATTTTTTCTTATTCTTTGACGCTTGGTATACTTGATATAAACGCAAAACACCTTCACCAATTAACCAGCCAAAAAAAACTAAGATTGAATCTATAACTAAATCATTTCCTAATCTAAAAGTAATAATTAATAAAAATGGGATAATTAACAGAGCAAAAATAATTTTGTATTTATTCCTGCTTATAAATACAGTGCTAATCACAGTAACTACAAAAACATAACTCATAAAAAATCCAGGTATATTTTCTTGATGACTTGGCCCCCAAAAAAATCCGCCCGTAACTGGTCCAAAATACAACTTATAAAACAAACCAAAAATCGGAGTTGAAATTATTACTAGTACAACTGCAAATAAAATCAATAACCAATTCTTACTTTTACTGTTCATATTTTTATAGATTATTTCTTAAATAAATACTGTCTGCCTTAAGTATATCATAAACTTGACCGGCAATCATTTCTTCGTCCAGTCGCTTATCAAAAATATCCAGCTGTTTAGTTATTATTTCCCGCCTGTTCGTCTTTATTTTTTCTATGGCCTTATCAGCTTCGCCTAATAACTTTTCCTTAACCGCCGGTTTTAATTTATCATTGTCAGCCAACAAATCACGAGCTCTTTGAGCTAAAAATAAGGCCAAATCGTTAACCCTGAACTTTACTTGCAATAATTCCAAAGGATTGGCAAGCAAATTCTGATTTTTCTTGCTGATCAAGCCCTGGCTGTAAAAATCATTGATATCCGCTATGGCGGAAACAATGGAGGCAGACACGATAAAGACCGTTGTGGCTGTTGCCTCGTTGCCAGCCAAATCGCGCGCCGTAACACTCAGCAAGTGTTGGCCGGCAACATAGGCCGACAAATCAACAGTTGCAGTGGCAATGGCTTGTCCGTCAATGGCAAGGGCAATTTCGCCGACACCGGAAAAATCATCGCTAACCGCATAATCAAGCTTGAGCTCGCTACGGCGAAGATAAGCGGAGACAGCATCAGGACTCATGATAGTTATAATCGGCGGAGTATTGTCTTGAGGCTTAAGTTCGCCAGCTCCTGCCGCGTCCGAATAACTGACAACAAAATCCCTGCTTTGACCCGTAACGATCTGACCGCTGAAATCGTTGTCTGCGGATATGGCATCGCTGATAAGACTGGCGCTTAATCGGTATTCGCCATTGCCCGTGCCCGATAACCCGATCCGATAATCGCCGGCTAACGGTTCGGGAATAATGGCATACTCCGGTCCGCCGGCGCTGCCCGAATAATAAGCGCCGGAAATTTCTGAAACATCCTGACCGGTCTGGCTATCGCGGCCTAAACGCTTGCCGTCCGGCGCGACAATCAAAAAATCAGCCGGAGAAAAAATCCTAACCATAAAAACTTTCCGTATTAGATTCTGCCTTATTTCCTGTGTCGGCTCAATGCCGGTCAAGTCTTTGATTACAGCCTTCTGCGCGTCAGTAATGATGCTGGTATGATCACTATTTATAAAAATATTTTCAGCGCCGGCGAAATCAATATTGCTTCTTTGCGGTACGGTGGTGTCGCCGGCGTTATACTCCAAACCATGATCACCGAAAAAAGAATCATAATTTTCCGGATAACCGTATTCCCATTCACTAAAAGCGCTGGAGCTGGAAACTACGCGCAAAGAATCAACAGTGCTGTCATCTCCGCTGTTGGCGATAAAATTAAAAATTTTAACGGCGCTCAGTTTTGCCAAGGCGTCAGGCGAATTCAAAAATTCCAAGAACTCATTGCGCGGATAATTGTCAGGATAATTTCTTAATAATCCGGTTGCCTTGTCGCGCAAATAATCATAAATCGGCAAAAGCTCTTTAACCGACAAAATAGGATAATTCTTGAGATACTGGGAAATATAACCGTAGCCATTTGATTCTGCCTCGACATCAAAAATTCTTTGTAGTATTTGATCAAACCACATTATTCCAACACTTCCCCCTTCCCACATTAAATAAGTTTTAGTGGCACCGCGATGCGGCGTGGCCAAAAATACCACCTTATCCACATCATCGCCGTAAAACGGCCCCTCAATATAGGCGCGCGCTACCAATCCGCCCATGGAATGGCCGATCAAATCAACTTTGTCGCATTGGCAAATCTCTTTTACCTCATTAATCTTATCGCGCAAATGCGTCATGGTATCCAAATTGGAGTGTCGCCATTCATAGGGCAAGGCAAATAAAGTCTTGCCTTCTTCATATCCGGCGACCTGAAGCGCGGCCCACAAATCGTCATAGGTGTGTAAAACCGGATCCAACCGCCACTGGCCGGAAACGTTCCAACTGCCCATAATACCAGGTATCAATATTACCGGGTTCAACTCTTTAACGCCAAAAACAAATGGTTGAGTGGCAAACGGCTGGTAAATCACATTGCCGTTAACCGGATTGCCCAAAACCACACCGGTGAAAACCGTCGGGTCGGGACCGGTGGTATAAGTCGGTCCGGCCGGCGAACCCCAATAATTATTGCTTAAATCAGTAGTCTGAGAAGAAAAATTAGTAACGCCATTATCCCAATGGCACAAATTAACGCTGTCATTATAATCGCAAAAATCGGGACTATAAAAATTAGAGTTATGAATGCTGACATTTCCGGAGGAGGCATCAATAAATACAATACCGCTATTATCAATAATATTGCAATGATCAATCTTCAATGAAGCAACTTTGGTTGTATTAATAACCATGCCCCTGGGCCAGCCCCGGCCGCCGTGCTTAATGACCGCATAATTGAATTCCGCATTAACTATGGAATTGTAACGGTGACCTTCCAGCATAATCCCTCGCCAATCGTTAAGATTGGCAACAGTCGCCAAACCATCGCCATTCGTATCGCCGGCGACAGTGTCATCGCGCAAAGAAACGATTTCCACCAGCTTATCGGCCGTGCCCTTGACGGCCAAATCGCCATTAACCCTGATAACGGAATTGTAGCCGACTTTCAGCACCACCCCCGCTTCAATAACCAATTTAGCATTAGGGTTAACCCAGAAAGTAGCGCCATCGGCAATCACATGGACCTCGCCGTCATGCCAAGTGGTGTTAACGGCAATAGCCGAGTTGTCCGGATGATTGATAATCGTAGCCGCTTGCGCCGGAACCGCCAGCCAAAGACCGACAGGAAAGGGTCTGTAATTAAGTTTGTGTAATTGGCTTCTTTGGCTGGCTGGATTCTGGCGGCCTGCGGTTAATAAATTTTGATTTTGTTTTTTTGTCCGTTCCGT